>JASGEW010000095.1:0-68056 GCA_047606125.1 Niabella sp. | reverse complement strand
GAAAAATGGCTCACCCACTTGTTTGTAAATATCAACAAAACCCCAAAGGAAAATCTACACTCCCTGCTGCCGCAAAATTATCCCTCGCATACTGAACATCAATGACGGGGTTCGCCGAAGGAATACATTGAATTTGTATACTTAAAGCAAAATATACCTATGCGATTTGATTTTAAAAATCTGCAAAATGAACAATGCCTGATAGTGAAGATATTAGAGTTTGTTACCGGCTTTTGGAAAAATAACTTTAGGTTTATATGTTTTAGCGGCCTCAAAGTCCATAATAGCATAAGAAATGATTACAATAACATCGCCGGCCATTCCCTTGCGGGCTGCAGGGCCGTTCAGGCAAATAGTGCCGCTGCCCCGCTTGCCACGGATCACGTAGGTTTCCAAACGCTCACCGTTATTAACATTTACGACCTGCACTTTTTCGTTTTCAATTAAACCGGCGGCATCCATCAGCTCTTCATCGATGGTAATGCTTCCCATATAATCGAGATTGGCCTCGGTGAGGGTAACACGGTGGATCTTGGATTTTAATACTTCTATTTGCATAGCGGCTGCAAAGTTAAGGCTTTGTTTAGAAACTTATTTCCGGCACGGCTCCTTTTATAACCAATCTTCCCGCAGTAGCATTTTGAATGGCGGTTACACTTACCCCCGGCGCCCGTTCCAGCAAGACAAACCCTTCGTTACTTACTTCCAGAACTGCAAGATCGGTAACTATCTTTTTTACACAACGCACACCTGTCAGTGGTAAGGTGCATTCTCTTAAAAGTTTGGATTGCCCGTCTTTGCTGGTGTGCTGCATGGCTACGATGATATTTTTTGCAGCCGCAACCAAATCCATAGCGCCTCCCATACCTTTCACCATTTTCCCGGGGATTTTCCAGCTGGCAATATCTCCTCTGTCTGTTACTTCAAATGCTCCGAGTATCGTAAGATCTACATGGCCTCCACGTATCATAGCAAAAGAAGTTGCTGAATCGAAAAAAGCGCCACCGGGTTTTATAGTAACGGTTTGCTTGCCCGCATTGATCAGATCTGCATCAGCCTTTCCTTTTTCCGGAAAAGGTCCCATGCCTAACATGCCATTTTCCGATTGCAGGATCACTTCTATTCCTTCCGGAATATAATTGGCAACGAGTGTGGGAATGCCGATGCCGAGATTAACATAAAACCCATCCTGTAATTCCTGCGCAATACGTTGCGCTATTTGTTCTTTTGTTAGGCTCATTTACTTAGCAATTTGAAAATTTGAGGAGGAGGGAATTTGAAAATTGCGTCATGATTTTTTACTGGTTGAAACTATTTTTGATAAAATTTTAATGATCGATTTTAACTCCGTTAAAAGCGCTTCATCAGGATTGGGTAAATATTCAGATTGGCTGCATAACAAGAGCCAGTATTCCAGCTCATCCGCTTCTTTGCAGGCTATTTTCATTTTATGTATGAAATCATCTTTACTCTCAGCATTTTGTGCCTCACGAATATTAGCACCAATAGATGTACCTGATCGGAATACCTGATTAGCCAGCGAGAATTTTTTTGTACTAAATATTTTTTCGGCAAATTCAATTATTTTAAGAGAAAAATTGAACGATTTTGTGACAATCAAATTATCTGTATCATCTCTCATTGAATAAACATTTTAAATTGATAAATTTTCAAATTCTCAAATTACCTCATCTTCAAATCAGCCTTATCTCTCCGTCAGCTTCTCAATTCTTTTTTCATAGTTTTTTCCTTCAAAGATCCGTTGCACAAAAATGCCCGGTGTGTGTATCTGTGCGGGATCAAGATTGCCTGCGGGTACCAGTTCTTCCACTTCTGCAATGGTTATTTTGCCGGCCATAGACATGGGCTGATTGAAATTGTTAGCCGTTTCGCGGTAGGCCAGGTTTCCATGTGTATCTCCTTTCCAGGCTTTTATAATTGCAAAGTCCCCGGTAAGGGCATATTCAAGCAAATGAGGTTTGCCGTTAAATTCCCGCATTTCCTTACCTTCTGCTACTTCGGTTCCATAACCGGCAGGAACATAAAATGCAGGTATTCCGGCACCTCCTGCACGGCAGCGCTCCGCCAGCGTGCCCTGTGGTATCAGTTCCACTTCCAGCTCACCGGCTAATAGTTGTCTCTCAAACTCCGCATTTTCGCCAACGTATGACGCGATCATTTTTTTTATCTGTTTTCTTTGCAGTAATAAACCCAACCCAAAATCATCAACCCCGGCATTGTTGCTTATACAGGTGAGGTTGTCAACACCACTTTCCACCAGGGCCGCAATACAATTTTCGGGTATGCCGCAAAGTCCAAATCCGCCCAGCAGCAGTGTCATCCCGCTTTCAATGCCTTTAATGGCTTCATGCGCATCCGGTACAACTTTATTCATGATCGGATATTTTTAAAAGTTCCGTATTTTAAAGCGATCTCTTTTATTAACGTTTCATGCAGCCGGTGCGTAATATTTTCTTCCTTAAAATAGGATAACAGATCCAGTGTGTTTATGTTTCCCATTAATTCATAACCCGTCATCGGGCAACCTCCAATACCATTTATTACCCCGTCGTAACTGCGGCAGCCTGCTTTCCATGCGGCATCAATTTTTTCTTTCCAGTTTTTTCTTTCTGTATGCAGATGTAGCCCGATCTCAATGCCTGGATATACAGGCAGTAATTTTTCAAATATTTTACTTACAGATGAGGCAGTGCCCAGCCCAACGGTATCGGAAAGCGTTATGATCTGGATACCGTTGTCGGATAGTTTTTTTACACAATCGCTTATAATGTTTTCGTTCCATGCATCACCATAAGGATTGCCAAACGCCATGCTTACAAATACACGAAACTGCTTTTGGCTGCCGGCACAGATTTTACCAATGGCAATAGTTGTACCATCGGCTTTTTCAGTATTGGAATTAATATTTTTTTGTAAAAAAGTATTGCTGATGGAGTAGGGGAAACCAATTATATCAAGCTTTTCGTGTGCTGCAGCTTCATTTGCACCGCGTTCATTTCCCACAACAGCCAGCAGTTGGGTATCAGATTGTTTTTTATCTATTAATTCCAGTACTTTGCCGGTATCAGCCATTTGAGGCACTGACTTTGGCGAAACGAAACTTCCAAAATCCAGTACATCAAAACCTGCCTGCATCAGCTCATTAATGTACAAGGCTCTTATTTCGGCAGGTATTGTGAAAGGCAGACCCTGCTGTGCATCTCTCGGGCTTTCGGTTATTTTTAGTTCATGGCTCATAGTTGATCATTCATGGACAGTTATGATATTTATAAAATTAATTTCAAAGTTTATATTGATGGTTTATAATCGGGACGATGAAGTGAGTGACACAACACAGATGATAGCAGCACTCCGGCTGGTAACACAAATACTTTTTACTATGAACTATCATCCATGCCCCATCAGCTTTGCATTCCCAATCCAATTTGTTTTGCTATTACCATTCTTTGTATTTCCGATGTTCCTTCGCCAATTTGTAACAGGCGCTGATCTCGGTAGAACCGCTCTACATTATATTCGCTCATCAGTCCGTAACCTCCGTGCACCTGTACGGCCGCATCGGTTACTTCTTTGGCCATTTCGGAGCAAAAAAGTTTTGCCATTGCTGCTTCTTTGGTAAATGGCTGGTCAGTGTCTTTCAGCCAGCAGGCTTTGTACAGGAAGGTTCTTGCCAGCTCAATTTTCATGGCCATATCTGCCAGCTTAAATGATATAGCTTCAAATTGGGAGATAGCTTTTCCAAATTGTTTTCTTTCACGCGCATAAGAGAGTGCCAGCTCGTAGGCGCCCTGCGCGCAACCCAATCCCATAGCGGCTATACCAAGCCTTCCCGCATCGAGTGTTTGCAACATGATCTTTGAACCTTGTCCTATCGCTCCCAATGTATTTTCTTTGGGTACTTTGCAATCGTCAAAAAACAGCTGTGCTGTATCACTCGCACGCCACATCATTTTGCCGTGCATGGGCTGTTGTGTAAAACCTGCTGTTCCATTTTCAACGATAATGGTGGTAAATTGTTTTTCACCATTTGTTTCATTGGTGACTGTCTGCACGGTAGCTCCCAGGTTAATATGTACGGAACCATTCGTGATAAAAATTTTATTACCATTGATGATCCACTGCCCCCCGTTTTCGCGGGCTGTGGTTTTTGAAGCCCGTGAATCGCTGCCCGCTTCAGGTTCTGTTAACCCAAAGCTCCACAGGCCATCTCCCGTGCAAAGTTTCGGCAGGTATTTCATCTTCTGCGCTTCTGTACCGTAATTATAAATAGGACCGATACCTAAAGAATTATGAGCCGCAAGTGTAGCGGCCTGCGAGCCATCAATACGGGCAATTTCTTCCACAGCAATGATATATGCCAGGTAATCCAGCCCGGCGCCGCCATATTTTTCAGGAATATAAATACCAAATAATCCTAATGCTCCCATTTCTTTTGTAAGCGCATAAGAAAACTTTTCCTGCTCATCCAATTCCCGGGCAACAGGTTTAATTTCCTTTTCAGCAAACGCCCGTACCATGCTGCGTATCTGCTGATGTGTTTCGCTCAAGTTAAAATCCATATAATAATTTTATTTTTATCTGTTTGTTTTTTTAGGATTAAGAACCTTTTAATCCGTGATAGCTTTCAGCTTCACCAGTTTCATATTCACATTTACTTTATCTCCTTCATTCACTAAAACTTCTTCAACTGTCGCCTTTGCGGGGCTGATAATGTTGTTTTCCATTTTCATGGCTTCCACTATTAATAACAGGCTGCCCTTTTCTATGGTATCTCCCGGTCTCACACTCATCTTTACTACTTTTCCCGGCATCGGCGATACAATATTGGAAGGATCATTTTTAGAACTGCTTTCGCGGCTGAATATTTCATGATCCACATAAGAAATATCCGGTCTTATAAAATGATATTGATACCCTGCATAATCAATTTCATACAGTCCCGGTTTTATTTCGTAGATGCTGACCGGGCAGGTAATATCGTTTACCGATAATAGGTAGCTCAGTCCTTTTGTATGTTCCAGCGCTGTTGCGTATTTAATGCCCTCTGATATAAAAACAACTTTATTGTTATGCCGCCCGCTCAGCTCAACAATTATTTTCCTGTTGTCAATAATAACGGGCAGTTGCCTGCTTTGCCGCCAATAGCCTATTGTCTGCCAGATATCCTGAGGTGGTTTATTGGCCGACAGGCTTTTGACTATGCCTGCGGCCACAGGAACCAGGTACCCTGATCTTTGTTTTTCCGCACTTCTTTCCTCAAGGATCATATTGAGGTGTTGACCGATGTAATTTGTTGAAAATTGATTGTTCATAAAGTCAGGATGTTGCAGCAGTGTTGCCAGGAAATGAATATTATTTTTTATACCTTTTATATGATAGTGCCTGAGTGCAGCCAGCATTGCCAGCCTGGCGGCCTCCCTCGAACTGCCCCAGGTTATTAATTTGCTGATCATGGGATCAAAATCCCCTGAAATGAAGTCCCCGCTTTTTAACTGCATGCTATCGATCCTTATTCTTGTGTCGGTAATTTCAGTTACAGGTTCTGCATAATATAGGATTGATCCCGGAGCCGGTAAGAAATTTTCTTCAGGATCTTCCGCGTATATGCGGCATTCGATGGCGTGTCCTTTTTGCTGGATATCTTCCTGGGAAAACGGAAGCTGCCCGCCATTTGCAATATTAATTTGCTCCCTGACAATATCTATGCCGGTTGTAAGCTCGGTAACGGGATGTTCTACCTGGATGCGGGTATTCATTTCGAGGAAATAAAAACTCATATTCTCATCCAGTAAAAATTCGAGAGTGCCGGCACTGTAATAATTAATAGATTTTGCCAGCGCTACAGCTGCTTCGCATATTTTTTTGCGAAGGTCCGGCTGAAGGGTGGGAGAAGGGGCTTCTTCAATTATTTTTTGATGCCGGCGCTGTAATGAGCATTCCCGTTCAAAAAGATGAATAATGTTTCCATGCTGATCTCCTAAAATCTGTACCTCAATATGCCGGGGTTTTTCAATATACTTTTCAATATAAATAGTATCATCGCCGAAATAGGTTTGGGCTTCACGGGCAGTGGCTTCCAAATCTACCTTTAACTCCCGCTCATTATGTACCACGCGCATTCCTTTGCCGCCGCCACCCGCGGCTGCTTTAATGAGCAGGGGAAATCCTGCGCGGTCATGATTTGCAAGCAGGGCTTCTAAACTCCCGGTAAGGCCGGGCGTTACAGGTATGCCCGCTTTTACGGCTGCATTTCGGGCTGTAATCTTATTGCCCATGGTGTACATAGCGCTGGCATCAGGACCAATAAAAACAATTCCTGCATTTTTACATGCTTCAGCGAATGCGGCATTTTCGGATAAAAAACCGTACCCGGGATGTATCGCGTCTGCATTGGTTTGCTGAGCGGCGACTATGACCTGACCGATATTCAAATACGTTTCACTCAGCAATTCGCCTGTAAGCGGCACCGAAGTATCAGCGGCTTTAACATAAGCCGCATTTTTATCTGCAATTGAATAAATCGCTACAGTTGCAATACCCATTTCTTTGGCAGTGCGTTGTATACGCAATGCTATTTCGCCCCGGTTCGCTATCAATATTCTTTTAATCATGTGTGTTTGTCGTTCATTTTAAGATCAACGGTAACTTTATTCAATCCAACGGGGCGGCCTTTTTTCCAGGAATGCGGCCATTCCTTCCTGTCCCTCTGCTGAGGCACGGGTATCGGCAATCAATTTAGCCGTATAATCCGGCGTGTCCTGAATGGGTATTTTATTTGCAACGGCATCGATCAGCTTTTTGCACCGGGTAACAGCATTTGGACCGCTGGACATCAACTGCTGTATAACCGATTGCAGGTGCGCTTCTGTTTCATGAATATCTTTAAAGCATTTGTTTACCAGCTTTAATTGTTCGGCTTCTGTGCCATTAATGCGGCGCCCGGTAAGCATCAGGTCTTTAGCACCGTATTCTCCTATACGTTTAATAATATAGGGCGAAATAGTGGCGGGAATAATGCCCATCTTTACTTCCGATAAGGAAAACAGAGTTTCGGCTTCACAAAAGGCAAAATCGCAGGCCGCCAGCAAACCATTAGCGCCCCCCATGGCAGCACCATGCACAACCGCCAGGGTGGGTTTAGGACAATTATATATGGTGTAAAAGCAGGTAGCCAGCTGCAGGCTTTCTTTATAGTTCTGATCATAACCATATTGTACGGCGTCCTTCATCCAGTTCAGATCGGCTCCTGCGCAAAATACTTTTCCCTTGCCGCGCAGCACAATAGCCCGTACATCATTTCGTGCGCCTTCTTCATCGAAAGCAGTAATCAGCTCATTGATCATGATTTCGTTAAACGCATTTCGAACGTTTGTCCTGTTAAGCCAGATAGTGGAAATGCGGTAATGGCGTTCTATCCCGATCGTTGTATATTGATTCATGGCCAATAGTTAAGAATTCATTGTGAAAAAGATATTCCGGATCCTGTGCCAGTTAAAAGTGCTTTATGATCATTTACTGTGAACTCATACTTTACATCCGGAACACTCCGAACTTTGTTGCCTCCCATTTCTTATTTAACGATATGGCAATGCCCATCGCTATAATTTTTCTTGTTTCTGCCGGATCGATGATCCCATCGTCCCAAAGCCGGGCCGTGCTGTAATAAGCCGAACCTTCGGTATTATATTTATCTAAGATGGATGTTCTTAAAGCATTACGATCCGCTGCTGCAAATATTTTTCCCTGCGCTTTTAGTTGTTCTTCTTTTACAGATGCCAGCACCTCCGCTGCCTGTTCTCCGCCCATCACAGAGATTTTTGCATGCGGCCACATAAATAAAAATCTCGGATCATAAGCACGGCCGCACATGGCATAATTGCCCGCTCCAAATGAACCACCTGTTATAACTGTAAATTTGGGAACGTTAGCATTGGCAACGGCATGCACCATCTTCGCTCCATCTCGGGCGATACCCTTGTGCTCATATTCTTTACCTACAATAAAACCTGTTATGTTTTGCAGGAACAGGATCGGCGTCTTCCGGGCACAGCATAACTCAACAAAATGTGCGCCTTTAATGGCTGATTCGCCAAATAGTACGCCGTTATTGGCAATAATGCCCACCGGAAAGCCCATGATGTTTGCAAACCCCGTTACAATCGTGGGGGCATATTGCTCTTTAAACTCATGAAAGCGGCTGCCGTCTGTTATGCGCGCAATGATTTCCCTGGCATCAACCGGTTTTTTTAAATCGGCCTGGAGAATACCATATAACTCTTCGGGGTCATATAACGGTTCCTCTGTTTCTTTTACGTCTATCTGTTGCTTTTCCGGAGGACCCAGTGTTTTTACGAGGTTTCTGCAGATGGCTATTGCATGCGCATCATTTTCAGCAATATGATCGGCAACACCGGAAATAGAAGTGTGTACCTCGGCACCACCTAATTCCTCAGCTGTAACTTCTTCGCCAGTGGCTGCTTTCACCAGGGGTGGGCCGCCAATAAAAATGGTGCCCTGGTTGCGTACAATAATTGTTTCGTCGCACATGGCAGGAACATAAGCGCCTCCGGCTGTGCAGGAGCCCATTACGATGGCGATCTGTGCAATACCCATTGCCGACATCCGGGACTGGTTGAAAAAGAACCTGCCAAAATCATAGCGATCCGGGAACACCTTATCCTGTTCGGGAAGGAAAGCACCACCTGAATCTACCATGTATATACAGGGTAAATGATTTTCCATAGCTATTTCCTGGGCGCGTACATGCTTTTTGATCGTGTATTGCATATAAGTGCCCCCTTTAACCGTAGCATCGTTGGCAATTATCATTACCTCCCGGCCATGAACGATGCCTATTCCCGTTATTATACCGGCCGATGGAAACTGGTTTTCGTACATGCTATATGCCGCTAATACCGATAGTTCCAGAAACGGTGTGCCAGGATCTGTCAGCTGATCGATACGTTGCCGGGCCAATAATTTTCCACGTTGCTGATGTTTAAGGATCGCTGCATTATCCTGCGGATTGATAACTTCATCCATCCGCCTCCGCCATTGTTGCAACAGCAGCCGGTAGCTTTCTTTTGAAGTGAGAAAATCAGCAGATTGAACATCAATATTTGATTGAATACTGTACAAGGGAATCGCGTTTATAAACTTTGTATTATACGAAGTAACGGATTATTTTTAAATAACTAACACTTGTTAGTGTATATTTTGTTCGTTCATCTTTGCCGCAAAGAAGTAAGTATAAATTTTTGATATATTTTAAATCAAAATGTATTACTAATTGATATATTTTAAATCAAAAAGTATTACTATTTTTGTAATAATTAAATCAGAAATATGTTTGGCAGGGATATTTATAGCACACTGGAAACACATTTAGTTAAGCGGCAGGTTACAGTAATTACAGGTATGAGGCGTGTGGGCAAAAGCACTGCCGTAAAACATTTGTTTACTAAAGCACCTCAGAAAACAAAGCTATATTTAGATTGCGAGCGTATTGAAGTGAGGACTTTATTAAACAGATCTAATTATGAAGAAATAAAAGAGGAGTTAGAGTTATTGGGCATTGTGTTTGACAAACCCAGTCTTATTGCATTGGACGAAATTCAGTTAGTGGAAAATCTGCCGAGCCTGATTAAATATTTATATGATACTTACGGTGTAAAATTCATAGTAACCGGTTCCAGTTCTTATTACATGAAAAATACATTTTCTGAAAGCCTGGCTGGCCGGAAGAAAATATTTGAATTATACCCGCTTAGCTTTAAAGAATTTCTCGTGTTTAAAAAGCAATGGGCGTCAGCCTTTGCACGTTATCAATGGCAGCCCTTCAAAGCCCCCTGGTATAAAAGGGTAAACGGGTTATATAAAGAATATATTGATTATGGTGGTTTTCCAGAAGTGGTATTGCAGAAAAGAGTATCAGATAAAAAAGACCTGCTGCATGATATTATAAATTCTTATATCGAGCTGGATGTAAAACTATTGTCGGATTATGCGGCCGGCGAAGAGTTATATAAACTGGTCAAACTTCTTGCTGCGCGTAGCGGCAATAAAACAGACTATTCCAAAATAAGCAATATATCAGGCCTGAACCGGCAAAAAGTGGCTTCATATATACAATTATTAGAGCAAACTTACCTGGTTTACCAGCTTTCACCTTTCACTAAAAATATAGACAGGGAAATATCCCAGCAGAAAAAGTTGTATTTCAGTGATACCGGGATATTAAATGTTTTGGCTGGAAATCAACTTTCCAGCGGGCAGGTATTTGAGAATGCAGTGGCTGCGCAACTGAAATCTTTGGGTGATCTACAGTACTACCAGAAAAAAACCGGGCAGGAAATAGATTTTATTTTTAACGGTGAAACGGCAATTGAGGCGAAGGAAACTCCTGCTACGCACGACCTGGGCACACTCTCACAAAGAGCAGCCGCGTTGCAAATAAAAAAGCGGCTATTGGTTGGCTGCCATCAACCGCCTGTAACATTTGATGAATTTATTTGGGCGGGCGCGATCTGGTAAATACAATAATTTTGAAAGAAATTATGGGTGTGGGGTACAAAAAATGACATTTCCATGATTTTTTTCTGTTTTAGGCAACAAAACTTCTAAACCGTTGTTACTGTAAAAAACAGGGGGATTTGTCTTAATTTTGCAAAAATTTTCAGCAGGTAAATGAAGAAGATACATATTGTTTTACTGGTTTTAACCGCGGTAGCCATTGCTGTGCTGGTTAGTTTTTTACAAACCACCACTACTTATGACACCGTAGCCACAGCCAAGGCAAAGCCGGGGAAATTTGTACACCTTATGGCCCGGTGGGATAAGAGCGAGCCCATGGAATATGACGCTATAAAAAATCCTAATTACCTGGGTTTTACGGCAATTGACAGTATGGGCGCTAAAGTGTATGTGATTTATCATAGTCCCAAACCCGAAAATTTTGAACTAAGTGAACGTCTGGTGCTGAAAGGAAAATACATAGATGGTAAATTTATCTGCCAGAACATCCAGACCAAATGTCCCAGTAAATATAAAGACCAGGATCCTGCCAAACATCCTGGTAATATTAAGACAAGTTATAACAGCACTAATACAGTAGCTTCCACAGCAAAACAGTAACAATTTATGGATTATATTGGCGAGCATCTTTTGCCGGGACAGATCGGGCATTTTTTTATTTTGGTTTCGCTGGTTGCTTCGCTTACAGCTTCTTTTGCATATTTTAAAACTGTTTATGCCTCACCCGGTGAAAAGCAGGCATGGCTTAAGTTGGCGCGCCTCTCTTTTTTCATAGAAGTATTTGCTGTATTTGCCATATTTGCGGCGCTGCTGCATATCCTGTATCATCATCTTTTTGAGTATAAATATGCCTGGCAGCATACCAGCCTTTCGCTGGAGTTTAAATATATGATGAGCGCTTTTTGGGAAGGACAGGAAGGAAGTACCTTATTATGGACTTTCTGGCATTGTGTGCTGGGGCTGATTGTTATTAAGAGGGAAAAACACGGGTGGGAAGCTCCTGTTATGTCGATCGTAAGTTTTGCCCAGTTTTTTCTTGCTACTATGATTGCGGGCATTTATGTGTTTGGTGTAAAGATCGGCTCTAACCCGTTTATTTTATTAAGGGAATCCGGTGTACTGGACCAGGCTCCGGCCATGCATTTGAATTTCGACCCTTCGCAGCCCATCAGACCGGATTATCTCAGCATGGTCAGGGACGGTAACGATCTGAATCCGTTATTGCAGAACTACTGGATGGTTATTCACCCGCCTATATTGTTTTTAGGTTTTGCATCTACCTTAATTCCTTTTGCTTTTGCGATGGCAGGTTTATGGACAAAAGATATTAAGAGCTGGGTAAACCGGGCTATTCCGTGGACCTTGTTTTCGGTAGCTATCCTGGGATTGGGTATTATGATGGGTGCCAAATGGGCTTATGAATCTCTGAATTTTGGAGGCTACTGGGCCTGGGACCCGGTGGAAAACGCATCGCTGGTACCCTGGATGATCATGGTATCGGGGCTGCATACTTTGTTGATTTATAAACATAGCGGGTATTCGCTGCGCGCTTCTTTCTTCTTCCTGGCGCTGTCTTTCATATTCATTGTATATTCAACTTTTCTTACAAAAAGCGGTGTGCTGGGCGATTCTTCTGTACATGCTTTTGCAGATATCGGGATGAATGGGCAATTGTTCCTCTTTTTGATCGTGTTTGTATGGCTGGCGCCGTTTTTTGCCGCAGCTACCGGTAAACAAAAAGGGATCATTGCTGGTATTACTTTTATATTGTCGCTGGCAACTTATTTCCTGGCTGAAAAAATTCCCGGGTTTCCGCTGTATGTTATTCTGGCAGGCATCGTAACTTTTATTGTGTTAATGAACAGGCAGGTGCCTGCTACTCAAAAAGAAGAAAGCGCTTCTTCAAGAGAGTTCTGGATGTTTATCGGCTCCCTCGTGTTCTTCCTGGCTGCTATGATCATTATTTTTCAAACCTCATTGCCAGTATTTAATAAATTGTTCAACCTTAATAAGGCACCGGGAGAAAACGATGAATTTAATTATAATAAGATACAGGTACTGATCGCTTTTGTGATCGGAATGTTAACAGCTGTTACACAATACCTGAAATATAAAAGCACAGATTCAAAGTTCTTCCTTAAAAAAATATTATTACCTACTATTATTAGCGCTGCTGTGGCCACTTTTATTCTTGCTGTTATCAGGATTAATTATGATATACATGGCATGGGCTTTCTGATCAATATCTGGATAGCTTTAGTGGCAACGGTATATGCAACCATTGCCAATGCCGCTTATATATGGGTTGGGTTGAAAGGTAAGTTAAAGAACAGCGGCGGATCTGTTGCTCATTTCGGGTTTGGGCTGATGCTGGTGGGCATGATCTTATCTTCATCTAAAAAAGAGATCCTTTCCTGGAATACCAGCGGTATCCCTGTTCCTTTTGGTAAAGACAGCAAAGAAAAAACAGGGGAGAACCTTACTTTGGTAAAAGGCGTACCGATGCAGATGAACGATTACATGGTAACCTATACAGGCGATTCGGCACATCCGAAAAAAGAACAAACTTATTTCAAAGTTCATTTTAAATCTAAAAAGAATAACGAAGAATTTACCCTGTTGCCCGACGCATTTGTTAATTATAAAGGTAATGAGGGATTGATGGCCAATCCATCCAGCAAACATTACTGGAACCATGATGTGTTTACTTATGTATCTTCTTTTTATAAACCTGACGGCAAAAGCGATACGGCCAGTTTTCAGCCCCATGTTATAGCTGTTTCGGATACTATTTTCTACAGCAAGGGATACATTACCGTGGAAAAGCTGGCTGCGAAGGATAATTTGCCTGTAGGGGGCTTTTCAAAATCGGATACAGGATATACCGCTTCCATAAAAGTGCAGGAGCTGAACGGCCCTTCTTACTCTTCTGATTTGTTGCTTGTAAAAAATAGGGATAATCTTTTGTTTCAAAATATGGATACGGTCATGTCGCAGGGATTGGTTTTGCGACTGGATGATGCCCGGGCTAATAGTATTACCATCGGGGTAAAAGAAACGAACGACATACTGGAGTATGTTACTTTAAAAGCGTATAAATTTCCTTATATCAATTTAGTTTGGGGGGGCGTTATCTTTTTGGTAACGGGTACGCTGATTGCCATGAGAAGAAGGCTTGTCTGAACCATGATCTGAGTGATTTTCGGGATTGAAACGGGAGTTCTCCTCAAAAAATCCGGATGCAGGCAGTTTTTGTCGCCCTATGCACCGTTGTACAAGCGAGCGTGGCAAAATCGCTGGTTTTTGCAGTCTGCTCGCCCTCAAAAAAGCTATTTTCCACATATTTTATTTATCTATTGAAAATTGCTGTTTTGCACGTACTTTTGCGCCCGGAAAACCAAAGGATCTAAAGAATGGCAGGTCAGTTAAAAGAAGTACGCAATCGTATAAGTTCGGTACAGAGTATGCAGCAGATTACCAAAGCAATGAAAATGGTAAGTGCAGCCAAGTTTCGTCGTGCGCAGGATGCAATAGTGCAGATGCGTCCTTACGCTCAAAAGCTGCAGGACGTGTTGAGCAACATTGTATCTAACAGCGATGGGGATATTGCAATGGCGTTGGCCGAGGAAAGGCCGGTTGAAAAAGTATTGGTGATTGTTATTACAAGCGATCGCGGCCTGGCAGGAGCGTTTAACTCAAACGTGGTAAAAACTGCCCGTAATTTAATTAAAAATAAATATTCGCAACAGGCAGATAAAGGCAATGTAGCTATCTGGAACCTGGGTAAAAAAGGTTATGAAGCATTGACCAAGCTGGGTTATAACACAAATGACGAGTATAAGGACATTTTTTTAAACCTTAGCTTTGATAATGTGCATAAAATTTCGCAGGCCGCCATGAAGGCTTACGAGGAAAAACAGTTTGATGCCATTGAAATTGTGTACAGCCAGTTCAGGAATGCGGCAACACAGGTATTTACTGCTGAACAGTTTTTACCTATCCCTAAAGTAGAAAAGAAAGCAGGTACTACAAAGGCTGATTTTATTTTTGATCCGAACAAAGCGGAATTGATTGCCGAGCTGATGCCTAAAATTTTAAATACACAGCTTTATAAAGCGGTGCTGGATTCGCATGCTTCTGAGCATGGCGCCCGCATGACCTCAATGGACAAGGCAAGTGAAAACGCTAACGAAATGTTGCGCAATCTTAAGCTGTCGTACAACCGTGCAAGACAGGCGGCTATTACCACCGAGCTTACAGAAATCGTAAGCGGCGCGGCGGCACTACAGGGTTAGTTTTAATTTCTGATTTGAAGTTTGAGATTTCCAGTTGGATCTCAAATTTCAAATTTCAAATCTTAAGTTTCTTCATGGAAATAGCTGAATTGATTCCACATATTGAAGCATTGATTTTTGCAAGCGAAAAGCCATTACCGGCTTTAGAGATCACGGATCTGCTGAATAATGCTTTTGGTTTTATGGAAGATAAAATTACACTTGACCAGGTAGAGGCAGCTATGGATGGAGTAAAGGAAAAATACACTTCGGAATTCTACCCGTTCGAGGTAATACAAAGCGGCGGTGGCTGGCAGTTTTTAACCAAAAGGGAATATCATAAAACGATCGCCCAACTGAATGGCGATAAATTTATGAAACGTCTTTCCCCCGCAGCGCTTGAAACGCTTGCTATTATTGCCTATAAACAGCCTGTAACAAAGGGCGAGGTAGAAGCAATACGCGGCGTAAGTGCAGATTATGCTATACAAAAATTGCTGGAAAAAGAACTGATCATTATCAGTGGCCGTAACGAAAAACTTCCGGGTCATCCGCTTGTTTATGCAACTTCCAAATCTTTTATGGATTATTTTGGTATTAATACCGCGGATGAATTACCGAAGATAAAAGAGGTGTTGGCTGAACAGATGGTAGCACCTACTGTTGTAAATGGTGAAGGTGAGATTGGTGACGATGATAACCCGCTATTAGTGTCAGAAAGCGGGGAACTGATCGAAAATAATACGGTATCTACAGAAATACCTGCGGCAACCGTAGAGGAACCGGCTGAAGAAGAGCTGTTGGTTGATCAGGAACTGGAAGAAGATATTGATGACACCGGCGATATGGATATGCCTGAGGAAGGAGAGATCATTCCTTTTGATGATGAAAAGAAGCAGGTAACAGAAGAAAACCCGGGAGGAATTGAAGAGGAAGAAAATGAGAAGCGGGAAGAACAAAATGATAACGAACCGGATTACTGATTACAGAAAATAGTTATTAAACTCAAACTTAAGGCAGTAATTTTACTGCTTTTTTTATATCTGAAATAAATATGGTAAAAGAACTAAGCGGCGAACAGCTTTTGCAAATAGCAAACGAATACGATACACCCTTATATGTGTATGATGCCGATAAAATTAAAGACCAGTATAAAAGGCTTGCAACTGCATTTAAAAGTGATAAAGTACGATTTTTTTATGCCTGTAAGGCATTGACCAATATAAATATTTTAAAGGTCATTAAAGCAACAGGCTGTAATGTTGACTGCAGTTCCATTAATGAAGTAAAACTTGCTTTATATGCGGGTTTTGAGCCAAAGAATGTTTTGTACACCAGTAATAGCATCGGTTTTGATGAAATTGCGGAAGCGCAGTCTTTAGGCGTCATTATCAATATTGACAGTCTTTCAAATCTTGAAAAATTTGGTGAAAAGTTCGGGAATACATATCCTGCAGGGGTGCGGCTCCGGCCCAATATCATGGCAGGTGGGAATCTGAAGATCTCGACAGGTCATGAAAAGAGTAAATTCGGGATACCGGTTGACCAGTTGGATCAGCTGAAAGAAGTGGTGACAAAATATAACATCGCTATTACCAATCTGCACATACATACCGGCAGTGATATTAAAGATGCGGATGTTTTTATAAAAGGAATTGAAGTATTGTTTGATATTATCCCCCACTTTCCCCAATTGAAGTCAATTGATCTGGGAGGTGGTTTTAAAGTGGCTTATAAAGAAGACGATCCGTTTATAAATATTGACGACCTGGCCCAAAAAGTATTGCATACTTTTGAAAACAACGAGTTAACAAAGCATCTTGAGATCTGGTTCGAACCGGGCAAATTTCTTGTAAGTGAGAGTGGTTATTTTATTACAAAAGTGAATGTATTGAAAGAAACATCAGCTACAACATTTGCAGGTATTAATACGGGCTTTAACCATTTGATCCGCCCGATGTTTTACGATGCGTATCATCGTATTCAAAATATTTCAAACCCCAACGGAGAAATAAAGAACTATACGATAGTCGGTCATATCTGCGAAACAGACACTTTTGCATGGGACCGGCCTTTGCCCGAAGTCAGGGAGGGCGACCTGCTTGTATTTTATAACGCAGGCGCTTATGGCTTTGAAATGTCTTCCAATTATAACTCCCGGTTTAAACCGGCAGAAGTATTGGTAGAAGACGGCCAGCCGCGCCTGGTCCGTAAACGGGATGTGTTTGAAGATTTGTTAAAAGGACAGGTTGTGTAATTTAGTATTCCCGAAATGTTAAAACTGCCTTTATTATTAAAATAATTTTTATAGATTTATCTTTAAATAAAAACGCATTGCATGACAACTTTAAAAGGCCCTGGTATTTTTCTTGCCCAATTTCTAAATAACCAACCTCCGTTTAACGACCTTGAATCTATTTGCCTGTGGGCTGCAGATAAAGGATATGTGGGCGTTCAGCTACCTACCAGTGACCCGAAGATATTTGACCTGGAAAGGGCCGCCGAAAGTAAAGATTATGCAGATGAGATAGCGGGCATTGTTGAATCCACAGGTTTGAAGATATCAGAACTGTCCACCCATTTACAGGGACAGTTAATTGCCGTTCATCCGGCTTATGATGAGCTCTTTGATGGTTTTGCACCTGCTGAGCTGAGAGGTAATTCAAGAGCAAGGACAGAGTGGGCTGTGCAACAATTGAAATATGCGGCAAAGGCTTCTCAAAATCTTGGCCTGAATGCGCATGCCACTTTCAGCGGCTCTCTGCTTTGGCATACTTTTCATCCATGGCCGCAGCGTCCGCCGGGTTTGGTAGACGAAGGTTTTACAGAGCTGGCCAAACGATGGACGCCCATACTGAATTATTTCGATGAATGTGGAGTAGATGTATGTTATGAAATTCATCCCGGGGAAGATCTTTTTGACGGCGAGACTTACGAAATGTTTCTTGAAAAAGTCAATAATCATTCGCGGGCATGCCTGTTATATGATCCTTCGCATTTTGTGCTACAGCAGCTCGATTATATCCGGTACATAGATTTTTATCATGAACGCATCAGGGCCTTTCATGTAAAGGATGCTGAGTTCAATCCCACCGGAAAGCAGGGCACGTTCGGCGGCTATCAGAACTGGCTGAACCGGGCAGGCAGGTACAGAAGCCCGGGTGACGGGCAGGTTGATTTTAAAAGGATCTTTTCAAAGCTGGCAGCATACGATTATAAAGGATGGGCTGTGGTGGAATGGGAGTGCTGTCTGAAACATCCCGAAGACGGGGCAAGGGAGGGCGCCGCTTTTGTAAAAGATCATATTATAAGAGTTACCGACCGCGCTTTTGATGACTTTGCTGCTACTGACAAGAATCCTGATTTTAACAAAAAAGTATTGGGCCTTAAAGAATAAGTTTTACTTTAGCTGATAAAATTTTTATATGAAGAAAATAATACTCTCTTTATCTGTTCTGTCTTTTTTTATAGCAGCCTGTGGTGGTGGTGGCGATACCGAAGGTGAAAAAACTTCAACAGAAGGCGCCAGTTCTGAAACAACGGCAAAAGCCGACGACAACAGTTTATCTTCTAACCCGGTTTATCAGAAAGGGCTTGAGCTTACAGGAAAATATCAATGTCCTACCTGTCATAAAATTGATGAAAAGCTGACCGGCCCTGCTTACAGGGAGGTTGCTAAAAAATATGCCGGCGCTGATGAAGCTACTATTGATAAGCTGGCTCAGAAAGTAATTGACGGGGGGGCCGGTGTTTGGGGCGAAGTAATGATGACCCCACATCCTAATGTAACTAAAGATGAGGCAAAAGAAATGGTACAATATATTTTATTGCTGAATAAATAATTTATTCAGCGGCTCGTTTGCTCAAACGATTTTGCAAGCTTTTTATTTAAAAATTGTTTTATCCAAGAAAAATGAAAAAGATATCAGTAATCGTCCTGGCATTTTTAGCCATATCTGTTTACTCCTGTGCGCCACGGGTATACAGGAATACACCGCCGACCTCGGCGCCCCAATCGGAGCCGCCTGCTGCAAAGGAAACCCCTGCACCTGAAAAACCGGAACCGGCAGCTCCTGCACCCGCAGCGTTAAATGTATTGACCTCTCAGGAAAAAGCAGCAGGCTGGCAATTGTTATTTGATGGCACTTCAACTGATGGCTGGCATACTTATGGTTCAAAAACCATCGGTACAGCATGGAAAGTAGCCAACGGAGAATTATACGTAGACAATAATAAAGATGGCGAATCAAAAAGTGGCGGCGATATCATCACCGATAAAGAATACAGCAATTTTGAGTTACAGATTGACTGGAAGATAGATAAAGCTGGCAACAGCGGCATTTGCTTTTATATCCATGAAGATAAAAATAAATATAACTGGATGTGGGGCACAGGGCCCGAAATCCAGATAGTGGATAATGAAGGCCATCCTGACGGCAGGATTTTCAAGCACCAGGCGGGTGATCTGTACGACCTGATGCCCGCTCAGTCTCATGCCGAGCATCCTCCGCTGGAATGGAACCATTACCTGGTACGCAGCCAAAATGGTAAGCTGGATGTATATCTTAATGATGTGCATGTAATCAGTACCACACTCTGGGATGATAACTGGAGGAATATGATAGCAAACAGCAAGTTTAAAAATGCACCGGATTTTGGTACTTACAGAACCGGTCACATCGGCTTGCAGGATCATGGAAATAACGTTTGGTTCAGGAATATAAAAATCAAAGAACTCTAAAATAATCGCCGGCAATTAGCCGGCGATTATTTTTAAGGGATGCTGTTTTATAAAAAACTATTTCCAAATAAAAATGTTATTGTATTTTCATTTGTAAGCAATGATGCTATGAAGTTTGAAGCAAATAACATTTCTTATGCGGAAACAGGCTATTATTCAGACATTGTGTTGGATTACCTGGAAGGAGCGGAAGCGTTAAAACCTTTCTACAAATATGTTCCTGTTGATGAGGAACTGCATAAGGTTATCGAAAGCCGATGCAGATATAACACTGATAGGATACTGCTTTTTGAGGCGCTTACCGGGCAATACGAACAGGTTGAGCCGCACCAGGCAGTTAAAAATAATATTGAGTTATTAAAAGCCCCGACTACCTTTACCATTACTACTGCGCATCAGCCGAATATATTTACGGGGCCGCTCTATTTTATTTATAAAATACTTCATGCAATAAAATTGTCCGAACATTGTAAACAGAAATTTTCGCAATACGATTTTGTACCCGTTTATTATATGGGAAGCGAAGATGCTGATATTGATGAGCTGGGACATGTTTTTTTGGACAATGAAAAACTGGAATGGGCTACAAAGCAAACCGGGGCAGTAGGGAGGATGGTGGTGGACGAAGCATTATTGCAACTCATTTCAAGAATGACCGGTGAAGTGAATATTTTGCCTTATGGTGAAGAAATAACGGGTGCGCTCAGGCAATTTTACAGGAAGGGTACTACCATTCAGAATGCAACTTTGGACTTCGTTAATCATATTTTTGGAAAATATGGTTTAATTGTGTTAATACCGGATCATTCCAGATTAAAAGCTGCTGCAGCTGATATTTTCAGGGAGGAGTTATTTCATCAAAGGTCTTCTGCAATTGTAGCGGAAACTGCTGAACATCTCGTGGCTAACGGGTACAAACCACAGGCCCGTGGCAGGGATATTAATCTTTTTTACCTGGATGATCATATCCGTTCCAGGATTGAGCGGGCGGGCGATTGCTGGAAGGTTGCAGATACAGAGATCATTTTTACAAAAGAACAATTGCTGGGCGAACTTGAGGTACATCCGGAGCGGTTTAGCCCTAATGTCATCCTGCGCGGTTTGTTCCAGGAAATGATACTTCCCAACATTATTTTTATTGGGGGAGGGGGGGAGCTGGCTTATTGGCTGGAGCTGAAAAATATATTTGATCATTATGCAGTGCCATACCCTATGCTGGTATTACGCAATTCTTTTTTGCTGATCAACCGGCAGCAAACCCAACGTATAAAAAAACTGGGTTATACTGTAAAGGATATTTTTTTGCCATTAAAAACCTTACAGGACAAATGGATCGGCAGCCATTCCGGGAACAATATTACTGTTGATCAAACGCTGAAAGAAATGACCCGGATATATGAAACGCTGACCACACAGGCCCGGAACATTGATGGTACTTTGACCGATCATGTAGCATCGCTTAAAAAGCAGGCTGGGAAAAAGATTGCTGAACTTGGCAAAAAATTTTTACGGGCCGAAAAACGCAACCATCAAACCGCGATGCAGCAAATTGAAAAAATAAAACGGCAGCTTTTCCCTTTTCATAACCTGCAGGAACGTATAGATAATATAGTTCCATTTTATGCCCGCTGGGGAGGGCAACTGCTGGAGCATCTATACAGTCATTCTTATGCGCTCGAACAATATTTTGTTGTATTCAGCGAAGTGCCTTAATCAAACGAATTTTGATAGCCTTTATTCTTTAAATGTTCAACTTTTGCCAGTACTTCTTTGTTCAGGTTCGTTTTATACGTTTCTATATTTTCCCCAATAATTTCATCAGCTGCCCCGATTATTTGCGCAGCCAGAATGCCTGCATTTTTTGCGGCGTTCAGGGCAACTGTTGCCACGGGTACACCGTTGGGCATTTGTAAAATGGAAAGTACACTATCCCATCCATCAATGGAATTGCTCGATTTTACCGGTACTCCAATGACCGGTAAGGCCGTGAGGGATGCTACCATGCCGGGCAAGTGCGCAGCGCCACCGGCCCCGGCAATAATGACTTTCAGTCCGCGTTGTTTTGCTGTTTGAGCATATTCAACCATCCGCAATGGAGTGCGGTGCGCAGAAACAACCGTTAGTTCGTATTCAACGCCTAATTCTTTCAATATATCGGCGGCAGCCTGCATAATATTCAGATCGCTGTCACTTCCCATTATTATTCCTACTTCTATTGCCATAGCCACAAAGGAACAACAAAAAAAAATGCAGGCAAAACGATTTCTATTTAAAATGAAAATATTGCAATTTGTTAAAGTTTTCTTATAGAAAAGTAGTTTCGACAATATATCCTTTTAAAAGACGTTCTATCTAATTACTCTTTACCGATCTGCAACTGCTTTAAGAAAGCTTTATTTTATATTTTATCGTTCTTAAACTTAAAAATAATTCAGGAGTTATTAAGCATGCGACTAAAAAAATATTTGCCGCTACTTATCTTGTGTGGTTTATCAGCAGTGTTTATGTCATGGACAATAAACAAAATACAGGCCGAATCCCCCGATAATTCATATAGAGCAAAAAATATTGCCAAACACACAGTCCTAAGCGCTGCTGAGTTTGTTTACGATAGTCTTAAGTTAGATTCACAGGGACTTTCGCATAATGCATTTGAATATGCTATTGATGGTTTTGAAGCGTTAGATAAAAAAGGCGTTTTGAAAAATGATTCTATTCTCACGATCATTGATTTCGACCAGCCAAGCTATAAAAAAAGAATGTATGTGCTGGATATAAAAAATTACAAGGTACTGTTTAATACCTTAGTGGCTCACGGTAAAAACACAGGCAAGGAGATGGCAGAATCATTCAGCAATACCAATTCTTCCAATAAAAGCAGCCTGGGTTTTTATATTACCGATGAGACTTATTTTGGCAGCAAGGGATATTCGCTCAAGCTAAAAGGCATTGAAACGAAGTTTAACAGTAATGCCATGCGTCGTGCCATAGTAGTGCATGGCGCCTGGTACGTTAATCAATCTCTTGCCAACGAGCAGGGGTATATCGGTCGTAGTCTTGGTTGTCCGGCTGTACCGCAGGAATTGACTAAACCAATTATTCAGGCCATTAAGAACGGATCCTGCCTGTTTATTTATAACAGGACCTATAAACCCTCAAACGATTTTAATATCGGGTAATTTATAAAAATAAATTTGCTTTCCATTTATTTCCCTTTTATATTTGCCTGTATGAACAGGCAGGCAAATCTTTTTTGGTGGTGGCATACAAACTCTTCAGGGGTATTGTAATGCCGCACATCTGAAAATGATGAATGATATACAAGAATAACCCCGGGGGCAACCGGGGTTATTTATTTTTAGAAACCGCATAGTTTGGATAAAATGAAAACAACTAAAATTAAAACAAGCATCACCACCATGCTGGCGGATATATATACGCCGGTTGGTATATATCTCCGTTTACGCGACCGGTTCAGGGACACTATACTGCTGGAAAGCACAGATAATCATGCCGCCGAAAACAGTTGGTCGTTTATTGGGGTAAATGCTATTGCCGGAATAGAAATTACGGACGGAACAAATATTGAATTTAAACTTCCGGGTAAAACGGCCGAACACACGGTACTGGATAACAGCAGGCACATCTCGGTATTGCTGAATGAGTTTATGCAATCTTTTGAAGTGGAACATACAGGAACTAAAGTTGAATCTTTTGCCCAGGGGCTCTATGGTTATACTGCCTATAATGCTGTAAAGTTTTTTGATACTATACCCGGCGCTTCATTTAAGAGTGAGGAAGATGCTATTCCGCTGATGCGGTACAGGTTGTACCAGTATGTAATAGCAATCAATCATTTTAAAGATGAGCTATTTGTTTGCGAAAATGAGATAGCAGGAATTAATAGCGAAAGGGACCTGGTATTTTCTTTAATCCGGGGTAGAGACGTTCCGGTTTATCCGTTTAAAGCCGTTGGCAGCGAAACCTCCAATATGTCTGATAACGATTATATGGAGATCGTAAAAAAATGTATAGCCCACTGCTATCGGGGCGATGTATTTCAAATAGTACCCAGCCGCAGGTTTCAGCAATCTTTTATCGGCGATGAATTTAACGTGTACCGTTCATTGCGCAATATCAATCCCTCGCCTTATCTCTTTTTCTTTGATTATGGCGATTATAAATTAATGGGCTCATCACCGGAGTCGCAGCTGATCATAAAAAACGGTAAAGCGATAGTGCATCCTATTGCAGGTACCGTAAAACGTACGGGAGATGATAAGGTTGATGAAGCCGAAACTATAAGACTGGAAAATGATCCGAAAGAAAATGCAGAGCATGTAATGCTGGTAGACCTGGCCCGTAATGATTTAAGCCGTGGTTGTACGAATGTAAATGTGGTTCATTTCCGGGAAACGCATTTTTACTCGCACGTTATTCATTTGGTTAGCGAGGTCACCGGGGAAGTAAAGGATACCACTAATTCTTTTGAACTGTTTGCAAAAACATTTCCGGCAGGCACTTTGAGCGGCGCTCCAAAAATTAAAGCCATGCAGCTGATCAGTGAGCTGGAACCTACGTCCCGCAGTTATTATGCAGGTGCTGTAGGTTTCATGGGCTTTGATGGAAGTTGCAACCAGGCAATAATGATCCGGTCATTTTTAAGCAGGAACAACGTTTTGTATTACCAGGCAGGCGCCGGCATAGTGGCAGCAAGTGTACCGGAAAACGAACTGCAGGAAGTAAACAATAAGCTGGGTGCACTTAAAAAGGCCATTGAGGCAGCGCAGAGGATTTGTTCATAGCTTATAGTTCATCTACGATTCATTGGCGAACTAAAATTTATCATTCTATATTTAATATTCTATATTTTACATTCTAATATGAAGCTTCTTGTTTTTGATAACTACGATTCCTTTACTTATAATCTCGTTCACCTGGTAGAAAAGATATTACATCAGAAAGTGGATGTATATCGTAATGACCAGATACCCCTGGAGCAGGTGAATGGTTATGATAAAATTATTTTATCGCCCGGGCCGGGTATACCTGACGAAGCAGGACTGTTGCTGCCGCTGATCAGGGAATATGCCCCTGCAAAATCCATATTAGGAGTATGCCTGGGACAACAGGCTATTGGCGAGGCCTTTGGCGGCAAGCTCACCAATCTGTCAAAAGTATATCATGGTGTCGCTACTGATTGTACTATAGTTAAAGAAGATGAAAAGCTCTTTGCCGGTTTGCCAAAGCATATTGAAGTAGGCCGCTATCATTCATGGGTGGTTGATAAAGATAGCTTTCCTCAGGAGCTTGAAATAACAGCAACCGATGATAATGATATGATCATGGCATTGCGCCACAGAACTTATGATGTTCGCGGGGTGCAGTTCCACCCGGAGAGTGTATTAACGCCACAAGGCGAATTGATATTGAGGAATTGGTTGAGTGAGTAGCTCCTGGTCTGACCGTCCCGGTCTGACCAACTTTAAAATTAAAAAGCAAATGAAAAAAATATTAAGCCATCTATTTGAACACAAAACGCTTGACAGAGCAGCAGCAAAAGAAGTGCTGGTAAATATTGGGAAAGGAGTGTATAATGAACATGAGGTAACGGCATTTATGACGGTCTTTCTGATGCGCAGTATTGCATTGCAGGAATTGCAGGGATTTCAGGATGCACTGCTGGAACTTTGTATGCGTATGGATTTCAGCGGACTGGATACTGTGGATATTGTAGGCACCGGTGGTGATGGCAAAAATACTTTTAACATTTCCACATTGGCCTGCTTTATTGTAGCCGGCGCAGGATACAAGGTAAGCAAGCATGGAAATTACGGGGCTTCCGCTATTAGCGGAGCCTCAAACGTTATAGAGTCGCTGGGGTATAAATTTAAAAATGATAATGAAGCCTTGCGCCGGGAATTGGAGGAAGCGAATATCTGCTTTTTACATGCGCCTTTATTTCATCCTGCTTTAAAAAATGTTGGGGCCATTCGGAAAAACCTGGGCATGCGCACATTTTTTAATATGCTGGGCCCACTGGTAAACCCGGCATTTCCAGCATTTAGTATTATAGGCGTATATAACCTTGAAATGGCCAGGCTGTATAATTACCTGTTGCAGCAGGAGTCCAAACAATTTGCCATTGTACATGGACTGGACGGATACGATGAGATTTCGCTTACCGGCGACAGTAAATTATTCACTGCAGAAGGCGAAAAAGTTTTATCGGCCATTCAGCTTGCCGGGCTGGAAGTAAAGCCTGAAGCCATTTTGGGTGGTAATACCATAGACGAAGCCGCACATATCTTTAAAACTATCATCCAGGGTAACGGTACCCCTGAGCAGGAGGCCGTAGTGTTAGCTAATGCAGCAGTTGCTTTGCAGGTAACAGGCGCTTTTAAAAGCTATGAGGATGCTTTTAACGCGGCAAAAGAAAGCCTGCGCTCAGGAAAAGCAAATGCCTGCTTACAAAAATTAATTTCTTTACAATAAAATGGAGGCTGTAATTTGCCACGAAGACACGAAGGCACAAAGTTTTTCCTTTTATATCTTAGTACCTTTGCGCCTCTGCCAACCGCAGGAAGGTTTGTGACAAAATTAATTTTCAGTCTTTTTGAAGACAGTTTCATTAGGTGAGGGTTATGAATATTTTAGATACAATTGTTGAGCATAAAAAGGGAGAAGTTGCAGAGCGAAAGGCGGCTACTTCTTTAAAAGATTTGGAAGCGCGGCCTGGTTTTACGATTCCCGCCCGTTCGCTTGCAGATGCTTTAATGAAAGAAAGCAGTTCCGGTATTATTGCCGAATTTAAAAGAAAATCTCCTTCCAAAGGGTTCATAAAACAAAATGCAGATGTAAATGAAATCACTGCCGCCTATACGAGATATGGCGCGGCTTGTTTATCTGTTCTGACCGATAGTCATTTTTTCGGTGGATCGGATGAAGATCTTTTGCAGGCCCGTAAAAATGATATTCCTGTTCTTCGTAAAGATTTTATTGTAGACGAGTACCAGATACTGGAAGCCAAATCAATAGGCGCTGATGTAATCCTTTTGATTGCAGCCTGCCTGACGCCGGCGGAAGTAAAACATCTTGCAGCATTTGCAGCTTCCCTAGGTTTACAAACGATACTTGAACTTCATGCTGAAGAAGAGTTGGAGCATATTTGCGATGCTACCAATATTGTAGGCATCAATAACCGCGATTTAAAAACTTTTAATGTGGACATTGACCGCAGTCTCCGGATGGCGGAAAAATTACCGGCTGATAAAATAAAGATTGCGGAGAGCGGAATTGATAAAGTAGCAGACATCATCCTGTTTAAACGAAATGGTTTTAAAGGTTTTTTAATAGGTGAATATTTTATGAAGCAGGCGGACACACCGGCAGCTTTTGCAAATTTTATTCAAGAACTGAAGGCCGCCAAATGAACAACCCGAAAATAAAAGTTTGCGGAATGACCTCGCTGGCGCAGGTAGCGCAACTGACAGCAATTGGCGTAGACTATGCGGGATTTATCTTTTATGAAAAATCGCCGAGGTTCGTTGGTAATAAAATTAATCCGGCAGATTTAAAAGTATTAACAGGATTGAAAAAAGTAGGGGTTTTTGTTAATGAAACGGAAGAAAATATTTTAAACGCTGTGGACAGATATGGGCTGGATATGGTACAGCTGCATGGCGATGAGCCCCCGCAATTTTATGACAGGCTGAAAAGTAAAGCAGATGTAATCAAAGTGTTGAGGGTGCAGGGTAATGAAAATTTAAACGATCTGCTGGCTCCGCACCACCACGCTCATTATTTCTTATTTGATACAAAAGCAGGGGCATACGGCGGCACCGGTAAAAAGTTCGACTGGTCGGTTCTGGAAAGTCAGCATTTTACAAGGCCTTATTTTCTAAGCGGTGGCATTGGAGCTGGTGATACAGAGCAGGTAAAAGCTTTTACCGCTGCCAATACTGTTTTTGCATTGGATATAAACAGTAAATTTGAAACAGCTCCCGGGGTCAAGGATATACAAATGATACAGGAATTTGTGAAAATGATTCGTTAGCATACCAGGTGTACGGGACACATTGCTGCTGATTTTAGATTAATCTTTTATATGAATGCAGAACAATCACGCCTGACAGATAATACCTGGAAAAAATGGGGACCCTATGTCAGCAACAGGGAATGGGGGAATGTGCGCGAAGATTACAGTGCTGATGGCGACGCCTGGAATTATACTACACACAATATGGCGGAGAGCAAAGCCTACCGGTGGGCTGAGGAGGGGATTGCTGGTATTAGTGATGCAGACCAGTTTTTGTGTTTTGCTTTGTCGTTGTGGAATTATAAAGACGCCATTGTAAAAGAACGCTTTTTTGGATTATCTAACGAGGAAGGGAATCATGGCGAAGATGTAAAAGAGCTTTTTTACTATTTAGACAGTACGCCTACCCACAGTTACATGAAGATGCTGTATAAATACCCGCAGCAGCCTTTCCCTTACGATCGGCTGGTTCAGGAAAATGCCAAACGAAGCAGGTTGCAACCTGAATTTGAATTGATCGATACCGGGGTATTTGATAATAATGAGTATTTTGATATTTTTATTGAATATGCCAAGGCCGATAAAGAAGATCTTCTGATTAAGATATCTGTTTTCAACAGGGCCGAAACAAAAGCATCCCTGAAACTGCTGCCCACCCTGTGGTTCAGGAATACCTGGGATTGGGGATATGATGACTATAAACCTCAGCTAAAAGCCAATAATGGCAGTATTGATATTTCACATAAAAGTTTAAAGGTTAACCGCTGCTTTATAAACCAGGAAGCAACACTTTTGTTTTGCGATAACGAAACCAATAATAAACGTTTATATCATGTAGATAATAAAGACCCGTATTACAAAGACGGTATCAACACTTTTATTATCAGAGGTGATGAAGATGCGGTTAATCCTCTGCAAACCGGTACCAAAGCTGCTTTCTGCGTTGATCTTGATATTGATGCGCAGGCTTCGGCTATTATACAGCTAAGGCTTTGTGACGATAACGTGAATGACCCGTTTAAAGATTTTGAAAAGATTTTTACAGAACGGATCAATGAGGCGAATGCTTTTTATAAGCATCTTCAGAAAGGGATAGCAACTGATGACGCGAAACTGATACACCGGCAGGCCATAGCGGGACTTTTATGGAGCAAACAATTTTACCATTATAATGTGGACAGGTGGCTGACCGGCGACCCGGCACAAATTCCGCCACCGGGCAGCAGGTGGCATATCCGGAATATGGAATGGCGTCATCTGAATAATCATGATATCATTTCCATGCCCGATAAATGGGAATATCCCTGGTATGCCAGTTGGGACCTGGCTTTTCATTGTATCAGTTTAAGCCTTGCCGATCCTGAGTTTGCCAAGAATCAGTTAGTGCTGATGACACGCGAATGGTATATGCACCCAAGCGGTGAATTTCCAGCCTATGAGTGGGACTTTAATTGTGTCAATCCCCCGGTGTATGCGTGGGCTACCTTCAGGGTTTTTAAAATTGATGAAAAAGAGCAGGGAAAACCGGATGTATATTTCCTGGAGGAGGTTTTTCAGAAATTACTATTAAATTTTACCTGGTGGGTGAACAGGAAGGATAAGGCCGGTAACAATATTTTTGAAGGCGGCTTTTTAGGGATGGATAATATTGGCCTGTTCGACAGGAATGAGCGTTTGCCGGGCGGTGCTTACCTGGAGCAGGCCGATGCCACGGGATGGATGGCCATGTATGCATTAAATATGATGCGGATAGCGTTAGAGCTGGCGTTATATAACAAAGTATATGAAAGCATGGCCACCAAATTTTTTGAGCACTTTTTATATATTGCTGATGCCATCAACAATATGGGTAATGGTGATTATGGTTTATGGGATGATCAGGACGAGTTCTTTTACGATTCCATTAAAGTGGATAATGCCACCACTGTTACGCTTAAATTACGGAGTATGGTGGGGCTGGTGCCCATGTTTGCGGTAGAGGTGTTTGAAGATGCAATGCTGGATAAACTGCCTGCTTTTGCAGCACGTATGAAATGGGTATTGGATAACAAGCCCAGGCTGGCCAACCTGGTATCGCATTGGGATATTCCGGGTATGGGACAAAAACGGCTGTTGAGCCTGCTGCGTGGGCACCGGCTCAAAAAACTGCTTGAAAGAATGCTCGATCCCAATGCTTTTTTAAGCGATTACGGAGTGCGTTCCCTGTCTAAAGAATATGAACAAAAACCATTCAGGTTTACGATTGGAGAAAAGGATTTTACAGTAACCTATACACCGGCGGAAAGCGACAGCGGCATGTTTGGCGGTAACAGCAACTGGCGCGGGCCGGTATGGTGGCCCCTTAATTTTTTGATCATCGAAAGCCTGGAACGGTTTCATTTTTATTTTGGAGATGATTTTAAAGTGCCTTTTCCTGCCGGATCAGGCAATATGCGATCTCTGAATGAAGTGGCAGCGGAGCTGGGTAAAATGCTGTGCAATATTTTCCTTAGAAATAAAGATGGCAAAAGGCCTGTTAACGGCGCATGCCAGAAAATACAGCAGGATGAGCACTTTAAAGATTACATCCAGTTTTACGAATATTTTCATGGGGATAGTGGCAAAGGCCTTGGCGCCAGCCACCAGACCGGATGGACCGCTTTAGTAGCAAAGCTGTTGCAACCCCGGTTTTCATAAATGATACTGTCTATACATGGTCCTGCGGTCTTCGGGCTGACCAGTATTATGGAGAAAAAGCCTGTTCTTTTTATTGAAACAGGCTTTCAGTATGATATTAAAAGTTTTCTATTGTTAAGATAATGAATGATATTTTATACCGTTACAATCGTCCTTCTTTGATCTCATCCACCACAGCAGGATCTAACAGGGTGGTGGTATCGCCTAAATTTTCCAGCTCGCCTTCGGCTACTTTGCGCAATATGCGGCGCATAATTTTGCCGCTCCGGGTTTTGGGCAAAGCGCTTACAAACTGTATCTTGTCCGGCTTGGCTATGGGGCCAATAATGCGCGACACGGTTGCCAGCAGATCTTTTTTGGTTAACTGATCATCTTCTTCATGCCGGTTTTTGCCATCGAGCACCACATAAGCGTAGATGCCCTGTCCTTTTAATTCGTGCGGATACCCTACCACTGCGCTTTCAACCACGCCGGCCATCATATTGATCGCATTTTCAACCTCGGCGGTTCCCAGCCGGTGCCCGCTCACGTTCAATACGTCATCTACACGGCCGGTGATGCGGAAATTGCCAGCTTCATCTTTGAAGGCTCCGTCTCCCGTAAAATATTTATCAGCATAAGCGCTGAAGTAAGTTTGCCGGCAGCGCTCATGGTCGCCCCAGGTAGTGCGTAAAATTCCCGGCCACGGCATTGTTAAGCACAAGTTGCCGCTGTAGTGCGTATCGGTAAGCTCGGTAACTTCTTCTCCTTTTTCATCCACCAGCACCGGTTTAACACCAGGTAGGGGAAGGGTGGCCCAGCTGGGCTTTGCCGGCGTAACACCTGCAAGATTGGATATCAGGATGCCTCCTGTTTCCGTTTGCCACCAGGTATCTACGATCGGGCATTTTTTCTTGCCGATATGCTCATCATACCAATGCCATGCTTCTTCATTAATAGGTTCGCCAACAGTTCCTAAAACTTTTAGTGAGGAGAGATCTTTGCCCTGTAATGGTTCAAGACCATAACTCATTAAAGAGCGGATAGCTGTTGGTGCTGTATATAAAATATTTACTTTGTGTTTATCCACAATATCCCAAAAGCGTCCTGCATCCGGCCACGTAGGAATACCTTCAAACATCAAACAGGTTGCACCCGCCAGCAAGGGGCCATACACAATATAACTATGGCCTGTGATCCAGCCAATATCCGCAGTACAGAAAAATACATCTCCCGGATTATATTGAAATACATTTACAAAAGTGTAGGCAGTCCAAAGCATATATCCTGCGGTGGTATGCACCACTCCTTTGGGTTTGCCGGTACTTCCCGATGTATAAAGGATGAATAAAGGATCTTCTGCATCCATTTCTTCCGCGGGTGCTTTTAACGCTGCCTCATTCATGTTTTCAATTACTTCATCCACTTCATCCCGCCACCATGCATCGCGGCCTTTTATCATACTTACCGGTGTGCGTGTTCTGGTATGTACAATTACTTTTTTTACAGTGCGGTTTCCAATTAAAGCGTCATCTATAATAGATTTTAAAGGAATATCTTTTGCCCCGCGAAAAGCTCCGTCGCAGGTAATGATGTATTCAGCATTGGCATCATACAGTCTGTCGGCGATGCTTTGGGCAGAGAAGCCGCCAAAAATAACAGAGTGTATTGCCCCAATTCTTGCACAGCTTAAAACTGCTACCACTAACTCGGGGATCATGCCCATATAAATACATACGCGATCGCCCTTTTTTACACCGTTGTTACGCAGTACCTGCGCAAACTCGCATACCTTGCGGTGCAATACTTTATAGCTTAAGGTTCTTATTTTTTCGTTAGGATCATTAGGCTCCCAGATAATGGCCGGCCGGTCGCCAATCGCTTCCAGGTGGCGGTCCAGGCAATTTTCGGTAATGTTCAGTTTAGCCCCTTCAAACCATTTTACCTCAGGCTCTTTAAAGTTCCAGTCCAGCACCTTTTTGCTAAAAGGCTGTTTTTTTTTCCATTCGAAATTGTCTGCTACCTCCCCCCAGAATCCTTCAGGATCTTCCAGGCTTCTCTTGTAATCTTCGTAATATTGTGTTACTGACTTAATCTGAAAAGGATATGACATTGCAAATAGTATTTAAGGGGCTAATATAGTGAACTATTTATTATTTGCATGCGAAAAGCGCAATCGGTTGTTTAAGATATTGTAAATTATTGCGCGCGCTGGCAGACACCCTGCAATAAATGCGGATTATTATAAGTTTGTAAAAACATAGGTTATGTTAAGGCACAGAGGAAAAAGAAGAACATTTGTTCACAATATTAAACTTGCCTCAATGCTTTCTTTTGTTGCGGGTATTGTTAATATTACCGGGGTTCTTTGTATAAGCGTGCTAACAACCAATGTTACCGGACATTTTGCCTATTTTGCAGAAGAAATATCGCTCAAAAATTATAGCAATGCCGTTTCCTTTCTGCTGTTTATCTTCTCTTTCCTGTTGGGATCGTTTGTGTCTAACTTTTTAACGGAGCTGGCAATCAAAAAGAGACTGCAAATGGTTTATGCTGCACCGATGGTTATTGAAATAGCCGTGCTGGCGGTAATTTGTTTCATGTATTATAATGATCATCTGAAAAGAGGGGATACCCTTTTAATAGCCTGCGGACTGCTGTTTGCAATGGGTATCCAGAACGCCCTCGTAACAAAAGCCTCTCAATCGGTCGTAAGGACTACACACCTCACAGGTTTGTTTACTGATCTGGGTATTGAATTGTCGCAACTGTTTTTTTATAAACAACAGAGCGATCTGAAGAAGCTTTCAAAAAACATTTACCTGAAGCTTGCAATTATCGGCTTTTTCTTTGCCGGATGCGTAGCCGGTGGATTGATATATAAAAATTATCAGTTACATACTTTATTAATAGCTATTGTTTCGTTGTTGTTTGCAACATTTTATGATTCTGTGCGATTTTGGTATTACAGCCTGAAGCGCAAGGTGCAATATCGCAACTGACGCATCAGTTTAGGGGTTTCCATGGGGTCTCTGGTACGTGCAGCAGCTTCCCGGTATATCTTGCCAGCACAAATAAATAGTCGCTTAACCGGTTCAGGTATTTTAGAATAACCTGTTCAACCGTTGTTTCTTCTGAAAGCCGCACACAACAACGCTCAGCCCTCCGGCAAATACAGCGGGCTATATGTAAATGTGAAATAGTTACATCGCCTCCGGGAAGTATAAAATGTTTCATAGGCTCGAGCGTTGCATCCATCCGGTCTATTTCTTTTTCCAGAAAATCAATATCGCTTTCCGGTATCCCGGGTATTGTTATTTTAGTTTTTTTATCAGGATCGCAGGCTAGTGTGGCGCCGATAGTAAACAGCCTGTCCTGAATTTCCTGCAATGTGCTTTTAGATATTTCCTCCTGCAACAGCTCTTTGCACAGGCCGATATATGAGTTGAGTTCATCTATCGTTCCATAACTTTCAATACGCAAATGCGCTTTTGAAACTTTGGTGCCGCCGATCAGGGAGGTTTTTCCTTTATCACCTGTTTTTGTGTAAATGCTGAAAGCCATTTGTAAATTTTAGTCGGAAGTCGGAAAGTTCATCGTAATTCTTCATTCATAATTCGTAAATCCGCCATTGTCCCTTCACCATTATCCACTGTCCATTGTCAACTTAATGATGTGCAATAACGAGGTTTTCCACTCTTTCATCCGTTTCAATTATGCCGTCTCTTAAACGTATAATCCGGTGAGAGTGCCGTGCAATATCTTCTTCGTGCGTTACCAATACTACCGTATTGCCGCTGGCATGTATCTGTCCGAAAATATCCATGATTTCGTAAGATGTCCTGGTGTCGAGGTTGCCCGTGGGTTCGTCGGCCAGGATCAGGGAAGGATCATTGATCAGGGCTCTTGCAATAGCTACGCGCTGGCATTGGCCACCGCTAAGCTCATTTGGTTTGTGATGGCTGCGATCGGTAAGGTTTACCTTTTCAAGTGCATGCATTGCTCTTTCATTACGTATATGCCTGGGCACTCCGGCATATACCAGCGGTAATACCACATTCTCCAGCGCGGTAAAGCGTGGCAACAGATTGAATTGCTGAAATACAAAACCGATCTCTTTGTTGCGCACTTCTGCCAACGCATTATCTTCCATTTTGCTTACATCCTGTTCATTCAGAATATAAGCGCCGGAGGTGGGGCTGTCCAAACATCCCAGGATATTCATTAGCGTGCTTTTACCACTGCCCGACGGACCCATCAGCGAAACATACTCGTTCTTATAAATATCTAACGAGATACCTTTCAATACGGGCAACTCCTGTTTACCTATAAAATAACTTTTATACAATTGGGCGATATGGATGATTAATGGGCTAATTTGCTAATGTGTTAATGTGATGATTTGTTAAGGTGATTAATGCTCCTTCTTAATCACTTTGGGAACAAGAAAAAACTGCCCGTCTGTTGCCGGTGCATTTTTCAGCGCAGCCTCCCTGCTTACCGAGCCTTTAATTTCATCTTCCCGCAATACGTTGATCTCATCGCTCATGTGCATCAGCGGTTCCACATCTTTCAAATCCAGTTCATTCAGTTTTTCTACAAAACCGATCATATTTTGAAGATCTTTAGAAATATCTTTCTTCTCCTGTTCTGTAAAAGTGAGTTTTGAAAGATGCGCTAATTTTTCTATTAATCCGTCATTTACTTCCATTGTTCAAAAATAGTTGAAATGTGTGAACCTGTATTTATTTGATGAGCGGGGATTTTATGCTTGTAAAAATAGTTCTGCAGGTAAGTTAAAATAATCTTTAAGTCGCTGAGCCATTTTTAAAGTGATTTCTCTTCTTCCTGATAATATAGAGGATACATGACCTTTGCTGCCAATAATAGGTTCTATATCTTTATTTTTAAGACCTTGCTCCTGCATTTTATTTTTAATAACTTCCAATACGTCAAGTTGCGGCATTATTATCGTTCTGTCTTCATAATCTTTTATTAATACGAGTAGTACGCCAAGTTCATCGTCTTCAGGCGTGCCAGGTTCTGCATGGAAAATTTCCATAGCACGCTTAACAGCTTTATGATGTTGATTTTCTGTTTTAATTACTTTCCAATCCATCTTATATAAAATTTACAAATTCAAATTATAAGGAATCGTTGCTACATCTATTTTGTCATACTCATTACGGGTGCCAAACCAGATGGTATGATAAGCTTTCCTGAAAAAGTTCATTGAAACCACCAGCCTGTAATCGTTCCCTTTGATATTAAACACTATTCTTTGATTGTTAATAATACTCGCATTGCCGTAAACTTCTTTTAACTGATTAAAATTATCAAACTTATGCTTTAACATTTCGGAGTACCATGTAAGCAATTGGTTTTTTGCTTTTGGATACAGCCTGGTATAATAGATAATTGTTTTTCGGTTGATGATGTTCACTATACAAAAGTACAAAAAATGTTTTCAAAATGAAAACATTTTATAAGCTACTTCATCTTTTTTATTTAAGGTCTGATCATTACAGTACCTGCAGGCTCTCTATTTTATCGTTATCAATTTTTTTAACCAGCGCTTCCAGGCTGTCAAACTTTTCTTCTTTACGTAAGAATTGCTTTACATATACTCTCAATGTGCGGCCGTAAATTTCTTCTGAAAAATCAAAAAGGTTGACCTCAATCACCCGCTTGCTGCCATCTACAGTGGGCCTGAAACCGGCACTCATCATTCCTTTAATAAGCGGGCCATAGCTTCCATCAATATCTTTTAATGAAGCGTAAACGGCATAAATGCCATCGCCGGGCAGCATTTTTTCCTCATCGGTTACTTTCAGATTGGCAGTGGGATAGCCCAGTGTACGGCCCAGCTTATCGCCATGCACTACCTGGCCTTCAAAAAAGAAAGTATAGCCCAGCAAACGGTTGGTTGTTTTAGTATCTCCTTTTAAAATCGATTCCCTGATCCGGGTGGAGCTGATAGCCACATCATCAAGAATATGCTTCGGAATTTCTTTAAGATCGTACTGGTACATACGCTGCCGCACTTCCAGCAGCTTATAGTCTCCCTGGCGGTTTTTGCCAAAGCGATGATCGTAGCCAATAATAATGGTGTGAGGATGGAATTTATCTATGAGGAAATCTTTGAGGTAATCTTCGGGTTCCTGGTGGGCAAATACTTCTGTAAAAGGAGTAACGACAACATGATCCACACCCAGTGTTGCCAGGAGTTCTGTTTTTTCATCCAGGGTATTGATCAGCCGGATGCCTAAAATGGAAGAAGAAACTACTTTGCGGGGATGGGGATCAAAAGTGATAATAATGGCTTCTCCGCCTGCCGCTGCCGCTGTTTCAACTAACTGGCTGATTATTTTTCTGTGCCCTTCGTGCACCCCGTCAAATGTGCCGATTGTAATTACCGCATTTTTGAATTCCGGTAAATGATTGATATCGAAATGAATTTTCATCAGGCGCAAAATTAGGAGGGTAAGTTGATAAGTTGAAATGTTGAAACGATAAACTATAGCCCCGATTGTTTTATCTTCGCGGTTTTGAAATAATTGTTGATATAGGCACAGGTGCTGAAGTGTGTTCCGATAGTTATCGGAACAAGACCGCAGGGGAATGCACAAGTGCCGGTAACATAAATAAATACAATGTCGTTATACTCAAAAAGAGGAGTGTCTGCCCAGAAAGAAGAAGTGCATGAAGCAGTAAAAAACTTAGACAAAGGCCTTTACGAAAAAGCTTTTTGCAAAGTATATCCGGATGTTTTTGTGGGCGATACCGGTTGGGTGAATGTGATGCATGCCGACGGGGCCGGCACCAAAAGTATACTGGCGTACCTTTACTGGAAAGAAACAGGAGATACCAGCGTGTGGCAGGGTATTGCCCGGGACGCGATTGTAATGAACCTGGACGATCTGCTTTGCGTAGGCATTTACAATAACCTTGCTTTTTCCTCCACGATTGACCGGAATAAGGCTTTGATACCCGGCGAAGTACTGGAGCAGGTAATTAATGGCAGTCAGCTTTTTTTTGATACTATGAAAAGATATGGCGTAGATATCACTTTTATGGGGGGAGAAACTGCTGATGTAGGCGACGTGGTACGCACCATTGCCGTTAACGGCACGATGGCCGCGCGATGGCCCAAAAGTAAATTAGTGACCAATGAAAAAATAGCGCCTGGTAATGTAATTGTAGGGCTGGCGGGTTTTGGTAAAACCCATTACGAAACCTCGTATAACAGCGGGCTGGCAAGCAATGGACTTACCAGCGCACGCCATGATGTTCTGGAAAAGGAATATGGGAAAAAATATCCCGAAACTTTTGAACCCTCATTGAGTGATGAAGTGGTATATATCGGCCCTCATAAACTGACAGATGCCCTAACAGTTGATGGGGAAACTACTACTGTCGGTAAGTTGCTGTTAAGCCCCACGCGCACCTTTGCACCGGTATTGAAAGCATTACTGGAAGCGCATTTTGATGCAATTAACGGGTTGATCCATTGCAGCGGCGGCGGGCAAACCAAATGCCTGAAATATGTACCGGACCATGTAAAAATTGTTAAGGATAATCTTTTTGATCCGCCGGTGATTTTTGATATTATTAAAAAAGCCAGTGGTGCGGATGACCGGGAAATGTACCAGGTCTTTAATATGGGTACCCGTATGGAAATATACACCAATGAAAAAGATGCCGATGCGATCATCAGCATCTCTAAATCTTATGGCGTGGAGGCGCAGATCATCGGGAGGGTGGAAGCAGCACCTCAGCAGTCTCTCGAGATCATCAGGAAAGGAGCCGTTGTAGCTGCCTTTTAATGGATTTTTGCAAATAAGGTTAGAAACGGCCCTGAACCAATATTGAACCCGTTTTAATACTGGTTTTCAGAATAGTTCGTTTTGTAGCGATCAGTGGTAGCAGCATTTGTATCCCTGGTATTTTTTTGAACAGCAATGGCTGAAAATATACTCAGCGCGAAGGACATTGCATAAAATCCTTTTTCGCTTCTTGTAATAGCTGCATTCCATAATCCTATCGTAATTAATACAACGGACAGGATGGTTGCAAACCATGCAATACCATAGTAGAGGCTTGTTACCGGCACGCCTTCCAATTGATCACGCACGGCCTTTTGAAGTGAGATAGCGGAAAACAGCCCAAACATCAGCACTGTAAAATAATACCCCTTTTCGTTTAACTGCATTGCAGCATTCCATAAGCCAATGATATAGGCGCTGACGCCAATCAGCAAAGAGGTCCAGGAAGCTCCTATGAATGCATTAGACGGCTTTTGAATTTGATTTGTTTCCATATAATCATGTTTTGTAGAAACAAAGCTATATTACCAGCCTGCCTTTTCGATTTGACATTTATCAAAAACCGCAAACGAAATTGTTAATATTGTTTTCTGATACGGCTTAAAGTTTCCTGCGTAATTCCCAGGTAAGATGATATGTAACCCAGTGGCACGCGATCGAGAATATGCGGTGCCCTTTTTAGCAGGTCAGTATAAAGTTGGGCTGCTGTTTTAAACTGGGCATTTACATACCGTTCTTCCAGTTGTATATAATATTGTTCATAGATAATTCTTACTGCTCTTTCAATTTCATGAAACTCGTTGAAAAGACTGGTTAAGTCTTTTTTTGAAATAGCCCAGAGTATGCTATCTTCTAAAAACTGAATATTTTCCACTGCCGGCTGGTTGGTGATATAACTGTGAAAAGAGGTGACAAATGTATTCTCGAAGCCAAACCAATGTGTGATCTCTTTGTTATTCGATTGATAAAATCCTCTTAAAGCCCCATACTGTACAAAATAAAAGTGCGTACATATACGTCCTTGCCTGATGAGATAATCATTTTTAGAAAATATTTTTTCTTCAAGACAACGCACAAGCGCTTCGTTAGCCCTGTCGCTTAGATGATAGTAATTTTTAAGATGTTTGATCAGCGGGATCATTTTACAAATCTATAAATATCATTGCTTATTTCTGGTGCATGTATTCCGATGGTGTGAGCCCGAACTGCTTTTGAAAATTGCGGCCAAACTGTGTGAGCGAGTTATAGCCTACTATTTCTGCTATTTGCCCGAGCGCAATCACTTTAGTGTTCATTAGCTCCACAGCTTTTTTCAGCCTGGAAAGATTGATCATTTCATTGGGAGAGAGGTTAGAGATCGATCTTACCTTTCGGTAAAGAGTAGGGCGGCTCATATTCATTGCCGAGGCTAAATGATCCACATCCAGATCGGGGTTTTCAATATTTTCTATAATGCAATTGTTCAGTTTTTCCAGAAACTCTTCGTCTAATTTTGAATGTGCGATGCTCCTGATGTGGGCCAGCGGTGAGTTGATAAAATACTCTTTCACTTTGTTCCTGTTGGTAAGCAGGCTGGACACCTGGGCGGCAAGATGCTCCGGAGAAAAGGGTTTTTCTATATAAGCGTCTGCTCCATGATTTAATCCCTCTATTTTTGACTGGAGCGTATTCTTTGCCGTTAAAAGTATGACGGGTATATGGCTGAAATCAAAACTGTTTTTAACGATATCGCAAAGTTGCAATCCATCCATCGGATCCATCATAATATCGCTGATAAGCAACTGTATCGCTTCGTCTGATAACATTTTCAGGGCCTTTTCACCATTGTTTGCAGTAAGCACGTGATAAAAAACGCTTAAATCATCCGAAAGAAATTCCAGAATTTCTTCGTTGTCATCCACAATCAATATGGTTGCTTTATCAGCTATTTCCAATGTATTCATTTTTATTCGCTTCTGTAGGCATAACAGGCATCGTTAGCCTAAAAATAGTAAAAAAGTTATCATCAATTAATTGTAAAGTGCCGTTATGGAGCGCTGCGAGCGACCGGGCAAGGGCAAGGCCAATACCGCTTCCGGAAATTGTAGTGGAATCAGTTGATCTGAAAAACATTTGAAATACTTTTTCTTTGGTTTCTTCAGGAATGGCCGCTCCGTCATTTTTAAATTCTATAATATAGTTCTTCAGATGCTCTGAAAGTCGAATATCTAATGTTACAAGGCGTTTCCCATATTTAAAAGCATTGTCCAACATATTGGTTATAATTTTAGTAAATGCCTCTTTATCTATATAAGCCCATATTTGGGTTGCAGATGTTTTTATGGAAAACCGGATATTTTTTTGCTCAGCTATTTCTGTATAATCATCGTAAATTTCCTGTACAATGTTCACAATATTCTGTTCTGCTATCCGAAGGGCTAACTGTTTGGATTCTATTTTTCTGAACGAAAGTAATTCCTGAGTAAGGCTTAGAAGGCGTTCTGTGTTTTTATGCATCATGTTTAAATGCTTCTCATTCTGAGGAGTCTTTAACGCTGACCTTAATAATCTTTCCAAAGGTGCTTTTATAAGTGTAAGCGGCGTTCGGATTTCGTGTGCGATCTTGGTAAAAAAATCAATTTGAGAACTGAGCAGTTCCCTCTCTTTAGAAATGGTGAACAGCTGTATCGTTTGTTTTTGTTTATTTAATAAATAATTCCGGTAAAAAGCGATGACAAAAACGATGCAGGTTATTATGAAAATAATGTAAATAAAATAGGCAATATTCGTTTTCCACCAGGGGGCTAAAACAGTAATAAAAAGTTTTCTTTCGTTATTCATCCATTTCCCATCATTGTTAGTTGACCTTGCATAAAGAATATATTCGCCAGGAGGAATATTTGTAAAGTAAACCGATCTGCTATTATTTAAAATATTCCATGTTTTATTTAATCCTTCCATTTTGTAAGCATATTCAATATTTTCCGGAGAAGAAAAATTTAATGCAGCTAAATTGATATTGAATATAGATTCTTTATAGGTTAATACAACGTGATCAGTAGTGATTATTGATTGCTTCAATGGCGAATTAGGATTAATGGGCACGTCTTTCCCCATAATGCTAACGCCGGTAAAAAATAAAGGGGGATTGTAATCCGAAGCTACGTAACTATTGGGGTTAAAGGATATCAATCCCTTAATACTGCCTATATATATGATACCGGCGTTGTCAATAAAACCCGAGTTGTAATTAAACTGGTTATTTAAAAGACCATCTGCAGTTGTAAAAAGTTTTGTATTGTTTAATTTGGCGTCTAATCTGATCAGGCCCTTTGAGGTAGTAATCCAATAATTTTTATTATTATCCTGCAATATATTGTATATCATGCTCTGGGGTATACCATTCTTCGTGTTAAATTCTATAATCGTTTTTGTGAAATAATTATATTTATACAACCCTGCTTCAGTTGCAATCCATAACATTTTATCGGCATCCTCAAATAACTTGGTTATTCGGGTTTGTTTAAGAATATCAGTGTTGTTTTTTATAATTTTAAAAGAGCCGGAAGCTCCATTACCGGGATTGAAAAAATAAATATTACCGTTGTACGAACCCGCCCATATATTACCGCTATCATCCTCGCAAACATCTGTATAAAATGTATTTTCCGGGAAGGGGTCTATTTTATAGAAATCACCCTTCCCTGAACAGAAATAATAAATGCCGCTTGCTGTTGCAATTATAATTTTATCGTTACGCAATTTGGTGATGGTATAAATAAAATTGTTGGTAAGGTTAGAGTTCTTTGTATCAAAATGTTTGAGCACTTTGCCCGTTCTTACATTCATGATATCCAGGCCGTGTTCAAACGTGCCAATCCAAAGTGTATCATTGCTTATAAGTAAACCATGAATATTTGTGTACGCAATGGTATTAGCAGTATTGTCAGGTCTGAAATTTGTAAACTTGCCGGTAAGAGGATCGTATTTATTTAAACCTGCATCTTCAGTGCCTATCCATATCTTATTATATTTATCCTGAACAATTCCTCTTACCACGTTTCCCGCTATATTTCCTTTTTCGAAGGCCGTTTTTTGGAAAAACTTGTCAAAAACCATACTTTGTTTTGGGGTATAATTCACGCCTCCAAAATAAGTGCCCACCCATATTCCTCCTTCTTTATCTTTAAAAATGCTATATACTGCATTATCAGATAAGGAATACGGATCTCCAATATTTTTCTTTAAGTGTGTATATTTATTTGCGCCTTCATTATAAATAAAAATGCCGCTTTCCCCCGCAACCCAATATTCATGCGTGTTTGACTTGATAATGTCTCTGACAAATATATCGGAACCATCTTCATTATAGGTAAGGATGTCCTCGTAGGAATTATCGCTTAGATTGAATTTTTTTAACCCCTGGCTGGAAGTGCCCAATAACAAAGAACCTTCCTGTGTATAGAAAATTTTCTCGATCCATTGAGAAACGGGTTGACCGCTTTTCGTAAATATATTTGATATGCGTATTTTTTTAGTATCGAAATTATATATAGCTATATATCCGTTACCGGTGCTCATTGCTAATTGCTTATTGTCAATATTGCATATTGAAGTATAAAGGTTAAGATCAGGGTGAACAAATTCTTTAATTACCTTTTTATAAGGTATGTATTGATAAAGCCTGTAATTTTCTATAAACCATATATTCTTTTCTTTATCCTCAATAATATTCCTGATGTTAGCCTCTGAAGTGCCCGTAATCATTTTAAAGGACTCGCTTAAGCTATTGAAACAATAAAGCCCGCGCGCCGTTCCAACCCATAAAACGCCGTTTGAATCTTCATATAATTGATTTATATAGTTGCACCCTATGCTTTCTTTTACAGTTGGATCATTCCTGAAGATTTTAAAATTGTAACCATCAAAACGATTTAAACCATCTTTAGTGCCAAACCACATAAAACCTTTCCGGTCCTGGGTAATACAATTTACAGTACTGTTTGATAGCCCGTTTTCAACGTAGAAATGCCTGAATGAATAGGACTGACAAAAAATAAAAGCCTGGTTTACGAGAAGCGTTAATACAGTAATTGATAGATATGACAATTTAATTTTCACCAGGCAATAAGGCTTTTGTATCCAAATGTAGGCAAAATATGACCAATGCGCTTACGCAAAAAAATGACACAAAATGAGGAAACATTGATACAAAATGTACATTAAAATTTTTATATGCCATATAAATTTGTGGCAACGAATAAAGTAATGATTGTCCATATAAAATGAGTAAAGCTTGCAGGTTTCAATTGATTTTCCTAACAAGATTTATTTAAGATAAGAGAATTTGCCATCAATGTATAAAGGATCAGAATTTTTTTTCTGCTGCATTTTTAAATATTATATATATGAATAAGGAGTGTACAATGTGTAGCCATCGCGGTTATCCGGGCTGGTTTCTTTCTACAAAAAAAAGCCTGCTTATGCGATATTTTAGGCTGCTTGTCTTTACTGCAATTTTTACACTATTTCACCATGTTGTATCGGCCCAGCATGTTTTAAAAGGAACTGTTGTAGATACTTTAGGTAAGCCTTTGATAGGCGCATCTGTAACGATTAAGGGCGCTTCAAAAGGAGTTAGTTCTGATGTGGACGGGGCTTTTGTTTTAGAAGTTCCGGACAGCCATACGATCATTACAATAAGTTATAATGGTTATATGCCTTTAGTGGCAAAAGTAGGAGATGAAAGAGAACGTACTTTCGTTTTAAAGATCGATGTTCTTCAGGGGCAAATGGATGAAGTGGTAACTGTTGGTTATGGCACGCAAAAGAAGATATCTGTTACAGGTGCGCTTACTTCAGTATCGGTTGAGCAGTTGCAGCGCAGCGCCACTCCGTCTTTATCCAATACACTGGGTGGAGCGCTTCCTGGTATTGTTACACGCCAAAGCTCCGGTGAGCCGGGATACGATCAGGCATCTGTCTATATCAGGGGGTTGGGCACCTGGGTAAACAGAAGCCCTTTAATTCTGGTTGATGGAGTGGAAAGGGATATGAATAATATTAATATGCAGGAAATTGAAAGTTTTTCTATTTTAAAGGATGCTTCTGCAACTGCAGTATACGGTGTAAGAGGCGCTAACGGGGTGATCCTGATTACAACTAAACATGGTACGCGCGGTCGTCCGAAAGTGACGCTTCGTACAGAGAATGCCAATCTTCATAACCTAAGATTACCGGAATTTATTAATAGCTATGAATATGCTACTTTGATTAATGAATCATTAACCAATTCAGGGCAAAACATCCGTTACTCAGATGAAGAGCTTCAAAAGTTTAAAGATGGCTCTGATCCTTATTTCTACCCTAATGTTAATTGGGTTGATTCCATCTTCCGAAAGAATACGTTTCAAAGCATCAGCAATTTAAGTGTAAACGGCGGCAACGACTTTATACGTTATTATTTGAATATTGGCTATACCGATCAAAGCGGTATTTATAAAGAAAGCAATTTGAATAATTATAATACAAATTCAAGAATGAAGCGCTATAATTACAGGTCAAATGTAGATGTAAACCTGTCAAAAAGCCTGTCGCTTAATTTAGGTGTGGGAGGTATTATCCAGGTAGGACATTATCCCGGCAGAAGCCAGCCGGATATATGGGATGCATTAATGAAAACGCCGCCGCTGGCATTTCCCATGAGAAACCCTGATGGAAGCCCCGGCGGTATTACAGCCTACCTGGGTTCCAACCCCTGGGCAATGGTTACGCAGTCGGGGTACTCAAGGCAGGACAGAAGTACCACACAGGCAAACGCCAGCGCTAAATGGGATCTGTCTTCCTTAGTAACTAAGGGCTTATCAGTAAAGGGTATGTTTGCTTTTGACAGGTATGCCGTAACCTATACTGACAGGGTAAAAACTTTTGAAGTGAAGCAGTATACGGGAACAGACCCGGTAACAGGTGAAGATTTGTATACTGTTTTACGAGAAGAAGAGGCTATGGGTTATTCCACATCCAATACCGCAAACGTAGCGGCGTACGGGGAGGTCTCTATCAATTATAACCGAACATTTTCAAAGCACATTGTTTCCGGAATGCTGGTCGGCAATCGCAGAGAGTATGTTGATTTAACCGCAGGCTCTTCTGTGTACAATATTCCTTACAGAAGGCAGGGATTGGCAGGACGCGCTACCTATAACTACGATAACCGCTACCTGTTAGAAATAAATGCCGGGTATAATGGCAGTGAAAATTTCCCTAAAGGAAACAGATATGGGCTTTTCCCTTCTGTTTCGGGAGGGTGGATTATCTCGAACGAGAAATTCTGGAATGTTGAGGCGATCAACCAGTTAAAAATAAGAGGCTCTTATGGATTGGTGGGTAATGACGATGTAGGTGGCGGGAGGTTTTTGTATTTGACAACTATAAATAAAAGTGCAACCGGATTCAGATTTGGTCAGGCTCAGACCTATGTTGCAGGTTTCGCAGAGAGCACAACGGGAACAACTAATATTACATGGGAAAAATCAAAAAAATTAAATATAGGATTAGACCTGGCTCTTTTAAATAATGCGCTCAGCATACAGGCGGATGCGTTTGATGAAAGACGATATGATATATTAATCCAAAGGCAATCTGTACCGTCCTATTTAGGTTATTTAAGTACGGCTGTCCCTTACGGAAACCTGGGTAAAGTGCACAATAAAGGAATAGAAGGCCTGGTGGAATATAAAAAGCAGGCAACGAATGGTATGTTTTATTCTCTGAGAGGCTCATTTAGCTATGCGCATAATGTTATAACAGCAAACGACCGGGCGCAACCTGTATATGACTATCAGGATGAATTAAACTGGCCTATTGATCAGCCGTATGGCTATGTGGCGCTCGGCTTGTTTAAGGATCAGGAAGATGTAGACAATAGTCCCACCCAGGAACTTGCTTCTTCTGTAAACCCGGGAGATATAAAATATAAGGATTTGAATAATGATGGCGTTATTAATGCTTATGATGAAACTTATATTGGCCATTCCCGGACACCGGAAATTATGTATGGCTTTGGAGGTACTATCGGGTACAAGAATTTTGATTTTAGTATTTATTTTACCGGTGCCGAGAAAACATCTTATTTCTATAACAGTTCCAACTTCTGGATATTTAACCAGGGTGCGGCCAGCTGGAACGTGTTTAAAGAGTTTTACGATAATCGCTGGTCAGAAAGCAATCCCGATGGCTGGTATCCCAGGATTATCAACGGTAATAGCCCGAATAACTATGTTACCTCTACTTATTGGATGAAGAACGGCGCCTACCTGAGAATTAAGAATGCAGAAATAGGATATAACATCCCCAACATGCTGTTAAAAAAATGGAAAATCAACGGGTTTAGGATATTTGCTAACGGCATCAACTTTTATACCTGGGATCATTTAAAAATCATTGATCCTGAGTCTGAAAACGGTTCGCTTGATTATCCATTACAAAGCAGTTACAATTTTGGGCTTCAGATAAATTTTTAAGATATCCCGGTTTATTGACTTTTAAATATTGTGAGATATGAAATTATTGAAAAATATTAGTTTATTAATTTTAATAACTATTGTACAGTTGTCTTGTAAAAAAGACTACCTGGAAAAAACGCCGGACGAGGATCTTACGTTAACAGAAGTATTTGCAAGCAGATCTTATGCTGAGCAATTTCTGAATAATGTATATGCAAGCCTTCCTACTGAAGCAACTTTTATTGATCAGGGGGGGAGAAATCCTTTTATTGGCGCATCAGATGAAATGGAAATGACCTGGACCCAGTATTTCTGTCAAAATATAAATAATGGCGCCTGGAGCGCATCAACAGGCGGAACTATTGATGAAATGTGGATAGCGCCATGGCAGGGTATCAGAAAGGCAAATATCTTTCTTGAAAACGTTTCCGCTGTACCCACTACTGCTACCGAAATAAATGCCTGGAAAGGAGAAGCTCATTTCTTGCGGGCGTTCAATTATTTTTTACTGTTCCGCGTTTATGGAGCGCTTCCCATTATCAGCCACTCTGTTTCAACTGATGATGATTTTACCGGTTATTTAAGAAAGCCTGTTGGGGAATGCGTTGATTTTATTGCGGCTGATTGTGATACTGCCGTGTCACTGCTCACAATGAAACAGGGCACAAATAATTACGGACGTGCTTCTGCCGCCGCGGCGCTGGCGCTTAAAGCCCGGTTACTGTTATATGCTGCAAGCCCGCTCTTCAATGGTAACACGGATTATGCCTCTGTTGTGGATACTTTGGGAACAGTACTGTTCCCTCAAACATACGATGCAAATAAATGGCAATTAGCTGCCGATGCTGCAAAAAATTGCATTGACCAGTGCCTGGCTTCGGGATACAGTCTGTACACACATTCCAGCAACGATCCTATGAAAAATTACCAGTATTTATTTTTAGATACCTGGAATAATGAAGTAATTTATGCCCTGAACCTGGGAAACTATGCCCACAGTGAACGATGTTCAACACCGATCAGCCTGGGCGGCTGGAGTGGTTATGATCCTACCCAGGAACAGGTTGATGAATATGAAATGAATAATGGGCTGCCTATTACAGACCCTAACTCGGGATATGTGGAAACAGGGTTTGCCACTCAAGACGATCCCAATGGCTATTATGCCAGCGGATCCAGAAATATGTACGTTAACAGGGAACCTCGTTTTTATGCATCAGTTAATTACAACGGGCAATACTGGCGTGACCATACTATCGCTTTTTATTTGTCGGGAGCAGATGGAAGAGGCAACGGTGGGGTAGATTATTGCATTACAGGCTACACCTTGAAAAAGTTTTCAGACCCGGATATTAGGATAGCTACACAATCAACCTGGCCTTTGAAAACATGGATATATTTCCGTTTGGGAGAAATGTACCTGAACTATGCCGAGGCTTTAAATGAAGCACAGGGGGCGGTAGATGATGTGTACAAATATGTAAACCTGATAAGAGAACGCTCCGGCTTACCCGATTTAGCATCAGGATTAACACAGGATGAAATGCGCGAGCGTATCCGGCACGAACGCAGGATAGAACTGGCTTTTGAAACACACAGATATTTTGATTGCCATCGCTGGAAAATAGCCCAAACAACCGATAACGCGGCTATTCATGGAATGAATACAAATGTCGGCTCCAGCCTTACAGATGAAAGTTATTGGGTGCGAACAACTTTAGAAACAAGGATATTTACTACAAAACATTATTTATGGCCCATTCCTCAATCTGAAATTGATAAAAATAAGAACCTTGTTCAAAATTACGGTTGGTAATACGTAAAGAATAAAGTGAATGACAAATAAATGAAATTTTAAAAGTAGCAGGCACATAGAGATCGTGTGGATATAATCGCTTTGTACGATAATTACAATGACAGAGGGTACTACTGTTATTAAAGCAGCACGGAAATATTATTTATTTTATTCTGCTAATGATTATCAAAATGCTGACTATGCCGTAGGGTGTGCTGTAAGTGACAGTGTTTTGGGCCCCTGGCAAAAGTTAGAAAATCAACCTTTATTGAGCAGGAATAATACCAACTGGCCGGGTAGCGGTCATGGCGACCTGTTTAAGATAAATGATAGCTGGTATTGTGTGTTTCATACACATTATTCCGCTTCGCAGGTAAGTCTCAGAAGAACCGCGATTGTTCCGGTTTTTCTAAATAAAGATGATGATGGAAATATAACCCCCGTCTTTGAGGGAGAAAAAATTCAATTCTTAAAATTAAAATCATCATAAACAACGGGAACAAAATGAATGATAAACAAGTGGAACAGAGATTTTAAAAAGTAGTATAATTACATAATGTATGAATAAGGTTGGAATGATAAGAATGGCGATTATATTATTTTTTATCCATTGCTTTACGGGCGCGGTAAGTTGCTCTAAAGATAGTGGTCAGTCAGACGTGGAGAAGGAGGAGTCGGATAGCAGCACGAATGTTACTTCCAAAACAATAGAATGGGACAATACTACCTTAGTGAAAGTTGCCGCCCCGCCTACTGGCAGCTCTTATGCAGGGTATGCAAGACTCACAGAACTTGATGACGGGCAACTGCTATGTGTGTACGAGGCTGATGGAAATATCTGGCAGGTTATAAGCAATGATCAGGGGAAAAGCTGGCAGGACGCAAGGGTCATTGCCGAAAAAGAAGACGGTATTAATATGGCTGTGCCCGACATCTTACAATTGCAAAACGGCAGCCTCCTGCTGATGTATAATCCCCGCCCGTACAACATTGATCCTTCCAGGCTTTTTGCCATTCGTGTTAAGATCAGTGCTGATGATGGCGCCACCTGGGGCGAGGCGAATGAAATTTACAAAGCCGGGTATCAGTTTGAGAATGGCTGTTGGGAGCCCGGCGCTATTCAGCTTCCCGATGGAACGATACAGTTATACTTTGCCAATGAAGGAGTATATACAGGTTCCGATGAACAAAATATTTCAATGCTCACTTCAGCAGATAATGGCCAGACCTGGAGCAGCGATCCTAAGATCATTAGTTTCCGGGCCGGTAAAAGAGACGGCATGCCGGTGCCTTTGTTATTAAAGGGAAACGCACGGATAGCTGTTGCTATAGAGGATAACGGTTTCGTTAATTTTAAACCTTATATTATTACCAACACGCTTGAAGAAAATTGGCAAACAACCGTGCTTGCCGACAGCCCCAACAGGATCTGCGCCATGGCTACTCCTGTAAGCAACCAGGTGTATGCCGGGGCGCCGTATTTAAGGCAACTCTCAACAGGGGAAACGATCTTGTCTTACCAGGGAACAGAAAACAGAAGCAGTAATTTACTTGATAATGCTGTCATGAAAGTAATGGTAGGAGACAGCCTTGCCCGCAATTTTACCGGGCGCACCGAACCTTTCACTATTCCCGGGGGGAAATATGGTTTATGGAACAGCATTGCGGTGCTGAAAGATGATACCATAATTGCGCTTACCAGTACCAATGGCTTTAGTAGTAGTGGATACACAGAAGTATGGATGATAAAAGGAAAGCTGATGTTAAAATAAGACAATTAGTAAAAAGAAAGAGACAAAATTGATATTATACAATTGTGGGATACCCTAAATTAGCGCAGATTTATGGTATACGAAATGAATTACTGCAGGTTGTGTGAAACAGGACAATTGCCATTTATATTTCGTGCATGCAAAGTTTAATTTTAATATTTAATTATTGTGATGAATTTGTACAAAAAAATGGCTTTAGCTGTAGTAGTATCAGCAGCACTTGGAACGGCAGCATCGGCACAGTTGTGGAAACCTGTTGAAGGAAAAATAATAACGCCCTGGGCGGAAAAAATAAATCCTGAAAAACCGCTGCCACAGTATCCCCGGCCACAGTTAAAAAGGAACAATTGGCAAAACCTTAACGGGTTATGGCAATATGCCCTTACACCAGCTTCCCGGGAAAATATACCTTCCGTTTTTGACGGCCAGATACTCGTTCCTTATCCTGTAGAATCTGCATTATCCGGTGTTGGGAAAAATGTGGGTAAAGACAACCTGTTATGGTATAAAACTTCCGTTCAGTTGTCAAAGCCCGGCGGTAACAACCAGGTGCTGTTACATTTTGGGGCTGTTGACTGGCAATGTGATGTATTTGTGAACGGTAAAAAAGTTGGCCGCCATGAAGGCGGGTTCGATCCCTTTACTTTTAATATAACAGGCTATCTTAAAAAAGGGAAACAGCAGGAAATTGTTTTAAGGGTGTGGGATCCTACAGATGAGGGCCCCCAGCCAAGAGGTAAGCAGGTTAATAAACCGGAGGGGATATGGTACACTCCTGTAACCGGCGTGTGGCAAACTGTCTGGGCTGAAGAAGTGCCATCCGTTTATATTGCGGCTACCAAACAAACCCCTGATGTTGATCATCATCAGCTAAAAGTTGCGGCAAACATTGAAGGCGCTGTAACAGGCGATATTGTTAAGTTCGTAGCATTTGAAGGAGACAGGCAGGTAGGAGAGGCTACCCTGCCTTCAGGCGTTGAGGGCTCCATAAATATTGAATCTCCCAGGCTATGGTCTCCGGCGTCACCCTATTTATACAATCTGAAAATATATTTGTTCAGGCAGGGAAAGCAAATTGATTATGCAGAAAGTTATTTTGCACTGAGAAAAATAGCTTTGAAAAAAGATGCAAATGGCATCAGCCGCCTTGCTTTAAATAACGAGTTCCTGTTTCAATATGGCCCGCTCGATCAGGGCTGGTGGCCTGATGGTTTGTACACGGCTCCTACAGATGAAGCCCTTTTGTTTGACATTGTGAAAACAAAAGAAATGGGCTTTAATATGATCCGTAAGCATATTAAACTGGAACCTGCCCGCTGGTATTACTATTGCGATAGTTTGGGGATAGCTGTTTGGCAGGATATGCCCAGCGGGGATCTGAAAGGCAATCACTGGGACAATCAGCCCGGTAAAATTTCAGGATTTAACCGCGATAAAGAAAGATCGGCTGTGTCCGAAGCGTATTACAGGAAAGAATGGAAAGCCATAATGGATGCAGCTTATAATTTCCCTTCCATACTGGTATGGATCCCCTTTAACGAAGCCTGGGGACAGTTTAAAACAAAAGAAATTACAGAATGGACGATGCAGTACGATCCCTCAAGACTGGTAAACAGTGCCAGCGGCGGTAATTTCTTTTACACAGGCGATATCTTCGATATACACAACTATCCCGATCCGGCTATGCCCGATCCGTATGTTTTTGGTCAGGGAAAACAAGCATTGGTATTAGGCGAATTTGGCGGGCTGGGACTACCGGTAGAAGGGCACACCTGGCAGGAGAAAAATAACTGGGGATACCAGAGCTTTAAAAACAATGCAGAATTATTACAGCGGTATACAAAACTGATACAGGACTTAAAACAATTGATCCCTTTAGGACTATCGGCTGCTGTATATACCCAAACCACAGATGTGGAGGTAGAGACCAATGGCATTATGACATACGACCGGAAAATAATGAAAATACCTGCGAAAAAACTGAAACAATTACACCAGGGGTTATATGATGTTACGGTAAATTAGAATATTCAACTAAACAGTAAGATGAGAAATAAGAAAATTGATAACAGAGGATTGCTAACGGTAATAATCGTTATGCTGATGGCCCTGTTCGATACAACAAATATTTATGGCCAGGAAAATAATATTACTAATGTAGAGCGGCCATCGAACAAACCGGCGAACGATTTTTACCTATCCAATAAAAAGCCGTTACAGCCACTGCATTTTATTAAGCTGCCGGTTGGGTCCATACAGCCGGGAGGGTGGTTAATGAAATATCTTGAACTGCAGCGTGATGGTTTAACCGGGCATCTGGGAGAGATCAGTGCCTGGCTGGCTAAAAAAGATAATGCCTGGCTGAGCAAAGACGGCAGTGGCGATCATGGCTGGGAAGAAGTGCCTTACTGGTTAAAAGGATACGCCGATCTCGGTTATATCCTGAAAGATCAAAAGATCATCAATGAAGCAAAACTGTGGTTAAATGCTGCGATGAATAGCCAGAGAGCCGATGGATATTTTGGCCCGATGATACTTAAAAATGGTAAGCCCGACCTGTGGGGAAATATGATCATGCTGTGGTGCCTGCAATCTTACTACGATTACAGTACAGACGAACGCGTGTTATCCTTTATGGAAAAATATTTCAGGTGGGAATATAATTTGCCCGATAGCATGTTCCTGAAAGATTACTGGGAAAACAGCCGTGGCGGCGATAACCTGTTGAGCGTTTATTGGCTGTATAACAGAACCGCGGGTAAAGACTGGCTGTTAAAACTTGCTGATAAGATACACAGGAATACTGCAGACTGGAGACAACCCGATAACCTCCCTAACTGGCACAATGTAAATATCGCGCAAAGCTTCAGGGAGCCGGCAACTTACTTTTTGCAAACGGGTAACCCATCCGATCTGGAGGCTACTTATAACGATTTCAGATTGATAAGGGAGCGATACGGAAAGGTGCCCGGCGGTATGTTCGGCGCAGATGAGAATGCAAGGAAAGGATATACCGATCCCCGGCAGGGCGTGGAAACATGCGGTATGGTAGAGCAAATGGCTTCCAACGAAATTTTAATGGGCATAACCGGCGATCCTTTTTGGGCCGATCATACGGAGGAGGTAGCCTTTAATACCTATCCTGCCGCTGTGATGCCCGATTTTAAAGGACTGCGCTACATCACCAGCCCTAATATGTCTGTCAGCGACAGTAAAAATCACCATCCCGGTATTGACAATAACGGGCCATTCCTGATGATGAATCCTTTCAGCTCCAGGTGCTGCCAGCACAATCACTCCCAGGGCTGGCCCTATTATGCCGAGCATGTATTTATGGCTACACCTGATAACGGCCTGGCGGCGTTGTTATATTGTGAAGCAACGGTAAAAGCCAAAGCAGGGAACGGGGAAGAAGTACGGATCGAATCCAGGGGGCATTATCCTTTTGACGAAACAACGGCATTTACCATCAGCACAAAAAAGAGCGTAACCTTCCCTTTTTATCTGCGGGTACCGGGTTGGTGCGGCGATGCACAGGTTAAAATAAATGGTGTTGCCGCCACCCAAAAATTCAAACCCGGAAGTTATATAAAAATTGACCGCAACTGGAAGAACGGAGATAAAGTGGAACTGGTTTTACCGATGAAGATTGAAGTAAGACAATGGGCCGCTAATAAGAACAGCATCAGTGTAGACCGCGGTCCCTTAACCTATTCGCTTAAAATTAAAGAAACGTATATTAAAGCGGATAGTAAAAAATCAGCGATAGGCGATTCCAAATGGCAGGAAACGGCTGATGCATCGAAATGGCCTTCTTATGAAATATTTCCCGGCACTGCCTGGAATTATGGATTGGCTTACAAGGGAGCCGACCCCTCAGCTTTTTTCAAAATACAAAAAAAGCAATGGCCGGCGGATGACTTTCCTTTTACCCAGGAGCATGTCCCTGTTAGTTTAACAGCAAAGGGCAAGCGGATCCCCGGATGGAAGATAGATCAGTACGGTCTCACAGATACCTTACCGCAAAGCCCCGTACAGGTGAACACCCGGGAAGAAACAATTGAGCTGATCCCCATGGGCGCTGCCCGTTTAAGGATATCAGCATTTCCTGTAACATTATAACAATATATTTAATTTATAAGAATCTTATTAATATGAGCAGTAAAATACTACGTTTCATTCCGCTTGTTCTCTTATTTATCGTTGGAGCCTGCAGCAGCCCGGGCAAACCGCAGGACAAAAGTGTTCCGGCAGACAGCGCCAGGGGCCTCTGGACTGAAGAAAAAGCGAATATCTGGTATAAAGAACAGCCCTGGTATGTGGGCGCAAATTTTTTACCCAGTACAGCCATCAATCAGCTGGAAATGTGGCAAAAGGAAACCTTTGATACCGCTACAATAGACCGGGAGCTGGGCTATGCAGAATCGCTGGGCATGAATATCATGCGGGTGTACCTCCACGATCTTGTATGGCAAAATGATCAACAGGGTTTTTATGATCGTATCAATACATTCCTCGAAATTGCAGACAGGCATCATATAAAAATTTTATTTACCATTTTTGATTCCTGCTGGGATCCCTTCCCCAAAGCCGGCGAGCAAAGAGCACCCAAACCTTTTGTACATAACTCTGGCTGGGTACAAAGTCCGGGCGAAGCAGTGCTGAAAGACTCGACACAATACCCCATGCTGGAGCAATATGTAAAAGCGCTGGTTGGCAAATTTGCAAGCGATGAAAGGATTGTTGTATGGGATGTGTGGAATGAACCTGATAACCTGAATATTCCTGCTTACAATAAAATAGAAGTGCCAGATAAAGTGGCGCTGGTTTTACCGCTGCTTAAGAAAGTATTTGAATGGGCACGCGCCGCAAATCCGTCGCAGCCGCTTACTTCAGGCATCTGGGCAGGTAATTGGGCGGCAGACAGTACTTTAAAACCGATTGAAAAACTGCAGGTGGAAGCATCTGATATCATTTCTTTTCATTGTTACGACGATTCTGTTACACTTTCGAAGAAAATAAAAGAACTGCAGCGTTACAACCGGCCCCTGTTTTGTACAGAATATATGGCAAGACCCAATAAAAGTACCTTTCAAAGTTCTTTACCAGTAGCCAAAGCCAATAAGGTAGCAATGATCAACTGGGGCTTTGTTGATGGCAAATCACAAACTATTTATCCCTGGGACAGCTGGACAAAACAATACACATCAGAGCCGCCGCTATGGTTTCATGATATCTTCAGGAAAAACGGAACGCCTTATAAGAAAGAAGAAGTGAACTTTATTAAAAAAATGACCGGGAAGGAATAATGTGCAGTCTATAAAATTATATTCCCAAAATGTTCAGTTATCAGAAGTTTTTGCTTTTAATATTGCTGGCTGCGCTCAACAGGAATCTTTATGCCCAGGCAAAAGAAAGCAACAATCCATACCTTGCCGATCCAACTATATTTTATGAAAAAGGCAGGTACTATTTATATGGAACGGTCGGAGGCAATAATGACAGTGGTTTTAAAGTATTCGTATCATCTGATCAAAAAAGCTGGAGCGATAAAGGTTTTGTATTGAAAAAGGGAGAAAGCTTCGGCAGAAAAGGATTTTGGGCGCCACAGGTATTTAAGTACGGTCAAAAATATTATATGGCTTATACTGCTGATGAGCATATAGCCATAGCTGTTGCGGATACTCCGACAGGTCCGTTCAGGCAGCACATTATACGCCCTCTAAATAAGGCAGTAAGAATGATCGATCCCTTTATTTTCTTTGATCGTTCCGGCAAAATATACCTGTACCACGTCCGGTTACAGGAGGGTAACCGGATTTTTATAGCGGAAATGAAGCGCGATCTCTCAGCGATCAAAGAAGAAACGGTAAAAGAGTGCATACATGCTTCGGATAATTGGGAAGATACGAAGCAGGCTTCCTGGAAAGTGACGGAGGGACCTACTGTATTCCGGCATAAAGGCTGGTATTATATGATATATTCAGCCAATGATTTCAGAAATCCCGATTATGCTATTGGTTACGCTGTTGCCCGGCATCCTGCAGGGCCCTGGAAAAAATATGTACATAATCCTATACTTTCAAAAAACAACACCGGGATAAACGGAACCGGGCACGGCGATCTTTTAACAGGAAATAACGGAAAACTGAGGTATGTTTTTCATGTACACAACAGTTCTGATAAGGTTGCACCCAGGAAAACGGCGATTATTGATATACAGTTTAAGCCGGAAAAAAATAAACCGGATAAAATTATAGTAAACCCCCCCACATTCAGGCTGCTGCACACTGCCCCGTAAAATGATTTTTATGAGATCGAATTTTATGATCATTTCATTATTGTTTTTAAATGTTTGCTATGCGCAGACATTTACCAACCCTTTATTGCCCTCGGGAGCCGATCCCTACAGCTTCTATAAAGACGGGTACTATTATTATACCCACACAACAGGCAGCAGGCTGGTGTTATGGAAAACAAAAGACATCACCGACCTGCAACATGCAGAAAAGAAAATTTTTGTGATCTCTGTGGATAACTCTGTGTATTCCGCGGTTTCTAAAATGTTAAGGCACCCAGACCACTCAGGAAACCGTTAAATTAGATATACTGTCTTAGTTTTTCAATATAAATGCTGGGAGATTGGCGGGTAACAGATTTGAAAACACGGTTAAAATTGGTGATACTGTTAAAACCGCAATTGTAGGCTACTGAAGATATGCTTTCAAAATTTCCTTCTGAAAATTGTTTGCGCGCTTCATTAATGCGTATCTCGCTAAGAAAAGAAACAAAAGTATGCCCTGTGTGCTTTTTGAAAAAACGGCAAAATGCCTGCGGGGTCATATAAGCCTGGCGGGCAACATCCTCCAGTGTTATATCTTTTTCATAATTATGCAAAATGTAATTATATATCTGGCTTATACGTATGCCATCATTTTCATTGTTCTTTACTACGGAATTTTCGTTGGATAATTTTTCTATAACGGGTACAGAAGCCAGTAATTGCAACATTTCTATAAACTGTAAGGTTCGGATGAGGCCGTTTTCAAGGCTTTTGATCAACTGCATTTTTTCTGATACCTGTGGTGCTATAGCAGCAGGGATTTTAAAACCCGACTGGCATTTTTGAATAAAGTTGCGAAGATGTTTAAGTTCCGCAATATTCAACAGGGTGTTGCAAATGATCTCCGGGTCAAAAAAAACATCAAGTGAACGGATATATTTATTGCTGCCCGGCAAAAAGTAGGAAGAAGTGTTTTTAAAAACGTGGGGCTGGTTAGCCCCAATCATAAAAATATCACCGCTTTGAAAGAGATGCATATTGTTATCCACTACCAGTGTTCCGTGGCCCTTTTGAATCCAGGTTAGCTGCATTTCTTTATGCCTGTGGAGATAAGGGTAAAAGTGAGGAAGCACATCTGCTCTTGACACAATAGTTTTATCATGTTGAATGGGAATAGTGAATTGCAGGACTTTCATATTTTCCGCTTGTTCGGTTTATTTTTAATAATCGCTTTGGACAAATTAATTAAAAAAATGTTATTGCCCATAAATTACCCAATAAAAGTTAAATTATTGTTGGAAATGGTTAAAATATTGCCATATTGCAGGTGATTTACATACAGAACCTGACTTGTTTAAACTTTAATCAAAATATTCTTTTTTGAATAAAACACAATATCTTAGCAACACAAATGTCTCACAGCGTTGTGATTTTCGCTGTTTCACGAGCGCCGTTGTGGTCTCTTTCACGATCTATTTATTCAGATTTTCAAAAGTATAAACAAGTTCCTTTTCTTTGTTCTGTTTTACCGGATCCCGGGTTAAAATATTGTAACCAATCAGCAAAAAGCGTGAATATACTACAGATTGCCAGGGCTAATTTTGTTTGAATGGCCTGTTAAACGCATTACAAAATGAAAAGAATTTTAATAGTAATGGTGGTGTGCTCGTTATCCTGTCAGTTATCCGCACAGTCTTATATACCTGTACGGAATGACAACAGATTCAGGGTAAAACCGGTTGTGCCGATTGAAGCTTATGGGTTTGATCTTTCTGATATAAGATTGTTGCCGGGCACTCCCTTCAGCAATGCGCAGCAGAAGGATATAGCCTATCTGCTGAAGTTGGAGCCCGACCGTTTGCTGAGCAGGTTCTATAAAAATGCACATTTGCCGGTGAAGGCAAAGGAATACGGGGGATGGGAAAGTGAAGGTCTGTCGGGCCATACCCTGGGTCACTACCTTTCTGCTATAAGCATGCTGTATGCGGCAACCGGAAACGCAGCCTTTAAAAATCGGGTGCAATATATTGTAGCCGAACTGGCGCGATGCCAGGCCGCCAGAAAAACAGGCTATGTGGGTGCCATTCCCAATGAGGACAGTATTTTTTACAAGGTTTCTGTTGGCGACATAAAAAGCGGCGGCTTTGATCTGAACGGCGGCTGGTCGCCCTGGTACACCGTGCACAAAGTAATGGCCGGGCTTGTGGATGCTTACCTGTACTGCCATAACCGGCAGGCATTAATAGTAGTTGGTGGTATGGCCGACTGGGCCGGTCGGCTTTTAAGTAATCTCAATAATGAACAGATTCAGAAAATGCTGCAATGCGAATATGGGGGAATGAACGATGTATTAACCTTCTTATACGCAATTACCGGAAAGAAAAAGTATCTTGTGCTCTCCAATAAATTTTATGATGATTTTGTAATGCAGCCTTTATCAGAAAGAACAGATGCACTGCAAAATAAGCATGCTAATACCAATATACCGAAAGGCATAGGTGCTGCGTCTCAGTTTATATGGAGCGGTGTTGCACGCGACAGTATTATTGCAGGTTATATGTGGCGCACCGTCGTAAACCATCACTCCTATGCAAACGGAGGCGGAGGCAATTATGAATATTTTGGCCCCGAGGACAGGTTTTCGGACCGGCTTAGCGATGATAATACCGAAACCTGTCCAACTTATAATATGTTGAAGTTAACGCGGCAGTTGTTCAGTCTGCATCCATCAGCAACACTCGGTGATTTTTACGAGCGCGCAACCATCAATCATATTCTTGCTTCCCAAAATCCCGAGACCGGCATGTTCTGTTATTTTGTACCCTTAAGAGCAGGTGGAAAAAAACAGTTCAGCGATGAGTTCAATACATTTACCTGTTGTGTGGGTACAGGTATGGAAAACCACGGCAAATATGGTGAAGGAATATTTTATGAAGGAAAGGATGGGAACAGCCTGTATATAAATATGTTTATCCCGTCGAAACTTAACTGGCAGGCTAAAAAAGCCTTTGTAACCATAAAAGGCTCTGTAATACATGACGACAATATTGATATAGCTGTTAATCTGCATCAAAAGCAACACCTTGCGATAAAACTTAGAAGACCTTTTTGGTCTGCAGGGTATGAGGTAGCTGTTAACGGGCGCTTCGTGCATACTTTTTTAAATAAAGACGGTTTTATTGTAATTGACAGGATATGGCAGCATGGCGATGTTATTACCTATACACTGCACAGGACATTACGGGCCGAAACAATGCCTGATAATAAAGACCGGGCCGCATTATTTTACGGGCCGGTGCTTTTAGCAGGAAATCTTGGCGATACGGTACCCGATCCCGTTATGGGAACACCGGTTTTATTAACAGATCAGAAGCAGCCTGGCAATTGGATTGAACCGGTTGATATCCCAAACCTGATTTTTAAAACACAATGCACAGGTAAGCCTTTCGATGTTAACTTACAACCATTTTATGCTACGTATAGAAATTATTACAGCGTTTATTGGGATTATTTTAATGAAGCGGAATGGAACAATAAAAAAGCTGCCTACCAGGAAGCGCTTCAACATGAAAAACAGCTTGAAGCGCGTACTGTAGACCTATTCCGTATTGGAGAGATGCAGCCGGAGCGGGATCATAATCTGGCAGCTTCGGGCGAGGGATATATAAGCGAAGCTTTTAACAGGCATGGCAGAGAGGCCCGTAGCGGCGGCAGGTTTTCTTTTGATATGAAAATAAGCCTGTCGGGAAATGATAGCCTGATGGTTACTTATATAGGCGCTGACAAAAATCGCCGCTTCGATATTCTTATTAATGATACTTTACTTATAACGGAACAACTGGAGGGAGCTAAAGCCGATGAGTTTTATACAAAAACTTATGCGATACCCCATAACTTATCAGCCGGCAAAAGCAGTATCAGGGTTACTTTTGATGCAAAGTATAAGTCTACGGCCGGGAGGGTTTTCGGCATACGCATTATTAATTGAACAGGGTAACTGATTTTTTACAGAAGCGTATATATTTCTATGTCTAAGGTCATCATAATAGGAGGAGGCATTTGCGGATTATCATCAGCCTGGTATCTGGCAAAAGCCGGATGGGAAGTAACTGTATTGGAAAAAAACAACTTTACAGATAATTGTTCTTATGGAAACGCGGGATTTGTTTGTCCCAGCCATTACGTACAATTGGCTACGCCGGGCATTGTAAAGCAGGGAATGAAGTGGATGCTAAACAGCCAGAGTCCCTTTTACATACAGCCCAGGATGAACGCAGCGCTTATAAACTGGGGGCTGAACTTTATGAAAAGCGCAACAAGAAAAAATGTGGAAAAGCATGGTGTCCCGTTACGCGATATTGGTTTGCTAAGTCAATACGAATATGAGAACGTATGGCAAAAAGAAATGGATATTGATTATGTTCATAAAGGGATGCTGGAAATATTTCAGACTGAAAAAGGAAAACATGAGTGTGCGGGGATTGTCAGGTTCGGGCAAAAGCTGGGTTTAAATGTTGAATTGATGGATGCTGATGCTTTGCAATCGATTGAGCCTTATACAAAGGTCAATGCTATTGGTGCGATCAATTATAAATGTGATGCTCATTTAAGTCCTGATAAGTTAATGAAAGCATTATTATCGGCACTTGAGCAGCTTGGTGTGAATATGGTTAGTGATGCAGCGGTAACAGGTATTGCTTTATCAAAAAAATCTGTAGTGTCTGTTAGTACGGCAGGAGCAGTATATAAAGCGGATGCTTTTGTTTTAGCCGCCGGTGCCTGGAGCGGTGTACTGGCTAAGAAACTTAAACTAAAAATGCCACTGGTTGGTGGCCGCGGATATTCGTTTACCTTACCTGTCAGCAGCAATGCATTAAATATTCAGCACCCGGGTATATTGGTTGAAGGCCGATGCGCTTTTACTCCCGTGGAAAAAGGGAAAATAAGGTTTGGCGGAACAATGGAAATTACCGCTCCCGATGCGCCGCCACGGCTTGAAAGGGTAAAAGGTATTTTAAAAGCAGTGCATGATTTTTTCCCGGAAATACATATTGCCCAGGAAGAAGTAGCAGATAAGGTATGGTATGGTTTCAGGCCGGTTTCGGGCGACGGCATGCCTTATATCGGTAAAACATCAAAGTGGGATAACCTGGTTATTGCTACCGGACATGCCCAGTTGGGCATCAGCCTGGGTGCGGCTACCGGACTACTGGTATGTGAACTGCTGGCCGATCAAAAAACATCTGTAGATATTTCCGCATTTTCACCCGAAAGATTTGGATAGCCCCGTGTAAGTTACGCCCAGTCCCGGCTGGTTGCTGTAAATAACTTTACCCTTGTCATAAGTAAGCCCCGTTGCCACATCTTCCTGCAATAATAAAGGCCCATCCATATCTACATGATCGATAAAAGGTAATAAATGTGCAATAGCAGCCGAACCAATAGTGCTCTCATTCATCGAACCTACCATTACCTGCAGCTCCAGTTTTCGGGCATTTTTGATCATTTCGAGGGCCGGTGTAATCCCGCTGCATTTGGTAAGCTTGATATTAATACCGTGAAAATAACCAGCGCATTTTTGCACATCGCTTTCAAATACACAGCTTTCATCGGCATATAAAGGCAGGGGAGATGCGTTGTATAAAATTTTCATTCCTTCCCAGTTGTCTTTTGCCAGTGGCTGCTCCACAAATTCTACGCCCAGGTCTTTTAACCTCGGGATCAGCTGTAAAGCGGTATCCAGATCCCAGCCTGCATTAGCATCTACTCTTAGAGTGGCATCTGTTTTTTCCCTGATAGCCTTTACGATCTCAATATCATGCGCGGTTCCCACTTTTATTTTATAAATGGGCCAGGGTTTTTCTTCAACCTTTTGCAGCATTTTTTCAATGGAATCGATACCAATAGTATAATCTGTTACCGGGTTCTTCGATACATCGCCCCACCACAACTGGTATAGTGGTTTTTGGGAAAGCTTTCCAAAAATGTCCCAGGCGGCCATATCGAGGGCGCAAACCAAAAATGGGTTTTGAGGTAACAGGTGGTGCAAAAAATGCCAGAAACGTTCCGGTTCTGTGAAAGCAAACTTTTCAATCATCGTTTTTTTTGCTTCCAGGTCGGCAATCATTTTTTCTACCGTAATATCGTAATAGGTAATAGCGGGAGCTTCCCCATAGCCTTTAATACCCCAAAGCTCTAACTCTGTAACCAAAGTAGGCTGATGGGTTTTGGTACCTTTTGAAATGGTAAAGGGATGACGGAATTTTAAACTAAACGGGTAGTAGGATACTTTCAAAATACAGCAAATTAATTAGTGCGAATATACAACCACCCTGGTCTGACCGGGACGGTCAGACCAGGTTTTTTTGCTTAATGTGCAAAATCCAGCTCGTAATCACCTTTTATCCGCTCCATAGGAGGGTTAAAGTAGCCGTATTTCAGGTGGGGAAATTCTGCCTGTATCTCCTGTAACAATTGTTTCATGCCCATACACTCACCGGTATCTGCTACATTTATTTTGCCCAGGTACCAATCGGGATCAATATTAAAATTGCGCCACTGGATCATTTTAAGATTCGTGTCCCTGATCAGTTTCCGCAAAGCCTCATATTCTGCTATGCTGTCGGTCATTCCCGGAAAAACGAAATAATTGATCGAGGTCCAGCCCCCAAAACGATCCACCACTTTCAGGCTTTCAATAATATCTTCAAATTCGTAATTATTGGGCCGGTAATAAGGCATATACACTTCACGCCTGGCGCTGTTGGTGCTTACACGGATGGAGTTTAAGCCGGCTTCACAAAGCCGCTTGACAGCATCCGGTTTAGAACCATTGGTATTGATGTTGATGCTGCCTTTATCAGTATGTTTTCTTATTTCTGTAATCGCTTTTTCAATGGTTTCCCACATTAATAATGGCTCTCCTTCGCAGCCCTGTCCAAAGCTGATGAGCGGGAAAGGAGCGGTTTCCAGATGCGGTACTGTAAACTCCACGATCTCTTCTGGGGATGGTTTGAATTTCAAACGATCCTGTGTGGATACAATTGTCTCTTCATCGGGTTGTAAAGAAATACAGCCCACGCAATTGGCGTTACAGGCAGGCGATGCGGGTACCGGGCATTCCCATCTGCCCATAAAATAGTTACGGGCAGCAGGACAATGATAGGTGAGGGCACAGTTTTCTGCAAGATGTTTCACCAGCCTGTTATGCGGATAGACTGTTGTAAGATATTCAACACCGGTCTCTACTCTGTTGACATCAAATCCCCGGCATTCCTGTCTGATGTCCTGCTCGATCCGGGTAGCGGGTACATAAAATCTTTCATTAAACCATCCTGCAGCCGTATAGCAGAATAAAGGAAGCGTAGGAGCGCCGGGCGCGGTTTCGTAAGCCGACAGGTAAAAGCCTGTATGCGCGGGTGGAATAAATGCCGCTACTGCCCAGCCCTTTTCACAAAGGCGCATTTCTCCGGTCTTTACATCAATCCCAATGCCCCGCCGGCCGGGAAGCTCGTATAAAGAGCCACCGTCGGGCAGCTCAATCCATTCGTCCTCCGGCACAGGGAGGGCATCCCAGCCGGTACGGCCGGTTGCATATAAGGAAGTATCTTCAAAAATATTTCCTTTGCCGTCGGAATAAAGGATGTAGGGGGAAGATGGTAATGACATGGTGAATAGTGAGTTGTGATGATGAATGAGTATAAGGCATAAGGCTTAAAGCGTAATGCTTAAGGCTTCCTGCCTTTAGCTTTCTGCTTTCTTCTGCCCGGCACTTTCCAGTTGCTTCCTGCAAAAGTCGTTAAATTCTGCCTCATTGATCTCTTTATCTGCATATTCTATTAAATGCTGATAAATTTTATTGTTTTGAAGGTCGATGGTAAGTATATCATCTTTCAGGACTGTATTGCTTACTTCTGACCAGGGAATAATTTTTTTTGGGAATGCAGGATAGCTGATATGTGCTGTTTCAACGTTTATAATTAAACGTCGCCTTGCAATAGTATATAATGCCCAAAGTAAAATATCTATGATAAAAAATTTTAACTGACCTTTGCTGATCCAGAATATTCCGGCTAACAGGATAAAGGTGCCTATAAGCTCAGCTCTCTTTTTGGGTGAAAAAATAAAAAGGTCGATAACTATAAACAACAAACCAATTAATACAGAAATGGAAAAGGTTTGACCATTTAAAGAATCATTGATATAAAAGCCAGCTATGTTTAAAATTGCTATTCCTAAAGCAAATACAAAATAAATAGGCAGTTTTTTGTTAGGAATAATAAATTTATACACTTTTATATTATTGATTATTAATTACTTACTATTTTATATATAAATATTATATAAGTACAGTTATTCATTGCTGCTGGCCAGTATATTGCAAAGTTTAAATAAGGCCCTGGCGCCCACATTGGCATTCCATTCTGTTTCGCCTACACCCACTTCCACGAGGTCGAAACCTATAATTTTTCTTCCGGTTTTAAGTACCTGATGAAAAAGATAAAAAATACGCTCCAGCTCAAAACCACCTGGTACGGGAGTGCCTGTGTTAGGACAAAGTTTCGGATCCAGTCCGTCAATATCAAAACTGATATGCACTTTTTCGGGCAATTTTTCTATAATTTCATCAAGGATGCTTTTAAACGTTTCTCCGCCCAGTACTCTTTCTTTTATATCCTGGTCAAAATAAGCAGTCACCCTGTTACTGTTTTGCTGCAGGTATTCCCATTCGTCCTGGCTGATATCCCTTACGCCAATCTGTAAAATATTTTTTATTTGTGGTATTTCGTTCAGGGCGTTGTACATAACGCTCGCATGAGAGTAGTTGAAGCCTTCATAGGCTCTTTTAAGATCGCAGTGCGCGTCAATTTGCAAAATGCCAAATGCTTCATGCTTTTCTGCAAGTGCTTTATATAACCCCAACGGAGTGCTGTGGTCGCCGCCGAGGAGACCCACGAGTTTTCCCTTGTTTAAATAATCGATTGCCTGATCGTATACCCATTGGTTCAGGTATACGCCGCCCTCGTTTATTTCCTTAATGGTTTTGCACATGAACTTGTTTTCCAGCAGTTCTTCACCCCGGGAAATATAGTCGATGTATAATTCAGCTTCACGTCTCAGGTAATTGCTTTTCAGCAAAAGTTGCTTGTCTACAGGAGTTAAATAGAACCCACGTTTCCAGGCATTGGGAAATTGAGGATCGTATAAGTCAACCTGCAGACTGGCTCTGCATATAGCCTCCGGTGCCCTGGCGGTGCCTGATCCATAACTAACAGTAACTTCCCAGGGAACGCTTAAAATAATTAACTCTGCATTTTCTTCATTGCTGGGTAACCCAAAAATGTTGTTTTCCGGATTGCTGACCGCATTCTGGTCAAAATTCTTTAAATCCAACATTGCTCAAAAAATTTAAAAAGGGTGCAAAGATACACCCTTTATATTATCCGGCACCTCTATTGACAATTTAATCTGCTCAGGAAATTAATTAAAAAACTAATAATTTTTTAATTTGTCTTTAAAGGCCAGCCTGAATTTATCAACCTTTGGGCGGATCACTATTTTACAATAAGGATTTTTATTTTCATTATTGTTGAAATAGCTTTGGTGATAATCTTCCGCTGCATAAAAGTTTTTAAAAGGCTTGATCTCTGTAACAATAGGGTGGTCAAACGCCCCGCTTTTATCTAAAGCATTTTTATAATACTCTGCTTTTTCTTTTTGATTTTCATTTATATAGTAAATTCCGCTTCTGTATTGAGTGCCTATATCATTGCCCTGCCTGTTTAAAGTGGTGGGATCATGGGTTTTCCAGAAGATCTCTAATAATTCATCGTAAGAAACCACCGAGGGATCGTAAACAATTTGCAGTGCCTCTGCAAACCCGGTATTGCCGGTACATACTTCTTCGTAAGTAGGATTTTCAGCATTTCCGTCTGTATAGCCGCTGGTTACTTTTTCCACGCCTTTTACATCCTGGAAAATAGCCTCCGTGCACCAAAAGCACCCATTGGCAAAAGTGGCTGTATCTGTTTTTTGTTCCATGGTTGATTTTTTATACTCTGGCCCGGCAAATGTTACTTCGCCGGTTTTTTTCGGCTTTTTTTGCGCACAGGCGCTAAAAGACGACAAAATAACAAAAAATGCAGGGAATAGAAGTTTATACATGCTTTTATTATAAATAACAACAGCCTCCTGGTAAAGTTGAAGCAATTGATAATTAACATGAGCCGGAAAAATTGAATAACGTTAATTTTGCAGGTTTTTACAGAGGAACATTACGCATGAAGTTATACCCCGAATCAGCAGCAGTTCAGCTGGAGTTTAATAAAATAAAAGAGCATTTGACGGCGCATTGCCAGGGGCATTATGCGCAGGAAAAAGCGAAAGAGCTGCGCATTCATACCCATAAAAAATTTGTGGATGCCGATTTGCGGCAATCGCATGAGTTCAGGCAATTACTGCTGAACGGCATTTATTTTCCTAATGATCATGTGCTGAACCTTGCCCGGGAGCTGAAGCTTTTATCCATTGACGGGGCTGTTTTGCAGGGGGAAGACCTGATACAGATCCGCAGGCTGGCAGAAAGCATAGAAAAAATTTTTCGCTGGTTTAATGAAGAAAGAAAGGTGGCGTACCCCGGCCTGCTGGAGCTTATTCAGCATACCTGCTATGAAAAAGCCATCATAGCGCTTATTGATGAAATTGTAGATGAGCAGGGCGCTGTTAAAGATTCGGCTTCCGAAGCGTTGAAAGATATAAGGCTGAGCCTTTACCGCAAAAGAACAGAGCTCAGGCGCATATTTGATCGCATCATTTCCAAACTAAACAAGCAGGGCTACCTGGCCGAAATAGAAGAAAGCTTTATGAATGGCAGGAGAGTGGTGGCGGTTTTTGCCGAGCATAAACGCGCTGTAAAAGGTATCCAGCACGGGGAAAGCGACAGCCGTAAAACCACTTTTATAGAGCCGGAAGAAACCATGCACCTGAATAACGAGATCAGCGATCTTGAAAACCAGGAGCGCAAGGAAGTGTATCGCGTATTAAGGCAGCTGACTTCCAGGTTGTCGCAGTACGCCGCGCTCCTCAATATTTATTATGCTGTTGTGGGCGAATACGATTTTGCAAGGGCTAAGGCAAAGTTTGCCATAGATATTAATGGTGAATACCCGGTGGTGCATGATAAGGCTTTTGTACACCTGGTAAACGCCTATCACCCGCTTTTATATTTATATAATAAAAATACCAGCAAGCCGACCATCCCTGTTTCCATCAGCCTGGATGACAGCCGCCGGATATTGGTTATCAGCGGGCCTAACGCGGGTGGTAAAACGGTTACCATGAAAACCATCGGTCTGCTGCAAATGATGTTGCAAAGCGGGCTTTTGGTGCCGGTACATCCATCGAGCGAGTTTGGTATTTTTAAACAGCTGATGATCCATATCGGCGATACCCAAAGCCTTGAATTTGAGCTAAGCACTTACAGCAGTCACCTCATACACATGAAGCATTTTATGGAAAATGCCAGTGGTAAAACGCTGTTTTTTATAGATGAGCTGGGTAGCGGAAGCGATCCCAACCTGGGCGGGGCCTTTGCTGAAGTGATACTGCTGGAGCTGCTCAGGAAACATTCTTTTGG
>JASGEW010000094.1:0-5009 GCA_047606125.1 Niabella sp. | reverse complement strand
TTAAAATATCACATTTTTTCAGCAATAAAATATTTTAATAAATGGGGATGGTTCTTCGATGCAAATCGGAGAAAGATAAATAAAGAGACATTAAGCCGTATCAGGAACTATCAGTCTACATACAAATTAAGTTCAGCGCTTTAATTTTTTTTACTATCAATTGGTATAAATATATTCTATGTCAAAAACAATTATTATTACAGGAGGAGCTGGTTTTATTGGATCGCATGTGGTTCGCTTGTTTGTAACAAAATACCACGACTATAAAATTATTAACCTGGATGCCTTGACCTATGCAGGTAATCTTGAAAATTTAAAAGATATACAAGGGCAGCCAAATTATATTTTTGAAAAAGTAAACATTATCAATGCTGCGGAAGTAGATGCGGTTTTTAAAAAATACCAGCCTGATGGTGTAATTCACCTGGCAGCAGAAAGTCATGTAGACCGCTCCATTACCTCGCCGCTGGATTTTGTATATACTAATGTAATTGGAACAGTCAATCTTTTAAATGCAGCAAAAGAATTGTGGCGCAATGATTTTGAAGATAAACGTTTTCACCATGTTTCTACAGATGAAGTATATGGAACCTTGGGGGATAATGGTTTGTTTACAGAAGAAACCAAATATGACCCTCATTCCCCTTATTCGGCCTCCAAAGCGTCGTCAGACCATTTCGTATATGCTTATGCGGACACCTATGAGCTACCTGTTGTACTTACCAATTGTTCAAATAATTATGGGCCCAATCATTTTCCGGAAAAACTGATTCCTTTAATGATTCACAATATCATAAACAACAAGCCGCTCCCGGTATATGGAGATGGAAAGTATACACGAGACTGGCTGTATGTAATTGACCATGCAAGAGCTATTGACCTGGTATTTCACAAAGGAAATGGAGGGGAAAAATATAATGTGGGCGGCTTTAACGAATGGAAGAATATTGACTTAGTAAAATTATTATGTAAACAGATGGATGAAAAATTGGGTCGCTCAGCCGGAGCCAGCGAGCAATTAATCACATTTGTAAATGACCGGCCTGGCCACGATTTACGTTATGCCATTGATGCAACTAAAATAAATAAAGAGCTGGGATGGGCGCCATCGGTTACGTTTGAAGAAGGGCTTTCTCAAACAATTGATTGGTTTCTGGAAAATCAGGCATGGCTGCAAAATGTTACTTCCGGCGACTACCAGCATTATTACGATAAACAATATAATGCTTAATAAATGAAAATAACAGAAACTTATCTTAAAGGATGTTTTATTATCGAACCGCAGTTATTCAGGGATGACAGGGGCTGTTTTTTTGAAAGCTTTAATGAGGCACGCTTTAACGAACTTACCGGATCACGAACTCATTTTATACAAGACAATCAATCCTTTTCGAAGTATGGAGTTATCAGAGGATTGCATGCTCAGGCGGGAGATTTTGCCCAGGCTAAATTAGTGCGGGTTTTACAAGGAGAGGTATTAGATGTTGCCGTGGATGCCCGGCCAGGGTCTTCTACTTTGGGTAAGCATGTGGCAGTAATACTTAATGCTGAAAATCAATACCAGTTGTTTATCCCGAGAGGATTTTTGCATGGCTTTTCGGTATTATCAGAAACTGCTGTTTTCTTTTACAAATGCGATAATTATTATAATAAAGCTTCTGAAAGAGGGGTAGTTTATAATGATTCTGCGTTAAACATCGACTGGCAGATTGACGCTGCCCGTGTCAATATTTCTACTAAAGATGCGGTGTTGCCTTCTTTTCAGGAAGTGTTTCAATGAAATGCTTAACCTTTATAACCGTTGAAGTAAATATCATCTCTTATGTTCCCCTGCTCTGAGGATAAGAAGAACTCAATAATTAAAATCACAAAAATGAAAGGAATTATTCTTGCCGGTGGCTCCGGCACCCGGCTTTATCCCATTACGAAAGCTATTAGCAAGCAATTAATGCCTGTTTACGATAAACCAATGATCTACTATCCGCTATCGGTGCTTATGATGGCGGGCATTAACGAAATATTAATTATTACTACGCCAGAAGATCAACCAGGATTTAAACGGCTTTTAGGAAGTGGAAGCCATATTGGTTGTCAGTTTGAATATGCTGTGCAAGAAGCACCCAATGGATTGGCGCAGGCCTTTGTTATAGGAGCCGAATTTGTGGGTAGTGATAGGGTAGCGCTGATTCTTGGCGATAATATTTTTTATGGTGCAGGCTTAGGAAACCAGTTAAAGAAGCTCACTGATGTAGCAGGCGGTTATGTTTTTGCCTATCAGGTATCTGATCCCGAACGTTATGGGGTTGTGGAATTTGATGAGCATAAAATAGCGAAGTCTATAGAGGAAAAACCTGTGGTGCCCAAATCAAACTACGCGGTTCCCGGCTTGTATTTTTATGATAATTCGGTACTGGAAATTGCCCAAAAACTCAAACCATCGCCAAGGGGAGAATATGAAATTACTGACGTTAATAAAGAATACCTGAAACGTGAAAAACTCCAGGTAGCTGTTTTGGACCGGGGCACTGCCTGGTTAGACACCGGTACCTTTGATTCGCTTACGGATGCATCTGAATTTGTACGGGTTATCGAAAAGCGCCAAGATATGAAGATTGGGTGCATAGAGGAGATCGCATATCGAAATGGGTATATTAGTGGTGAGCAGTTGGACAAACTGGCTGACGAACTCATTAAAAGTGGATATGGCGAATATCTCAAAAAGATCAAAAAATAGCCGCTTTAAAAGTCCAAAAAGAATTAAACGGAAAGTCTTTTGTTGGCAAATTATAGATCAGTATTTCTACTTAGTCGTTCCTCAAAAAGCTATTTTTATTTTTGGGGACACGAAGTTTTCGTATGCTACCTCTGTCACCAGAGGTTCATGACTCGCTTAAAATTGAGGGCTTTTGTAAGTTTCTTATAAAGAGAGAATAATGTATATTTAGTAATAAAAAACAGCCATTATGATAGTAAATACAATTGCAGATTTAAAATTAGCTGCCATTCCAACCGAAAATTATGCAAATGTATTAGGATATTATTCTATAGGTGATGGTGGTGGTGGCGAGTTTTATTGGGATGCCGCATCAACTGACAATGAAAACGGAGGAACCATATTTCAGCAAACAGGAACAACTACAGGTCGGTGGAAAAGAATATTTTCTGGGGAATTTGAAATAAGCTGGTTTGGCGCTAAAGGAGATGGTGTTACAGATGATACCGCAGCATTTCAGGCCGCAGCATCGTTTTTTCAAATAATACCATCGCCCGGATTTACACACACGCGGGCAATACCAAAACTAAACGCCTGTAGTGCGCGTGGATATGTAATTACCGATACGATATATTTCAAGCCTTTAACCGGAGGTAGATCTATCTGTTTTAACAACACCAGCCAGCTTATTTATAGGGGTACAAAAGACCGTCCGTGTATAATTTTTGAAAATTATAACCATTCTGATTTTACTATTTCTGTTATTGGCGATTCGGCTGTAAACGCTTCAACAGATACCAGTATAGGAGTAATATTCAGATCTGTTATGTTTTCTAATATTAAAGTTAATATAGCTGCGCGGTTTAGGACATTAGTGCTCTGCGAGGCAGATGGTGCATTAAACCAGAGTGGATTTGCATGGAATAATATTTGGCTAAACAAAATGTGGGCTGCCATCGATTATTTTGTTGTAAGTTCAATAAATAATGGCTGGCCAAACGCTAATCTTGTATACGGGGGATCGTTTGGATATTCTACCGGAGATATAACAGGACTGAACAGTAACATAATCTCTTTTGTGAAAGCGGTAAGCGATGGCACTTATTATTCTAACGCGTGGACATTTCATGGCTGTCAATTTGAAGGGGGGAGTTTAGCTTCTTTTGGTAGTGATTCACATATTGAATGTATTAACTGTTCAACCTCTTTAGTACAAGGGTGGCGGTTTGAAAAAATAAGATTCGAAGCTCACGATACTACTATGCACTTAGGGTTACTCGGCAATTCAACTACTTCTTTTGCTGACGTGAAAGTAAACTATATGCTTACAGTAGGTGCAACTGCCGAACAACTATCAATGACATTTATGAATGGTTGCAAGAGTATTAACATAGAAACAGCAGATTTCATACTTGAATTGTATAACTTAAATCATAACCTTAAAAAAGCTGGCACTACATATTTATTTAAAAATATTGATTCTTTTCACCATAGAAGCAGTACAGGGCAAATCAATAGTACTACAAATTTTTCTTCATATTATCCGGCTCATATTTATAAATTAGATGGACAGGTTTCATTAAGTATTTATTCTAATAGCAGAGTTCGCTTTGGGCTACTTGATGCTAATATGAATATAATAACCAATACAAATGGGTTACTTACATCACAAATAAATAATATAGTCAGAGGCAATATTTCTTTTACGGCAACCAATAACTGTTTAATTGCATCAGGTGGTAATGCCACGACAAACTCCAAAGAATTAGTTTATTAACAATACCAGAAGCAAGTTATATATTTTTTGCCCAGGCAATTGATCCTGATGACAGTTTAAAGATACAAATAGCCCCTGCTGATTTTTTAAAAATGAATAAAGTAAGTTTTAAGGGCCGGGTGCGACCTGCCGATGCATATTGGTATTTTAGCGGCTTACCTAATACGATAGTTACTAACTGGGAGAAAGAGGAAAAATATTATATAACCAGCACAGACCAACTGTATAAAATTACTAGGTCAGGAGTTGGCTTACAATATTCCGGTTTGACAGTAACGGGAACAGGCGGTACCACAACGCTGGCCGTAAATGCTGGTGATATGACAAAGTTTATTGAAGGTGCAGAGTTTACCATAGCCGGGGATAGCACCGTCTATAAAGTATCCCTTCGGCCAACCCCATCATTGATGTTCAGTATGCGAGGGATAATTTTGCGGCAGCAGGGAGTGTAGATTTTCCTTTGGGGTTTTGTTGATATTGTCAAATAAGTGGGTGAGCCATTTTTCGGGGTTAATGTTA
>JASGEW010000093.1:0-12672 GCA_047606125.1 Niabella sp. | reverse complement strand
TCCACTACCCGGCCGTGCACATCAATCAACCGTGGGGGAGGAGGCAACACCGGTTGCGGCTGAGCCGGCGTTACCGGCTTTTCCTTAATGCTGATGACCCTGCCGGCAATAATTTCCCAGCTAAGCGGCTGGTCTTTAAATACGGCTGTAAGCGCCTGCTGCAGCGTGGCATTGGTTACCTGCACCGTTACCGGCTTTGCTTTTTGCAGCAGCTGATCCTCGTACACCAGCGACATTCCGGTTTGCCGTTTGATGGCCTGGAGCACTTTTTCTAACGAAGCCTGTTTCTCCCGGAGCGTAATCTGCGCGTATCCCCGTGCCGATACCTGCAGGCAGGCAGCCAATAATAGAATAGTTGTCAGCTTCATAATCAGCAGGGTTTTAAGTAAGCGGTACGGCTTTCGGGTGCCATTGATTTCAGTGTGTGAAAGGTTACGGAGATATTTGCACAAGTCTCCGCAAACTTTTGCATCCGCAAAACTTTGCATAAATTTGCTTTGTTTGGTTTAACAATAATTGATAGTCATCCACGACTTATTTTAATGGATAACCGGACAAATCTGCCGTTCCGGTCACGACCCGGAACGGTTTTCTTTATTCGGTCACCGTCACTTTTCTTTTTGCAGCATCGATTACAAAATGCACACCTGGTCTTTCAAATACTTTTAATAATGCCGAGAGGTTTACATCCCTGGGCAGGTCGCCGGAGAAAGTGATATTAGCCGGCACCATTGTCTGGTACACCACATCCACATCATACCATCTTTCCACCTGCCGCATAATGCCGGCGATGGTTGCTTTTTTAAACAGCTGCTGCCCGTTCTTCCAGGCGATTACCTGGTCTATGTCCACTCCGTTGACAGTCCGGAGTCCGGGGTCCGAAGTCTGAACCACCTGTTGCCCTGGCCTTATCGTAACTTCTGACCGCTGACCTCCTGCCGCTGACTTTACTTTTACACTTCCCTCCAGCAGGGTTACTTTGGCATCTGCTTCGTTAGCGTAGGCATTTATATTAAAGTGCGTGCCCAGCACTTCCACGACCCCCTCCCGGCCAGGGGAGTGAAATGTTACAAAAAAAGGCCGGTTTTTATCATGCGCTACTTCAAAATAGGCTTCGCCGGTAACTTCAACCTCCCGTTTATTACCGGTAAATGCCGACGGGAAACGGATGGATGAAGCAGCATTTAACCATACCCTGGTGCCATCATCCAGTACGAGCTGTTGTTGTTTGGCTCTTGGGGTGGTGAGCGTTGCGTATTCCACGGCAGCGCCCTGTACGGTAATATGTCCATCGGTTTTTATAACGCCTTCCATTAACCGGCCATTGTGCGCAGTATCCAGTACGATGGTTTTACCATTGGAAAAGCTTAAAATAGCGCCATTGGTGCCGGGTGCTATATCGTTCTTTAATACAGGCGCCTGTACTGTTGCCGCTGTGTGGGTATGTTGCCGCCGGCTCAGCAATAAATAAGCGCCGCCGGCTATAAACAGCAGCAGCACTGCCGCTGCATATCGCCAAAAAACGATCTTACCGGTTTTGGGAGAACGCCCGGCCTGTAAAGCTTTCAGCTTCCTGTTCCAGGCAGCAGCAGGTAAGCTATAGGTTGGTTTTGACTCCCATAGCCGCTGCAGTTCGGGCGACAATTGTTCCAGCCGCCCTTCCTGCTCCAGCAACTGCCAGAACTCGGCGTATTCCGCTTCGCTTAAATTGTTATCGAGATAGCCCTTAAAAAGTATTTCCAGCCGCTCCATATATATAAGAGACGACAAAAAGAAAGGGCAGTACCAATGCCGTAACCATTTTTTTTAAATTTACCGGGTAACAGGGCTACAGCAGCCGAATCAATGATGCGATGACATACAACCCTAACGTCATTTCGATGAGTTCGACGAAGGAGAACGAAGAGAAATCTCACTGTTAGAAGGAGATTTCTCTCTCCGCTTCGCTCCGTTCGAAATGACGTGTAAAATATTTGTTTTCAATAGTTAAAAGAATATGTTATTGATCCACCCGAAACGTAGTGAAGGACGGAGAAATCTTCTTAAATTGGGAGATTCCTCTTCGGTTTCTTTTTGGAAACCTCTCCCGGGGTACGGGAGGAATGACGTTAAAAATGGATATTGGTTTTTAATGAATTAAACATCTGTTATTAGCAGCAGAGGGGGCCTTTGCAGTCAACAGTCCTGTGCTATAGCCCATTCTGTGAGCGCTGCTGCCTGCCTTTTTTTGATAAGCAGTTTACTTTCTAAAATTTTTTTTTCCGTTCTATCTGGTGTAAAGCCTGCGCATAGGAGGTTTCTGGCTGTGAAGAGATGACCTGTAACCCCAGTAAGGACCTTTCCTTCAATGATAGCTTTAATTTTTCTTTCGGTATCATGGAGAAGCACTTATAACAAAAATACAGTTTTTTGAAAAAAGTGAATTAGTGGTTCGAGGCGAGGATGCCTCGAACAGCGGCGAGGATACCGCGAACAACAGGCGTGGTATAGGGTGCCTAAAAGTTTTTCGGAGTATTGCATTTTTTTAGTACAATTTATTGTACATTTGCAGGTACAAAAGTGTTATTATGCAGGCAGTATCCATTTCACAGCTCAGGGGTAATATTAAGAAACACCTGGATAGCGTTACAAAGTCGGGGGATATTCTTATTGTTCCGAGAAGTACAGAAGAAGAAGCGGTTGTGATCATGTCCCTTAAGGATTATAATTCGTTGAATGAAACAGGCCATTTATTATCTACATCTGCCAACAGGCAAAGACTAAAAGAATCTATTGAACAGCTGCGAAATAAGAAAACCCGCCATTTTGATCTGAAATAATACGGGGCATAATGAATTATGAATTTACAGAGAACGCCTGGGAAGAGTTTGAATATTGGGTGGAAACGGACAATGAAATTGTTCTGAAGATCAAGGAACTGCTGAAAGACATTAAGAGAACACCATTCCAGGGGATTGGAAAACCGGAGCCGCTCAGGTACGATTTAAAAGGATATTGGTCCAGGAGAATAACTGGCGAACACCGGCTTGTATATAAGGTAGAAGGCAAAAAAGGGGTTGATCAAAAATGCTTTATCATTCAGTGCCGGTTTCATTACGATTAACCCTGACCTGCACTTACCTGCTGCCCGACAATAAAACCAGCAGCACAGCCAGTTCCGGCCCGTTATCGAGATGGGAACGGATGAATTGCAATGCCGCGGAAAGGTGATTGCGAACCGTAAACCTGGAAAGCTGTAGTCGCTCAGCAATTTCATCATAGCTTAAATACTCTTCACGGCTGAGCCGGAAGACCTCCTGCCGCTGCGGCGAGAGCTGACTTACCGCCTCTTTTATGGCCTGTTCGGTATCTGCTTTGAGCAGCTTTTCATCTGCCATGGCGGCCCGCAGGTACTGCATATCCGCCCATATTACCGCCTGAGCCTGTTTGCTTCTTTGAGATTGCCTTAAAAAGTCTATTGCCTGGTTATGTGCCACCCGGAACAGGAAAGCCTCGAAATGGCTGATCTCCTCCAGCGCCGCCTTTGCTGTCCATATCTTCAAAAAAACATCCAGCACCATTTCTTCTGCTGTTTCTTTTGTCTTGGTGATTTTAATAAGGTAGTTATACAGCGTGTTGCGGTAACGCTCAAACAGTGTTGCAAATGCCTTCTCATCGCCTTGTGCAATAAGGGAAAGCAATGCTTCGTCCGGCGTATGGGTGCTGCTGCTCATACTTCAAAAATAATGAAACTAAAAAAAACAGGCAGCAAAGCCTGGTTAGCAGTACATAAAATTTTTTATGTTTCATCTTCACCCGGAGGCGATAACATAAGAGTATGAGGCGAGCCTGCCGAACTTTATCCCTCAATCAATTCGCTCAACTCTAACCAGCGCAGCTCTTTCTCATCCAAAAGCCCCGCAACCTCCCCTATACGGCTGGAAAGCTTTTGAAGCTCTTCGTAAGGAAGGCCGCTATCATTTAACAGGGAAGTGATCTCTTCTTTTTCCCTGGTAAGCGCTTCTATCTCCTTTTGCAACAATTCAAATTCTCTTTTATCTTTGAAAGATGGCAGTTTTTTTGTTGCGGGTTGCTGGTTACTTGTTACAGGTTTTCCTGCACCTGAAACGGGCTTCTCTTGTAACCTGGAATCTGCAACCTGTAATCGGTATTGCGTATAGTTCCCGGGAAAATCCTTCACTACCCCATCGCCTTCAAATACCAGCAGGTGATCTACCAGCCTGTCCATAAAATACCGGTCGTGGCTTACTATCAGCAGACAACCGGGATATTCCATTAAAAAATTTTCCAGTACGCCTAATGTGGGTAAATCAAGATCGTTAGTCGGTTCATCCAAAATTAAAAAATTGGGATTCCTGAAAAGGATGGAAAGCAGGTGCAGCCGGCGTTTTTCGCCGCCGCTTAATTTGCTGATATAGGTGTATTGTTTATCGGCATTGAAAAGAAATAGCTCTAAAAACTGCGCCGCGCTTAAGGTGCCTCCGTTTGCCAATGGAAAATTTTCGGCAATATCTTTTACAAATTCTATCACGCGCATATCGTTCTTCACCAGCAGCCCCTGCTGCGAGTAATTACCAAAAATAACCGTATCGCCAATATTTATTTTGCCGCTATCCGGCTCCAGCAGCCCTTGCAGAATATTTAAGAAAGTAGATTTACCCGCTCCGTTTTTGCCAATAATGCCTACCCGCTCGCCTTTGTTAAAAGTGTAATCAAAACCGGTGAGTATTTTTTTATCGTCATAAGCCTTATATACTTTTTTCATTTCGACGACTTTACCACCCAGGCGGTTCATTTTCATTTGCAGCTGTACCTGTTCATTGGTAACCTGCTGTTTCGCCCGTTTTTCAATGTCATAAAAGTTGTCTTCCCGGCTGCGCGATTTGGTGGTGCGCGCTTTGGGCTGTTTGCGCATCCATTCTAACTCACGCCGATAAAGGTTTTTAGCTTTATCGATGCTGGCCAGTTCGTTCTCTATACGTTGCGCCTTCTTTTCCAGGTAGTTCTCATAGTCACCTCTGTGTGTATAGATATTGCTGCCTTCCATTTCCCATATCTCGTCGCAAACGGCATCTAAAAAATACCGGTCGTGCGTAACCAGCAGCAGCGTTACATTTTCTTTATTTAGGAAATGCTCCAGCCATTCCACCATTTCCACATCGAGGTGGTTGGTAGGCTCATCCATGATCAGCAATACATGCTTGTGCTCAAAGCCAATATCGATGAGGGTTTTGGCGAGGGCCACCCGTTTCTTTTGTCCGCCGCTGAGGTTTTTTACTATGGCGTCCAGGTTGTGGATATTCAGTTTCCCGAATATCTGTTTCACTTTTGAGTCGAAATCCCATGCCTGCAATTCATCCATCAGCACCAATGCTTCCGACATTTTACCGGCGTCGTCAGCTTCGCTTGCCGACTCATAATTTTTGATAGCGCTGATAACCGGGTTGTCGTGAAAAAATACATTGTCAGCAATAGATTTTTCGGGATCGAGGTCGGGTTCCTGTTCAAACAGCACCACGTCTGCATCCTTATTAATCCAGAGCTTGCCTTTATCGGGGGTTTCTTTGCCGGCGAGTATTTTTAATAAAGTGGATTTACCGGTGCCGTTGCGGGCTACCAGCGCGATCTTATCGCCTTCTTCAATATGAAAGGAAATATCGGAAAATAAGGGCTGTATACCATAACTTTTTTCTAAGCCTTCTGCTGAAACGTAATGCATTTAATTTAATATGCTAATGTGATAATATGCTGATTTGCCAATGTGCAAAGGTAGGCAGCATGATGTAAGTTGTTTTTATTTCTTATATCGATCTCAGCAACCCTCCATCCACCGGTATGCTCGCACCGGTAAGATATGCTGCCTGTCCCGATGCTAAAAAGGCCACCACGCTGGCCAGCTCTTCAGGTTTGCCTAATCTTTGGGCAGGAATATCGGCGAGGGATTTCTGCGTGATTTCCTCCACGGGTATGTTTTGCGCTTTTGCCTGCGCTTCAAAAAGCTCCGTAATACGCTCTGTATCAAAATTACCAGTAAGGATATTGTTGACGGTGATATTATACCTGGCTACGCTGCGCGACAGTGTTTTGCCCCACGCTACCACTGCGGCGCGGATCGCATTCGACAACGCAAGATTATCAACCGGTTCTTTTATCGTTCGCGAAGTGAGATTGATAATACGGCCATAACCTTTTTGTTGCATGCCCGTGAGCGCTAATGCCGTTGTATGTTGTACCGTTTGAAAAAGCAAACTGAATGCCGCCTGGTAATCGGCATCTTTAAGTTCCAGCACGGTACCGGGTTTGGGGCCATTGGTATTGTTGACCAGGATGTCGATAGTATGCGCCCGAAAATAGGCTTCAATTACTGATTTGAAATTCTCAAAGTTTAAAAAATCAACAACCAGGTAGCTGTGTTGCTGATCATTATTTGCCGGCAATGCAGCAATGACGTTCTTTAGCTTTTCTTCGTTGCGGGCCATTACAGTAACAGTGGCGCCGCTGGACGCAAGCTGCATGGCTATTGCTTTTCCTAACCCCTGGCTGCCGCCGCCTACCAGGGCCTTTTTATTCTTTAACGAGATGTTCATGAATAAATTTTAATTAAGACCTCCTGTTTTTTTCAACTCACCAAAGAAATCGTCCAGGTTCACGCCGAGCGATTTTTCAAAAGCAGCTTTCATGTCCTCAGGCTGAGGATGTTTATCGTGCCATTCTTTAAAGTACTCCTGAAAAGCAGCATCAATCTTATCTCTTCCAAACATCTGCTCCAGCTGGTACATCCAGATCGCCGTTTTTATGTAGGAGATCAATCCGTATTCTTCGGAGGTTTTAAAATCGGTTGCAGGCTGATCGATAGCCGGTTGCATAGGGATCGAAGACATCGCACGGTATAATGCTGCCTGGAACTGGTCAACGGGAAGCTTTTTTACCTGGTCGGGCACCTGGTCCCTGAAAATGGAGTTGTAGCGATATTTTTCTGCCTCATAGCGAAATTGGTAATAAGTGTTCAAACCTTCATCCTGCCAGGTATGCAGGCGCTCATTACTGCCCAGCATGCTCATGAACCAGTTATGGCCCACCTCGTGTGTGATCACGCCATCGAGGTATTCCTTACCTGCGTCAGGCACTGTTATTAGGGTAATGGTTGGATATTCCATGCCGCCGCTGGCATTATTTTTAGGTCCTTCAAAAGCCTGAACCACCGGGTATTCATATTCCCCGATCCATTTGCTGTAATGACGTACCGCATCTTTTACAAAATCGATACTATTATTCCAAACAGTATTGGGCTTGTTCTTATAATAAGTAAAAGCATTGATTATTTTTTCCGAAGGCAGCTTTAATGTATCGTATTCTATCACGATATTTTTTTCAGCAAACCATGCAAAATCCGGTACATCTTTTACAGCATAGGTTAATGTTTTCTTACCGGGTTTTGCCGTATATAAAACGGGTGCTGCCGTTCTGTTTGCGGTGTTTTTGGCGCCGATCGATTTGTATTTTTCCAGCTCCTCTTTTGTTTGCAGTTCGCCCGTGGCGCCTACAACATATTCAGAGGGCAGGGTGATATTTACTTTGTAGTCAGCATATTCACTGTAAAACTCGCCCATATCCAGGTAAGGGAACTCGTGCCAGCCGTTTTTATCATATACGGCTGGTTTGGGGTACCACTGTGTGATCATAAACTCCCCGTCGGCAAAGCCCGAGCGCGAGAAATAAGAGGGCAGCTTTACCTTAAAATCTGTTGAAATAGCTGCTGATTCGCCCGGTTTAAGGGGTTTGGGTAAAATCACCTTAATGATATCGATGTAATCAGGATTGGGGTGCGGTTCGGTTTTTGCAACCTGCCCGTCTACTTTAAAGTTCAACCCTTCAATATCGCCATATATTACATCCGTTAATTTTTCCTGCCTGGATGCATCGTTGTGTATCTGCCGGAAGAGCGCCGTGCTGTCATTCTTATAAGCATTAGGCCATATATGGAACCATATAAAATCCAGGGCATCGGGCGAATTGTTTTTATAAACGATCGTTTCCGCTCCCGATAACGCATTGTTTTTATCATCAAGCGCAACATCTATCTTATAATCCAGGTGCTGTTGCCAATAATTATTGTTGCTTTGTGCAAAACCGGTTGTGGCTAAAAATGCCAGGATAATAATGAGTAATTTTTTATAGTGCATAACGATAAAGATAGAGAAAATGCTTTTGCGCTGCATTAACCAGATTGTAAGAAAATCTTAAGAAGCCTGTAATTGATTACCGGCATCACTCAGAAACGGGACCTGCTGCCGTTAATAAAAAATTTTGCTAAAAATAAACCTGCAATAAATCCTCCCACATGAGCGGCATAAGCGACCCCGCCACCTTCCCGGCCTAAGGCGTCCATGCCATCTACTACCTGGAACACGATCCACAGGCCCAGGGCAACAAAAGCATTTACCCTGATTACAAACGGAATAATAAATATGCGTATCCGGTTTTTGGGGAATAGTAATATATAGCCGCCCAGCACACCGGCAATTGCCCCGGAAGCGCCCAGGCTGGGGACGTATAGCCCGCTGCGGGTAAGGGACGCCATATATACATGCGCCAGGGTGGCCAGGATGCCGCATAACAGATAGAAGATAAGATATCTTTTATGCCCCATCGCATTTTCAAGATTATCGCCAAAGATCCATAAATACAGCATATTGCCTGCAATATGCGCAATACTGCCATGCATAAACATAGCGGACAAAATTGTTCCATAAACAGGAACAGGCGTTACGCCCAGCCCCCCGCCTACAATGTCAGTATTACCCAGAATTTCCTGGGGCACTACCGAGAAACTCATCAAAAAAGCCTCATTAGTTCCCATGCCCTGGAAAAAAACAAAAACAAATATATTAACGGCAATGATCAGGTAATTGATATAAGGTGTAATGGTTCGTCCTGTATTGTCATCTCCAATAGGAAGCATAAACTATATTTATTGATGAAAGATATACAAATATAGGCAGGGAATTGCTTTAGTTTCTTAAGGACGTGCCCCACATTAGAATACAAAGCAACACTACAATTAAAATGATAAATGCGGGTTTCCATGTTTGCCAGAAAATTTTATTGCCGAGCTCACTTTCTGTTGCATGGAGCGTTTCTTCATAATTACTTTTTATAAGTTTCAGTTTGTAAACCAGGTGCAGCGCATCGCCCGGCTGCAGCATTTTTAGGATCTGGAGCAATTCGTTCACAATGGCATCATTAATGCTGATCTCGTTAAATTCATGAAGCAGCTTAATAGTATCGCTGTTTAAAAGATGACTTAATTCATCTTTAATGCCTTTGCTATTCATACGGTACACATCCATCCTGTATATCCTGGCGCCAGCATCCAGCACTGCGTGTAAAATATTTTCCGGCGTTCTGACCGGGTTGTCAAAACTTTCCCCGTTTGCTTTTGAAAGCCAGCGGTCATGTAAATATTTTTCTTTTGAAATGGGATGGGTAAGCGTCTCATAAGCTTCCTTAATCAGTTCAAAATGAGCTAAGGAGGATTTATTATCCGGATTTTTGTCAGGATGATATAAAAGGGCCAGTCTCCGGTAGGCCGATTTTATTTCTGCCTGGCTTGCAGACGGGGAAATTTGTAATATTTCGTAATAATCGATAGCCATTGGCTTACAAATATCCGGCGAATCTAACGATAAGGGTTAAATTACAGTGTTTTTGTGGACCTGGTCTTTTGCTGAACAGGACTTATTTAAAATGTTAAAGAAAATCATAAAAAGGAAAGTGCTGAAAGATTTAAGTGGTATTTAAAGCAACCTTATAACGGGTGCTGCGTCATAAATATGTAAAGCGGAAGCTTAAAAAAATAAGTTAACAATTAAAACCATTTTAATAAAATGAAACGAATTATCAACGTCTTTGGTATTAGCTTTTTGGTTGCGATGGCTATGCTTTTTGCCAAGCCTGTTGATGCGCAGCCGGGAATAGGGGTTAGTATCAGTTTTCAAACTTTTTATGATGAATTGAGTCCTTATGGCGACTGGATCGATTATCCCGAATACGGATATACCTGGAGGCCGCGCGTAGGGTCCGATTTCAGGCCCTATGCTACCAACGGGAACTGGGTATATACCGATGATTATGACTGGATGTGGAACTCGGGCTACGATTGGGGATGGGCTCCTTTCCATTATGGTCGCTGGTTTTACGATCCTTATTATGGCTGGCTTTGGGTACCTGGTTATGACTGGTCGCCAGCCTGGGTAAGCTGGCGAGGTGGCGGTGATTACTACGGCTGGGCCCCTATCCGTCCCGGTATCAGTATCAGCATAGGGTTTGGCAGTTATAATCCTCCTTACGATTACTGGACCTTTGCCCCCTGCAGGTATATGACCTCTCCTTATATTGGCAGGTATTATTATCCTTATCGTAATAATATAACCATTTTTAACAGAACAACTATTATTAATAACTACGGTGGCCGTGGAGGAGGGGAAAGATATTACCGGAATGGGCCCCGCCGCGGGGATGTGGAAAGGTATACCGGCAGGATTAATGCTGTATCCGTTCGCTCAATGAACAGGCCCGGCAGAACTTCTGTAAGCAGGAATGCAATTTCAGTATATCGCCCAAGTGTGGCGCGTAATAGCAGCAGGGATAATTCTCCGCGCAATGTTCAAAGATATACCGGCAGCGCAAGAGGCAATACTAACGCCGCATCTTCGCGCAGCAACAATAGTAACGGGCGTTTTAACTCAGCTCCCCGCCGGCAGGATGCGGTGAACAATAACAGCAATATAAGGCAGTCTCAGAGCCGCGGCCAGGTGCAGCAACGTTCTTCACAAAATACAGGAAGGACTGATCAGGCAAGGCAGATGCAACAGCGCAGCAGCCAGGCGCAACAACAACAATACCGGATACAACGTTCTCAGGAGGCACGTAATAATGAGCGGGTTCAGCAAATACAGCAACAGCGCCAGCAGCAGGTACAGCAGCGTGAAGCGCAGGTGCAGCAGCAAAGAGCTGCCCAGGTACAGCAGCAACGCCAGGTACAGGCAGAACGCTCAGCGTCTGCGCAGCGTTCAGTGCAAACCAGAAGCGCTAATAGTAGTGGAGAAACAAGTAGTTCGAGAAGCAGCAGGGGAAGATAATTATGGAGGTTTAGTTTTTATATATTTAAGTTTGCAAGGGCGGCTCCGGGTTTTCCGGAGCTGCTTTTTTTTATAAATGTTGTACTGTGGTTGCAGAAGCAAGCCGTTGAATGTAACAGGGAATATTCATAAATCTTTTTGTATCGATGAAGGGTTTTTATTCTATTTTAGCAGATTATGAGCAAAAAAATGATTCAGACCATGCGCTGGTATGGTGATAACGATGCTGTTTCTTTAAGCGATATACGCCAGGCGGGCGCTACGGGAGTTGTAACCGCGCTGCACCATATTCCTGTGGGAGCAGTATGGACAAATGAAGAGATCCAAAAAAGAAAGAAAACAATTGAAGAAGCCGGCCTTACCTGGGAAGTAGTGGAAAGCCTTCCGGTTCATGAGGATATTAAAAAAAGGAATGGTGATTATAAAACCTGGATCGGGAATTATAAGATCAGCATGAAAAACCTTGCTGATAATAACATTAAAGTAGTTACCTATAATTTTATGCCGGTGCTCGACTGGGTACGCACGAATCTTGATTACCCAACAGCAACCGGCGCCCAGTGTTTAAGATTTGGCTGGCAGGAGTTTATTGCCTTTGATGTATTTATTTTGAAACGGCCCGGCGCTGAAAATGATTATAAAGAAGCTGATGTAAAGAAAGCAAAGAAATTCTTTGACAGTCTTAGCCTTAACGAAATTGAGAAATTAAAAGTATCCTGCCTGATGGGGCTTCCAGGCTCCGACGGGTTGTTTACCACAGAGCAGGTACTTTCTTTACTGGATGAGTACGGCCATATTTCTTCCGGAGAACTGCAGCAGCACCTTTTTGCATTCTTAAATGAAATTGCCCCAACAGCAGAAGAACATAATGTGCAGCTGGCCATCCATCCGGATGATCCTCCCTATCCTATTTTAGGACTGCCCCGTATTATGAGTACCGATGCACATATTGAAGCTTTATTTAAAAATGTACCTTCTAAAAATGCAGGTCTTTGCTTTTGTACAGGTTCCTATAGCGCCAGAAAGGACAACGATTTACTGGAAATGATAAAGAAATATGGCGACCGTGTTTATTTCCTGCACCTGAGAAGTACGGACAGGGATGAGGAGGGCAATTTTTACGAGGCAAATCACCTGGAAGGAAATGGAAACCTTGTTGCTATTATTCAGTATGTAGCGCAATTGCAAAAGGAGCAGAACAGGAGCATTCCCATGCGCCCCGATCACGGCCATCAGATGCTGGATGATCTTCATAAAAAAACATATCCAGGCTATTCAGCAATCGGACGTTTAAAAGGCCTGGCAGAGATTCGCGGGGTGGAAGCGGCTGTTCTCCAATTGGGATAATATAAAAAAGCCAAATGAAATTCCCGGTGTATAAATAGGGCTTGCTGGTTAACTGCCACGAATACACGAATGAGCCTTTGGCACAGGGTTTCGTGGAATACACTATAGCAGATAGTGCTATTTGTCTGCATACGTATTTGTAAATGAAGTGCAAAACCCTTGCAGTAAAATCTTGTCCACTCAC
>JASGEW010000092.1:0-44329 GCA_047606125.1 Niabella sp. | reverse complement strand
TTGCTTTAATAAGTGTGCATAAGCGGCGGCCTGCTTTTTATAAACCTTATTTGTGCTCTCGTAAGCATTGTGCGTGCAGGCAATGAATAGGAAAACTATAGCTGCAGCGGAAAAGAACGACCTTACCATCAGAACTGTTTTTAAACTATTTACAATTTTAAAAAGCTCCCGTTTTTTAAATAGCAAAGCCAATGGAGGAACATCTTATTGTTCCCACACCAGCGCGCTGGCGCCCAAAATGGCCGCATCAGCCTCTTTTAACTCACTAAACACCAGCTTCACCTTGTTTTGAAAAATAGGTAACAGGTTTTTTTCCATGTGTTCTTTGGTAGGCCGCATGATATAATCGCCGGCCTTAATGACCCCTCCAAATAAAATAATGGCTTCGGGGGAAGAAAACATGATGAAGTTGGCCAATGCTTCTCCTAAGATTTGCCCGGAATAGCGAAAAACTTCTAACGCAGTTGCATCACCTTTTTCGGCGGCATCATAAACCGATTTTGAGTCCAGTTCATCTTCCGGTATCTCGTTTAAAAGGGAATCCGGATTTTCTGCCCGGAGTTTTTTTGCTGTTACGGTAATGCCTGTTGCCGAGCAGTACGCTTCCAGAGAGCCATGCGCACCGGTACTGTAGTGCTTACGCCCGCCCGGGCGCACAATAACATGCCCCAGTTCACCCGCAAACCCATCATGGCCATACACAATCTGGCCATTGCAGACAATACCACTGCCCACTCCGGTTCCCAGGGTGATCATAATAAAATCTTTCATACCACGGGCAGCGCCATACATCATTTCTCCCATAGCGGCGGCATTGGCATCATTGGTTAAGGTACAGGGTACTCCAAACTTCTGTGTAAACAACTCAGCTATTTTTATAGTTCCTTTCCAGGGCAGGTTAGGAGCGTATTCGATAGCGCCTGTATAATAGTTGCCGTTTGGGGCGCCCACACCAATTCCTTTCAGGTTATAATCTTTCTCAATTTTTGTAATCAGCGGACGGATAGCAAAGTGCAGGGCCTCTACATACTCTTCAATGGTAGCATAAATATCCGTTTTAATATCTCCTTTATCAAGAATTTGTCCCCGGTGGTTCACTAATCCGAATTTGGTATTTGTGCCACCTATATCTATGCCTATTACCAGTTCTTTTGATAGATCATATACGCCCATATTATTTGCTATAGTTTATTTTAATCCGTAGTAATACAAAAAATAATTAATGTCCGCCACCCACTTTAACATCATAGTCAATACCCTGTTGTTTTAAAATCGACTTTGCCCTTAAAGCATAAAATGCAAGATAGGCAAAACAAGCCACTCCTGTAAAATAGGAAAACTGGATACCTAATATCCCGGGCGATGCCAGCAATCCCTGCAGCAGGCTGATGATACCTCCTCCCATGATCATAAATATCAGCAGGCTTGAGCCCTGGTTGGTATGTTTGCCCAGGCCAGCAATGGCAAGAGTAAAAATACAGGGCCAAAGAGTGGAACAAAACAGGCCCACACTTATAAATGCAAATACACTTACCATTCCATTAGCAAAAATACCGATCAGCAAAGCCAGTATACCCATAGCGCTGAATATTAACAATTGCCTTGCGGGGTTGCCTTTACTCAGAATATCACAAACGATCAAAGCTACAATAATAATAGCGTAAATGCTGAACGGTGTAACATCGTGGCTGGCAATTTTATTTACAAGTATAAATACTCCGAAAGCTATATACGGCATTAAGAAACGCAAAATGCTTTTTGCTCCCTGGGAAATATCAAAAGCGCCAACGGATCCGGTCCAGCGCCCGATCATCAGGCTGGCCCAATATAACGAAACGAACGGAGCAATTTTGTCTGTGGAAGTTCCCAGATGCTCTTTCATAAACTCAGGAAGGTTGGCAGCTGTGGCAACCTCCACGCCCACATATACAAAGATGGCGATCATGCCTAAAACAAGCTGCGGATACGCCAGTACGCTTTTTTTGCCGGGCAGGTTGGTTTCCAGCAGGGAATCGTTCTCCTGGGACAGCCTGGCGCCCTCTTTTTCTTCATCGGCAATAGCATCCAGATCAATTTTATTGGGTACCGAAGAAAATTTAAAGATCAACGCAACAATAATAAAGGCTAACCCGAGGATCAGGTAAGGTGTTTTAATGCTTTGAATATCTGCATTCGTGCTTCCGGCAGTTATCGAGCCGAAAATGGCAAAACTTACTATAAGCGGCCCGATCGTGGTACCAAAGTTATTAACACCTCCGGCCATACTCAACCGTTGCGAACCAAGTTTTGGATCTCCCATAATAATTGCCAAAGGATTGGCTGCAGTTTGCTGAAGCGAAAAGCCCAGCCCCACTATAAATAAACCTGTAATAAATAAGCCGAACGATTCGGTTTGGGCGGCAGGATAAAATACCAGCGTGCCCAATGCCGAAATGATCAAACCTACAGCAATGCCATTTTTATATCCCAGGGATTGCAGCAGGTCCTTTCCGATAACTTTGCTGATAATGAGAAAAATTACAGAACCGATCGTATAAGCCAAATAAAAAGCAAACGACACCAGCTGTGATTGCCACTGTTCAAGATGCAGTTTTTCTTTAAATACCGGTATAAGAATATCATTGCTGGCAGCAACAAAGCCCCAAAAAAAGAACACTATAATAAGTGTTCCGAATTGAGACCACCTGGTCGTTTGTGTACTCATTTCAATCGTATTATTTTTTATAGCAAAGAAAAAATTAGTGGTAAATGTATAAATATAAGTTGTAAATAAAAATTTTAAATAGATGACCATCTTTTCTTGCTATTAATAAAATATTCCTACTTTTAATCTAATCAAGTGATTGTATATGGAAATAGTTCACGTGTCGGCTGAGTGTTATCCGATGGCAAAAGCAGGAGGACTTGGAGATGTTGTTGGCGCTTTGCCAAAGTATCAAAACGAATTGGGCCATATTGCCAAAGTGGTAATGCCGATGTACCGTACAAAATTTTTGTACGATAACGAGTGGGACCTGGTGCATGAAGGAGGACAGGCTTTGGGAAACAACTGGTTTAAGTACAGTGTTATTAAAGAAAAAACAAATAAGCTGGGGTTTGATCTTTACCTCGTTGATATAAACGGGATGCTTGACCGCGAGAAGATCTACGGATATGATGATGACACCGAGCGGTTTACTGCCTTTCAGCTGGCCGTTTGCGACTGGCTGAGCCATTGGGCGCATAAGCCGGATATTATTCATTGCCATGATCACCAGGCGGGATTTATCCCTTTTCTGTGCCGCCATGCTTATGCTTTCAGATACCAGCTGGCCAATATTCCCACCATTTTTACCATTCATAACGGGCAATATCAGGGACAGTTTGGGTGGGATAAATACTACCTGATCCCGGCTTATGATACCTGGAACTGGGGTTACCTGGATTGGAACAATACCATTAACCCTATGGCATCGGCAGTGAAATGCGCCTGGAAGGTTACAACAGTAAGCCCCGGTTATATGAAAGAGCTGAAACATGCAGCGGCCGGCCTCGAGGCATTGTTCGAATATGAAAAAGGTAAGTGCAGCGGCATTATCAATGGAATTGATACGGCAGTATGGGATCCTGCAACCGATCATTTTCTTGCAGAAAATTACGATGCCAGAACAGTTAGTACAGGCAAGAAAAAAAATAAAGCAGCGCTGGTAAAGCAGTTTGGTCTTGATCCCCAAAAGCCGCTGATCAGTTTTATCGGTCGCCTGGTAGATGAAAAAGCGGCAGACCTGTTACCCGAAGCCATCAGCCAGGCAGTATATCAGTACAGTGGAAAAGTATCGTTTTTGATACTGGGATCGGGCAATCCCTACGTGGAAGCTGTGCTGGCAGATATGAATAAACGATTCAGGGGATATGTAAATACTTATATCGGCTATAGCGAACCCTTAAGCCATTTGATATACGCCGGATCGGATTTCTTATTAATGCCCAGCCGGGTAGAGCCTTGCGGCCTGAACCAGTTGTATGCATTGCGTTATGGTACTATCCCGATAGTCAGGAATATCGGCGGATTGAAAGATACCGTTACAGATTACGGCGCCCCGGGTGGTTTTGGAATTGCAATGGAGCAATCCAGTATAGGCGATATTGCCTATGCCGTGAGCCGGGCTATTGATCTTTATGAGCATAAGCAGCAATTGCTGCAAACTTTAATGCAAAAAATTATAAGAATTGATCATAGCTGGACATCATCCGCAAAAAAATATATTGAACTATATGAATCTGTATTATATACAGACAGGGACGGCCGCAGTGCCGTGTAATAGCGCAAAACTAAATTAGCTAATAAACGTTTAAAATAAAATCTTATGAGTAGTATCTCGCAGGAAGTAGTTGCCATGATTTTGGGAGGAGGCGCCGGGTCAAGACTTGCGCCGCTAACCAGCAGCAGGTCAAAACCGGCTGTACCTATTGCCGGGAAGTATCGCCTGGTCGATATCCCGATTTCGAATTGTATCAATTCCGATATCAACCGGATGTTTGTGCTGACACAATACAATTCGGCTTCGCTAAACAGGCATATTAAAAACACCTATCGTTTCAGCGCCTTCAGCACGGCCTTTGTAGATATACTGGCGGCGGAGCAAACGCCCGATAACCCCGCCTGGTACCAGGGCACTGCCGATGCAGTAAAGCAATGCCTGAGGCACCTGAACGCCTTTCCCAGTGAGTATATATTAATTCTGTCCGGAGACCAGCTCTACCAGATGGATTTTAATAAAATGCTGCAGAACCATAAGGATTGCGGTGCCGATATATCCATTGCCACCATACCGGTAGGCGACAGGGAAGCGCCTGAGTTTGGTATACTCAAGGCCGACGAAAATAGCCTCATCAGCTCATTTGTGGAAAAGCCTGCCAAAGAAATACTGGAAGAGTGGGTTAGCGATACCGGACCTGCTATGCAGCAAAAGGGGCGTAACTATCTCGCCTCAATGGGCATTTACATTTTTAACAGGCAACTGCTGTTCGACCTGCTGCTAAAAATACACCCGGATGCCACCGATTTTGGAAAAGAAATCATCCCGTCATCTATTGATGCTTATAAAGTAGCCAGTTACCAGTACGAAGGGTACTGGACAGACATCGGGAATATTTACTCTTTCTTTGAAGCCAACCTGGAGCTAACTGCAGATATACCCGAGTTTAACCTGTTTGATAATACCAAGTCTATTTATACCCGCCCCCGCATGCTGCCGCCGGCCAAGATCAGCGGTACCACCCTGGAAAAAACAGTTATTGCGGAGGGCTGTATCATTAACGCTTCGCGTATTGAGCATAGCGTTATAGGTGTGCGTTCCCGCATAGGATATGGATCTACTGTGGTGAGCTGCTATGTGATGGGAAGTGATTTTTATGAAACGATCGATGACATCAATAACGATCAGAATAAGGGCCTGCCCCCGATTGGGATCGGTAAAAGATGTTACCTGCGCAACTGCATCATTGATAAAAACTGCCGTATTGGCGACGATGTAAGGCTTAACGGCGGTGCGCACCTTGCCAATACCGATACAGAACTATATACTATCAAAGACGGAATTATCGTAACTAAAAAAGGAGCGGTATTCCCCGGTGGTTTTGTGGTATAACTATCCTGAACCTCGCAGGTATGTGGGGTTTTTTCATGAACTGATTTTAATGTGTACTTTATACATATTATATTTTATATTTGCCGGTAATTTTTAAAACGATTGTATATGTCAGCTTCCGCTTCGGCTTTTAAACCTAAACTCTCCGTTACAGAAATCATAAATATGAGTGTCGGTTTTTTCGGCATCCAGTTTGGTTGGGACCTGCAGCGCGCTAATATGGGACGTATATATGAGAACCTGGGTGCAGACCCCGATAAAATACCTATTTTATTTCTGGCGGCTCCCTTAACAGGCCTGTTGATCCAGCCTGTCATCGGGTATATGAGCGACAGAACCTGGCATCCAACCTGGGGCAGAAGAAGGCCTTATTTTATGATCGGCGCTATATTGAGCTCTATAGCATTAGTGCTGATGCCACACAGCAGCGTTTTGTGGATGGCCGCAGGTCTGCTTTGGGTGCTGGATGTATTTGGCAATGTGGCTATGGAACCCTTCAGGGCTTTTGTAACAGATAAGCTGCCCGATTCGCAGGTGAACAGGGGTTTTATTATGCAGAGCTTTATGATAGGATTAGGGGGCAGCATCGCATCGGCTTTGCCCTGGCTGATGCGTAATGTTTTTCATTTTCAGAATACTGCTGCGCAGGGAGAAATCCCGGAGAATGTAAAAATGTCCTTTTATCTGGGCGCGTTTTTCTTCCTGGGTTCTGTTTTGTATACGGTGTTTACAACCAAAGAATATCCTCCTGCCGCTGCGGGCTATAAGGATAAAGGAAAGGGCGGCTTGGGAAAAGGTTTTCGTGAAATAACAGATGCCCTTCGCAAGATGCCTCCAAAAATGCGCGTGATTGCATTAGTGCAGTTTTTTACCTGGCCCGGTTTGTTCTTAATGTGGTTTTTTTATACAACTGCTGTGGCTGTAAACATTTTTGGCGGCAAAGATGCTAACGACCCTGTTTATGCAGAAGGAGCAGACTTTGGCAGCCTTACATTGGCCTACTATAGTATCATCACTTTTTTATTTGCTTTGATATTACCATATATAGCCGACAAACTGGGACGAAAGCTCACGCACAGCTTATGCCTGCTGGCCGGCGCTATTGGCCTGATCAGTGTTGCCTGGGTGAAAAATAAGTATATGTTATACGGGTGTATGACCGGTGTGGGTATTGCCTGGGCCAGTATATTAAGCATGCCCTATGCCATGTTGAGCGGTGTGCTTCCTAAAGATAAAGTAGGCGTGTACATGGGCATCTTCAATTTCTTTATTGTGTTGCCTGAGATCATTGCCTCACTTGGGTTCGGCTGGCTGATGCGTAATGTATTGCACAACGACAGGTTACTGGCTGTACAGATCGGCGGGGGACTAATGATATTAGCTGCGGTTGTTTGCTATGTTTTTATAAAAGAAAATAAACATACACCTGCTGCTGCTGAGCTGGCCGTAAAAACTGCCCTGGAAGACAGGGCGCCTATTTAAAAAAAACTTAATTGGATTATATGAAATCTGCATTTTTGACCCTGTTCCTTTTTATAACCGTGTGCCTGGGTGCACAGGTAACTGTTTATCCCGCTAACTGGTGGACCGGCATGAAATGGAATAAGGTGCAGCTGATGATAAGAGGGGAGAAGCTGGCAGATAAAATACCCATGCTAAAAATGAAACCGGAGGGTATGGAATTAGCCCCTGGTGTTCATTTGACGCGGATAGAGCGGGTAGCCAACCACAATTATATATTCTTTGATATAGAAATTGCTGATAACGCCCGGCCGGGCTGGATAACCCTGCCTTTTATTGATAAAAAGGGATTAAAATATGAATTAAAAGCAAAACGGGAAGGAAACGGAACTGCTTTTGCCAGGGGTGTTACTGCTGAGGATCTGTTATACCTGATCATGCCTGACAGGTTCAGTAACGGCGACGAAACCAACGACAGGATTAAGGGTATGAAAGACCAAACGCTGAACCGGGATACGGTTTTTAACCGGCATGGCGGCGATCTGAAAGGCATACAGAACCATCTGGATTATTTACAGGACTTAGGTGTAACCGCGCTTTGGCTAAATCCTGTCATTGAAAATGATATGCCTGACCGTACCGAACATGGCTATGCATTTACCGATCATTATAAAATTGAACGCCGTATCGGCGGCGAAAAAGCGTACCAGGCATTAATTGATGCGGTACATGCAAGGGGAATGAAGATCATACAGGATGCAGTGTATAATCATGTAGGCACTGAACATTTTTTGTTTAAAGATCAGCCGGACAGCACCTGGTTTCATCGCTGGCCAAAATTTACACAAACCAGTTATAAAGACCAGGCGGTATTCGATCCTTATGGCGCCGCTGCTGATAAAAAACTAATGGAAAAGGGCTGGTTTGTACCCTCTATGCCCGATTGGGATCAAAGTAATGAAATGGTGCAGCATTTTTTAATACAACACGCCATCTGGACGGTAGAAACCTTTGGTATTGACGGCTGGCGCATTGATACGTATGCTTATAATGATCTTGCTTTTATGAATCGATGTAACCAGGCGCTTTACAGTGAGTTTCCGCACATCAGTATTTTTGGCGAAACCTGGGTGCATGGCGTCCCTAATCAGAGCTACTTCTGTCAGAATAACTATTGCGATCTCCCCTTTAAAAGTAATTTACAGGCAACCACCGATTTTCAGACTTTGTTTTACGGTATACAACCCGCGCTTACGCAGCCTTTCGGCTGGACCGAAGGGGTGAATAAATTGTATACAACGCTGGCGCAGGATTTTGTGTATAAAGATCCTGCGCGTCAGGTAGTGTTTTTAGACAATCACGATCTGCCCAGGTTTTATAGTGTATTAAATGAAGATACGGCTAAATATAAAGCCGCCTTTGCCTGGTTGCTGACGACAAGAGGCATTCCCCAAATGTATTATGGAAGCGAGATACTGATGCCGGGTACTACCACTCCAAATGATGGACATGTACGAAATGATTTTCCGGGTGGATGGAAAGGCGATCCCCGGAATAAGTTTACTGAGGCGGGCAGAACGGAAAAGGAAAATGCGTTATTTACTTATATAAAAACATTGGCAAATTTCAGGAAAACATCATCAGCGATCAAAACAGGCAAGCTCATGCAGTTTGCTCCTTACGACGGCATTTATGTATATTTCAGATACAATGATCAGCAAACAATAATGTGTGCAATGAATACCAATGAAAGACCCGTGACTATTATGACCGGCAGGTTTGAAGAACGGCTGCAGCCCTTCAGATCAGGGCGCGATGTGGTTTCAGGCCAGGTAATCCCGTTAAAAGATTCGCTCCTGCTTAACCCTATGTCGAACCGGGTACTAGAATTACAGAAATAAAAACAGGCACAGCATCACTAAGAATAAATCAGTCAATGCCAACAGGCACTGTTTGCACCATCTTTTTAGCAACCGGTTTTTCCCGGTAAATTGCAGGCGACCATTTAGGCATTTGCTCCATTTTTTCAATTAAAACCGAATTGAAATAATCGTCCACACCCTTTAATATTTTGAAATTGACAGGAGCGCCGTCTTTATCAATAATAAATTCCACCTGTGCATACACCCTCGTTACGCTGTCCGGCAGCTCCTTAACCATATCTTTTCCCACTTGTTTAAGATAGGCTTCATACGCTGGAGTGCCACCGGGAAATTCAGGCCATTTAGCCACCGCATCAGCTATATAATCAATTTGTCTTACAGTTGGTTTGTATGAGCTTTTAGGGCGAACTTTAGGCTGGAACTTCGGTACCTTGGGCAAAGCATTATTAACCACATAATCGCCATTATCCCTGATCATTACAACGGGGATCTGCCTGTACTTTTCAAAATAATCGTAAGCGTCCTCCATAATGTCTGAGAACCTTTTCAGCTTGGGATCGTCTTTAGTTAATTTAGCAAGGTATTCATAACTTTTTTTCACGTCATACTTGATCGGGAAAACATGCACCGGTATAAAATCCTCTCCTGCAGATTTGGTGCTGGCTGCCAGCACATATAATTCATCTATCTGGTTGTCCTGAATGGGGATACAGCCAACGGTGGCGCATCCGCCATGTATATAAATATCGCCGCCGGGTTTCGCAGCATCACCTAATGCCCTGTCTGATGCATTGGGATAATTTAACCCCAGCGATAAATAATAATTGCTGTTAGGATTGAATTCGTTAATGTGGTAAAACCCTTCAGGTACCTGGTAGTCGCCTTCAAATCTTTTTGGCCCAAGGGTGCCCACCAGGGCACATACTTTGTAAATTTTTAATAACTTATATTCTTCGTTAACGGTATTTTTTACCCAAACCTCCAGCTGGCTGTCGTACTTGAACGAACGGATATACATATATTTAGCCGGCCATTTCAGGTTTTTAGCTTCAAACAGGGCTTTAAGATTCGCTTCTTTACGGACAAAGGATTCCCTGGGGCGCTGAAACCCCATTTGATAGCTTACAAATGAAGCTGAGGCGGGAATACTTACTGAAGAAGTTTGTGCAGATAAATTAAAACCACCGATCCCGAATAATAAACACCATGTAAATTTTTTCATCATCAAAAAACTATATCCCTTTAAATTAAAAACATTATTCCAAAAAATAAAACGAAATACTTAACTGATAAAGTATTTCGTGTTCAGGATTATCCACAAAATTAACCTTTAATTGTTAAAAAAAGTTTAACCATTTGTTATAAATGAGCGTTTATAAATTAAGGGCACACCTATCTTTGCGGCATGCAAAAAATCGGAATTTTAGGAGGAGGGCAATTGGGCAGGATGTTGCTGCAGGCTGCAGCAGATTATCCTGTTGAAACATATATCCTGGAAAGTGATGCAACCTGCCCGGCGGCACATTTATGCCATCATTTTACAGCAGGGGATATTAAAAATTATAACGATGTTTACCAATTTGGAAAACAGCTTGATGCCATTACGATCGAGATTGAAAATGTAAATGTGGATGCGCTGGAGCAATTGGAGAAAGAGGGGAAACGCATTTATCCCAAACCTTCTGTTTTAAGAACGATCCGCAACAAAGCTTTCCAGAAACAATATTACACCGATCTTAAAATTCCCACATCGCCTTATGTGCTTACCGGCAACCTGGAAGAATTAACCCGGTATAAAGATCTTTTACCGGCGGTGCATAAACTTGCGGAAGGTGGTTATGATGGTCGTGGTGTTCAGGTAATTAATGAAGAGCAGGACTTTTCAAAAGCGTTTGATGAATTAAGTGTTCTTGAAAAGAAAGTGGATATTGCAAAGGAAATTGCCATGATGATCGCTGTCGGCAATGATGGTAAGGTCGCCCTTTATCCTGCTGTGGAAATGGTTTTTGATCAAAGCCTTAACCTGCTTAGCTTCCAGCTATGCCCGGCCGGGCTGGACGATGCAATATATTACAAAGCAGAAGCGATTGCGTTGGCGACTGTAAAGCATTTCAATTCGCCTGGTATTTTTGCAGTGGAAATGTTTGTAACAGCTGATGGCGATGTGCTGGTAAATGAGACGGCACCGCGCGTGCATAATAGCGGCCATCATACCATCGAAGCCCATTATAGCTCCCAGTTCGATATGCTTTGGCGGATCATGCTTGATTATCCTTTGGGTAATACCGACGCTATTATGCCTTCGCTGATGCAAAATATTCTGGGTGCAGAGGGGTATAGCGGCGATGCTTATTACGAAGGGCTTACAGAAATGCTGAAAATTGAAAATGCTTTCTTTCATATTTATGGTAAAAAACAAACCCGGCCGGGCCGTAAAATGGGACACGTAACCCTCATGAGCAACGAAAGAGCCGATTTATTGCATAATGCGAATAAGATAAAATATAACCTTGCTGTTATTGCAAAATAATTATGGGCTTTTTTGTAACTTCGAAACAAAGGATATGTCATGACAAGACAGGCAATCATAGAAAGAACCATTAAAATTATAAATCGGCTTCCTGAAGAAAAAGCACAGGAAATATCAGATTTTGCGGACTTCATTATAAAACGTTATGAAGAAGCTCAATTAACAAAAGGTATTCAAAAGCTGGCTGAACAAAGCAAAAGTTTTGAATTTTTGAATGAGGACGAAGATATTTATTCTGAGGCTGACTTAAAGGTGGTGTATAATGGCTAAGGGAGATGTCGTATTGATTACTTTTCCATTTACGGATATGAGTGGAAGTAAACTAAGACCAGCAGTTGTACTTATTGATGGAACTCTTGACCTGACTGTTTGTTTCATTACGACACAAATTGGTTGGCAGGAACATACGGATGTTTTGCTTACTCCCAGCGTAACAAATGGACTTAGAAAACAATCACTTATCAGAACAGGAAAAATTGCTACGCTTGACAGAACTTTAGCTAAAGGACTTTTAGGAAAACTTTCAAAGCAAGAAGTGTATAATCTTGATGAAAAACTTAAAGTTCTGTTTCAAATACCCTAGCAAAAGATACCTGCTTGCAACCTGTTTATCCTAATCCTATATAACAACTTGATATTAAATACCTAATAATTGTATACTAAGGTATTATTGATCAGAAAATTGTGTGGCTTTGTTCCATTTTATACCACATCCCACGGCTTTGGTTTTACTGATCACCACTTCTTTATCTGCCAGCAGCGCATTTATTGCATCTTCCGCATAATTTACTTTTTGCGGGTTCGTATTTTCTGTATCATTGTCGATGGCGCCTGCATAGCGCAGGATAAACCCTTTCCCGTTTTGAGCGATAATGAAAGTATGTGGCGTATTAGTCGCGCCAAACTGTTTGGTAACCTGTTGTCCGGGATCGCTTAAGTAAGGAAAAGTGTACCCTTTTTCTTCAGCTCTTTCTGTCATTTTCAGATAGCTGTCCGCCGGATTACCATAATTGGCATTAATGGCCAGCACCGGGAAACCCATTGGTTTAAATTTTTTGTCAAGCGCGATGATCCTGTCCTGGTAAGCCCTGGCATAGGGGCATTCGTTACAGGTAAATACAATAATAAATCCCTTTGCGGTTTTATAGTCGGTAAGAGATACATTTTGGCCATCGATATTTTTCAGCGAAAATGATTGTACGGCATCTCCTATGGCATATCCGCCTGCATGTTGTGCAAACAGGGATATTGATATACATATAATCAGAATTAAGAAGGATAACTTTTTCATACCTGTTGTTTTAATGGTCAGATAATAATGTTGTTATTGTAAAGAATTAAAAGTTTGCACCAGCTCATCATATGTAAATTCCTGTTCAAAAAAGCGTTTAATATTTTTGTGCTGACAAATGAAAGCAGTAGCGGGCAGCGCACCCGACCAATCTGTCGATATCCGGTCAATATATTGCTGCTGATCTTTTTCATTCAGCAAAAATACTTCTGTTTCCAGTTTTTGTTTGCGCACGAACGGGACAACTGCTTTCTGATATTGCGATAAAAAATCAAGGCTTATCAGCAAGACCTTTACCGGTTTGTTTAAATAAGCTTTTTGGAATTTATTAAAATAAGGGATCTCTTTTATACAGGGAGCGCACCAGGTAGCCCAATAATTTATAATATAAAAAGTATCTTTACCATTGGCAATCCTGTTTTCCAGGACATCCAGTTCTAAAAGCTGTACTTTTTGCCCCGGTACAGTTGCGGAAATGCATACAAGCAAAAAAGTAAACAGGTATTTCATAAATACGAACGGGTTATGGCTAAGGTAACAATTTTATCCTGCTTCAGAAAGATAAAAATGGACAGGCTGCAAAATTAATTTATTATGAAAATAGCAGGATTTTGTATTTTTTATCGTCCCATGGGGTGTACGTACTAACTTTATTCTTAAAGACTTTTAATGGTTGTTTATCGCACTTACAAAGGAATTATAGGTATAGGTATGCTGTGCCTGCTTTTTACTGCTTGTGGAGAAAAGAAATCTTCTTCAAAAAATAAGGGTATAACAAAACGGGCCGCTCCCCATCTGGACGCTTATATTGTGAAGACAGAACCCTATTCTGCCCGGGTGGAAGTGCCTGGTTCAGTGGTAGCCAATGAGGTTACTGAAATTCACCCTGAGGTTTCAGGACGGGTTGTTCAACTGCATATTACGGAGGGTGCGGTAGTAAGCAGTGGCGCTTTGCTGGCTAAGATATATGATGGAGACCTGCAGGCGCAGCTAAGGAAACTGCAATCGCAATTGGCCATTGCCAAAAGCAATGAAGAACGGGCCTCGCAACTTTTGCAGATACAGGGAATCAGTAAAAATGATTATGATGCCAGCTTACTTAACCTCAATAATATTCGTGCTGATATTGATGTGGTTAAAACAGAGATCAGCCGCACGGAAGTGCGCGCTCCCTTTAGTGGCAAGATTGGTTTGAAAAATATAAGCCCGGGAGCTTATGTTACACCGGCTACCGTTATTGCTGCCATTAACCAGGTGAGCGATCTGAAGCTGGACTTCTCCATTCCTGAAAAATATATAAGCGATATCACAAACGGGCAAAATGTCGATTTTACAGTGCAGGGAAACAATCAGGTCTATCACGCAACAGTGTATGCAACCCAATCCAATGTACAATTAGAAAATCGAAGCCTGGTTGTAAGAGCAAGAGTAACCGGTAAAAAAGAAGGGTTGGTTCCAGGCGCTTTTGCAAAAGTACGGATTGATTTTTCACCTGATGCTAACGCCATTTTCGTGCCTTCGCAATCGGTAATACCCACTATAAAGGGGAAGCAGGTGGTTTTATATAAAACAGGAAAAGCATTTTTTGCAGATGTGGAAGTAGGCGCCCGCGATTCGGCCAGGGTGGAAGTGACCAGGGGTTTGAAAGTAGGAGATACGGTGCTCACCTCGGGTGTTATGAGTCTTAATCCAGACGATAAAATTAATATTGGAAAGCTGGTAAAGTAGTAATTGCGTTTGATACCATTTATGTTGTTGGCTGTATGTTACCTGTTTGTTTGGCCATGCACAGCAGAAACAAACTTTAAACCTGGGTTTTTTAATGAATATTTCTGAATTAAGTTTACGGCGTCCGGTTTTGGCAATTGTAATGAACATTGCAATTATCGTGTTTGGGGTTATTGCCTTTAAGTTCCTGGGCATAAGGGATTACCCGGCCATTGATCCGCCCAATATAAGTGTGCGCACCAGCTATTCCGGCGCCAATGCAGACATTATTGAATCACAGATCACAGAGCCGCTTGAAGATGCCATAAACGGTATACAGGGGATAAAGAATATTACTTCCAGCAGCAGTAGCGGCAGCAGTAATATCAATGTCGAGTTTGAAGTAGGTGTTGACCTTGAGGCAGCAGCAAATGATGTAAGAGATAAGGTTTCAGCGGCGCAGCGGGAATTACCTCCCGACCTTGAAGCGCCCTCCTCGGTTAGTAAAGCGGATGCAAGCGCAGAACCGATCCTTTCCATGACCGTGCAGAGCGATACTAAAAACCCGATGGAACTTACCGAGTATGCAACCAATGTGCTGATCGACCGCTTGCAGACCATACCCGGTGTAAGCAGCATCGATACCTGGGGAGAGAAGCGCTTCGCGATGCGCCTCTGGCTCGATCCCGATAAAATGTCGGCTTTTGGTATTGTGCCTGCAGATGTGGAAACCGCACTCACAAAAGAAAATATAGAGCTGCCCTCGGGCAAGCTTACCGGCGATAATACGGAACTTACCATAAGAACTTTCGGCAGGTTAGATACCGAGGAGGAATTTGGAGATATTGTGATTAAGAATGTTAATGGCAGTAATATTCGCGTAAAAGATGTGGCTACTGTGGCGCTGGGGCCGGAAAATGAAGAGAGTGCCCTAAAAGAAAGCGCCATACCTATGATCGCATTGGCCATTATTCCGCAGCCCGGGGCGAATTACGTTTCCATATCAGATGAATTCTACAAAAGGCTGGAAGAAATTAAAAAAGAAGTTCCCCGGGATATTAAATTAAACATCGCCCTTGATCAAACAGAATACATCAAAAAGTCGATCACCGAAGTTGAAGAAACATTGTTGATAGCCATCGGTCTTGTAGTGATCATTATTTATTTGTTTTTCAGAGATTGGATACTGTCTGTACGCCCGTTGCTGGATATACCCGTATCATTAATCGGTGCTTTCTTTATAATGTACATTATGGGTTATACCATAAATGTATTAACGCTGCTGGCTATTGTGCTGGCTACGGGGCTTGTGGTGGATGATGGTATTGTTGTAACTGAAAATATTTTTAAGAAATTGGAGAAAGGAATAGGCAAGCACAAAGCCGCCCTCGAAGGTTCCAGGGAAATATATTTTGCGGTGATTGCCACGTCCATCACTCTTGCTGTTGTATTTCTGCCTATTGTGTTCTTACAGGGATTTGTGGGCCGGCTTTTTCGTGAGTTTGGTATTGTGGTGGCCGGTGCTGTATTAATATCTGCTTTTGTGTCGCTTACACTTACACCTGTGCTTAATGTTTTTGTTTCTAAAAAAGATGTTCACAACCATTCCTGGTTCTATAAAAAAACCGAACCGTTCTTCGTGGGCATGGAAAACCTGTATGCGAAAACATTAGCAGTGTTTATGAAACCAACCCTGAAAATTTTTTCCCGGAGCTTTCACTGGCTCGCCTGGTTGCTGGTATTAAGCTGTTTTGGAATTATTTATTTAATATTTACCAATATACAATCCGAGTTGGCTCCAATGGAGGATAAAAGCCAGTTCCGGCTTAACTTAACCACCCCCGAAGGGACCTCGTTTTACGCGATGGACAAATATGTAGATAAAGTTTCTAAGTTCCTGATAGACTCCGTACCTGAGCACGAAATCGTATTATCTATAACCGGTTCCAGGTCGAATAGTGCAGCAAACAGCGGAAGCGTGCGCGTAAGGCTGGTAAAGCCCGGCGAACGTTCGCGCTCTCAGAAAGAGATTGTTGAATATGTAAACAGGCATGTTTCAAAATTTACCGAGGGCAGAGCTTTTGCGATTCAGGATCAAACCATACAGGTAAACCGTCGCGGGGGACAGGAGGTGCAGTTTGTGATCCAGAATAATAATTTTGAAAAGCTTTCAGAAATACTGCCCCGGTTTTTAGATGAGACCAATAAAAGCAGCATCCTGCAACAGGTTGATGCCGATCTCAAATTCAACAAACCGGAACTAAGGGTGCATGTGGATCGTTTGAAAGCAGCCCAGCTGGGCGTTTCCATTCAGGACGTATCGGAAGCCCTGCAAACCGCATACAGCAACCAGCGCCTGGGGTATTTTACCAGGAGCGGAAAACAATACCAGGTAATGGCCCAGGTAGACCGCATCAACCGGGACGATCCTGATGATCTTAAAAAAATATTTGTAAAGAACAACACGGGACAACTGATCAGCCTGGACAATATTACCAACGCGGTAGAATCTACCACACCGCCCACTATTTACCACTTTAACCGTTATAAATCCGCCACCATATCGGCCGGCCTGACCGAAGGGCATACAATTGGAGATGGTGTAAAGGAAATGCAGCGTATTGCAGCAAAAGTGCTGGATGAATCTTTTACAACTTCTCTTACAGGTTCTGCACGCGATTTTGCTGAAAGCAGCAGTAATACGAGCTTTGCATTGTTCCTGGCGCTGGGTTTGATTTATCTGATCCTGGCAGCGCAGTTTGGAAGCTTTATTGATCCTTTTATTATTATGATTACGGTACCGCTTGCCTTTGCGGGCGCATTACTGTCTTTGTGGGTATTTGGACAAACGCTTAATATATTTTCGCAGATAGGAATTATTATGCTGATCGGCCTGGTAACTAAAAACGGTATTTTGATCGTGGAGTTTGCAAACCAGAGCCGTAAAAACGGCATGCAGAAAACAGAAGCCGCACAATTTGCTGCGGGGCAGCGGTTGCGCCCTATTTTAATGACCAGTATGGCAATGGCATTGGGTGCATTACCCATTGCTTTATCGTTAGGTGCTGCGGCCACCAGCCGTATTCCTTTAGGAATTGTGATCGTCGGGGGTATCATTTTTTCACTGGTATTAACGCTTTATGTGCTGCCATCGATCTATACCGATTTGTCATCCAACAGAAAGGATAAAGAATTTGATGATATCTTAAAAGAAGAGGAAACGGGAACGAAAAAAGAAGCGTGAAAATGAAAAACGGAAAATTGAAAATAAATATAAACCGGCTGAAAGCTTTTTTTATACTTATATGCAGCATTGCATGTTGTAATGCATACAACCAGCGCGTTCTTACGCTGGATGAGGCCATAGCTACGGCTTTGCAGAACAACTACAACATACAGATCGCGAAAAACGATTCACTTGTTGCTGCTATTGATTATAGTTACCGGAACGCGGTATTTCTGCCATCCATCAATGCCAGCGCTTCAAAAACCGTTACCAATAATAATCAGAAACAACAATTATCAGATGGTACCGAACGAAAGGCAAGAGGTATCCGGTCCAATAATTTTCAGGCTGGCATAGCACTCGACTGGACCTTGTTTGACGGACTGAAGATGTTTGCCACACACGATAAAACAGCGGCGCTTCTTCAGGCCGGCACTTATACAGCAAAAGAGCAGGTAGTTAATACGGTGGCAGAAGTGATCAATATTTATTATAATATAGCCCGGCAGCAACAACAGGTAAAAGCAACAGAAGTACAGATACACCTGGATGATGAGCGGGCAAGGCTGGCCCAATATAAGCTTGATATTGGCAGCGGCGCCAAGCCGGATGTATTGCAGAGCAAGGTAGACCTGAATGAGCAAAAGGCGCTGAAAATGCAGCAGCAAACCTATATAGGCCAGCTAAAAGAACAATTGCTGCAGGCCATGAACAGTAAAATACAGGCCCACGAATTTGAAGTACCGGATACTATTATCCTGAATCTGAACATTACTTTAGGCGATGTACAGCAGGGAGTTGAAAAAAATAACCCTTCCCTGCTGCTGGCCCGCTCTAATATTGATATTGCTAACTTTACGCTTAAAGAAACTAAGGCCGGTTTATGGCCTACCGTTTCTTTCGGGTCGGCATATAATTACAGCCGCACCCAAAATAATAAGGCTATAAGTAACCTTGCTACCTTCTTAAACAGGGTGAATGGCTATAATTACGGCTTTACAGCAAGCATTCCCATTTTCAACCAGTTCAGTGTAAAGCGGCAGATAAAGCAGGATAAACTAAATATAAGTATCCAGCAATTAAATTATGAGAACCAGCGCTCACTTGTAAGTCTCGCGGTTATCAATGCGTTTAAGGATTACCAGCTGCAGCAACGGGCATTAGAACTCGAAGAAGAGAATATTCAGTTAGCCCGGGAAAATGTGGATATTGTTTTTCAGACGTATAAACTTGGTGCGGCAACCCTTGTACAGCTTCGAGAAGCCCAGGCCAGCCTGGCACAGGCTTACGACAGGCTTATTGCAGCACGGTATAATATGAAAGTAGCTGAAACGGAACTGCAAAGGCTGAAAGGTGATATTATTAAATAACTGTTATTCCTGTTCATCGTCCCTTTCAACGTAATCGGGTATTTTATTTTTCCTGAAAGTAAAATGTCTTTGTGCCAGGTAGCTTATCACAATTACAATAAATGTAGTGCCTAATTGTGCAAATGTTGGATAGATATTCAAAATTTCAACAGCCAGTTTCAATAAAACATAATTAAGTGTAAGGTTAAATATGCACACCAGCATATAGCGAAACAACTGTACGTGGCCGCGTATCTTACTGTCATCGAAAACAACATATTTCATTAAAAAAAAACCCACAAAAAAGGATACTATAAAAGAAAGGATCAGGGCTGCAGTGTAAGGTTCGAACGCGTAATATTTTATATGAAGATGCTCGCCTCTTAAAATAAAATGATAGGAGATATAAAATACAGCCAACCCAAGCAGGGTGTTGGAAGAGCCGGAAACAGCATACCGGAATGTTTGTATCGGCATTAATTTCTTAAATGGCGGATAGAAAAAATCAATCACAGGTAATATAAGATCCCGGATCGTATAAAAGTGCTGCCTCATCAGATTGCGAAGATAGGGGAGAAGGAGGGAATGACCCCTAAAATGCTGCAACTTCAAAACTTCCCGGCCCCGGACTTCCTGACTTTCTGGACTTCACTTAAATTTGCACGAAAATTAATACGGCATGAGCATTGTTGCGGAGTTGAAACCTCTTATTGTAGCTACTTTAAATAAAGTATACGGCCAGGAATTTAATGATGAGTCTGTTACCATTAATATAACCAAACCTGAATTTGAAGGCGATTATACACTGGTTCTTTTTTCTTTTATAAAGCACCTGAAAAAAAAACCGGAAGCAATGGGGCAGGAAATTGGAGAGCAGCTGATTGCAGATTATCCCCGGCTGATTACGGGCTATAATGTAATTAAAGGTTTTTTGAACCTGACTATAAATCATTCGTATTGGCTGAACTTTCTTAATCAGGCAGGCAGCAAAGAACTGATTGAAAAAAAAGCATCCTCCGAAAAAATTATGCTGGAATATGCCTCACCCAATACCAATAAACCTTTGCACCTGGGGCATCTGCGTAATATATTTTTGGGGTGGAGCGTTGCCGAGATCCTGAAAGCGCAGGGCGATAAAGTATTTAAAAGCTCCATATCCAACGACAGGGGTATCCATATCTGCAAATCAATGATCGCATGGAAGGATTTTGCCAATGGCGCTACGCCCGGAAGCACAGGTATTAAAGGCGACCATCTGGTGGGCGATTATTATGTGCTGTTTGGTGAAAAACACAAAGAACAGGCGGCTGCTTTAATAGAAAACGGGATGACCAAAGAAGATGCCGATAAAAACACTCCTATTATGAAAGCGGCACAGCAAATGCTGGTGGATTGGGAAAAAGGAGCGGCCGGCACAGTTGAACTTTGGAAAACCATGAACGGATGGGTATACGATGGATTTATTAAAACCTATAACCGCATCGGAGCTGATTTTGATAAAAATTATTATGAAAGCCAAACCTATCTTTTGGGTAAGGAGTTTGTTCAGGAAGGGCTTAAAAAAGGTGTTTTCTTTCAAAAAGAAGACGGAAGCGTATGGATCGATCTCACAGCGGATGGGCTGGATGAAAAAATTGTTCAAAGGAAAGACGGCACATCCGTTTACATTACACAGGACCTTGGACTGGCCGATGAAAAATATAAGGACTTCCCTTATGATGAAAGTATTTATGTGATAGCCGATGAGCAAAACTATCACATGAAAGTGCTGAAACTGATTTTGCAAAAGTTGGGCAAGCCTTACGCAGATCATATTCACCATTTAAGCTATGGAATGGTGGAGTTGCCCAGCGGACGTATGAAAACAAGGGAGGGGACTGTGGTTGATGCGGACGATTTAATTGATGAGCTGGTAAAAGTAGCGGCGGCCAAGACCGAGGAGTTAGGCAAGGTGAGCGGTTTTTCTGAAACAGAATTGAGCGAACTTTATGAAACCATTGCATTAGGGGCGTTGAAATTCTTCCTGCTGCGCGTTGACCCTAAGAAACGCATGGTATTTAATCCCGAGGAGAGCATCGATTTTCACGGTTTTACCGGGCCCTTTATCCAATATACACATGCCCGTATTAAATCTGTTTTGAGAAACGAAGTAATCAATGAGGTGGCTACAACAGAAAACCTGCTGCCTTTAGAGAAAGAACTTATATTCTTGCTGGAGCAGTTCGATATAACAGTACAGCAGGCGGCAGCTGAGTTTAATCCCTCGCTGATTGCTATTTATGCTTTTAATCTTTCCAAACTGTTCAACAGCTTTTATGCGGCCCATTCCATACGGAACGCCGAAAGTGAAGACAAAAAACAGCTTCGGTTAAAAATTGCTGCGCTTACAGCTAAAACAATTGCTGAAGCAATGCATTTGCTGGGTATTAAGGTGCCGGAAAGAATGTAAAAGTTGTGAAATTTGCGAATTAAATCGCAAATTTAATATTAATTTTGCGATTGTGATCGTAAAATTTACTATTTTTATAGTAAAGATGAGTTATGATTGCCCGATCACAGGTGAAGGTTATTTCTAAATATCTTAAAGATAAAAAGGTGTTGGTACTATCGGGCGCCCGCCAGGTGGGTAAAACCACGTTGATAGAACAACTGGAGCCGGACATGGCAAAACCTGTTATCTATTTTAACGGGGACGAAGCGGATGTCAGGGAGACTTTTCTTTTACCTACTTCTTCAAAGCTAAAAAAACTGATCGGGCAGGCTAAGACAGTGGTAATTGATGAAGCACAGCGTATTGAAAATATCGGTATTCTATTAAAACTTATTCACGATAATATAAAAGGAGTAAAGGTTATTGCAACAGGTTCTTCTTCCTTTGATCTTTCCAATAAGATTAATGAACCGCTGACAGGCCGCAAATGGGAATTTCAGATATTGCCGCTTTCTTTTGCAGAAATGATAGCGCACCACGGATTGCTGGAAGAGAAGCGGTTGCTGGAGCACCGGTTGTTATATGGCTACTATCCGGAAATTGTAGTAAATAACGGTGATGAGATAAAAAGACTGAAGCAACTGGCCGACAGTTATCTTTTTAAGGATATATTAATATGGGAGCGGGTTTTAAAGCCAGAGAAGCTTGAAAAACTATTACAGGCTTTAGCGTTTCAGATCGGTCGCGAGGTTTCTTATAACGAACTTGGACAACTTACGGGCCTCGACAACCAAACTGTAGAAAATTATATACAAATACTGGAAAAGGCCTTTATTATTTTCAGGCTGCCTGCATTGAACCGGAATCTGCGAAATGAGCTAAAGAAAAGCAGGAAGATATATTTTTATGATACAGGCATCAGGAATGTCATTATTAACCAGTTTAACCCTTTATCATTACGGGCTGATAAAGGCGCTTTATGGGAAAATTTTTTAATAAGCGAGCGGATGAAATTTAACCTTGCCAGTCAAAAAATCGTAAACAGGTATTTTTGGCGTACTCATGCGCAACAGGAAATTGACTATGTGGAAGAAGCAAATGGAAAAATAAGCGCTTATGAAATGAAATGGGATGCAAAGAAACAGAAAAAATTACCGGCGGCGTTTATGAATGCTTATCAACCGTTCATTGCATCAACCATAACTATCCGGAATTTTGAAGATTTCATAAGCTGAATCATTTGAGGATCAGCCCTGCTAATGGAGGAATATTTAAAGTAAGCCTGTATTTCCTGTTATCTTCTTCAAGGCACTCGCATTTTATTTCTTTATTAAATACCTGTCCGGTGCCATCAAAATCCTTACTGTCTGAATTAAAGATTTCTTCGCAGTAAGCTTTTCCATAAGTTTCAATTACCCAGTTATAACGTACCTCGGGCGTCATATTTAATACAATGAGCACGTCGTCTTCCGGTTTTTCGCTTTTACGTTTATAAACGATGATGCATTCATCCCGGTGGTTCAGGTTTACCCATTCAAAACCATCCATGCTGAATTGTTTTATATACAAAGCCGGCTCGTTTTTCAGTAATTGATTCAAATGTTGCAGGCAGGTACGCGCGCCCCTGTGGGTGTTATGTTCCAGCAAATGCCAGTCCAGTTGTCCTTTATAATCCCATTCGCTGGTTTGCCCGAATTCACTTCCCATAAATAATAACTTCCCTCCGGGATGCGTCCACATATAAGTGAAAAATAAACGCAGGTTGGCGAATTTTTGCCAAAGGTCGCCAGGCATTTTAAATATCAGCGGGCTTTTACCATGTACCACTTCATCGTGGCTGATCGGGAGCATGAAGTTTTCATCGTAATAATACATCATACTAAAAGTAAACTGGTTCTGATGGTGGCTCCGGTGCAAAGGATCGAGTTTAAAATAGTTGAGCGAATCGTGCATCCAGCCCATCATCCATTTCATGCCAAACCCAAGTCCATCCTGGTAGGTAGGGCGTGAAACACCCGGCCAGTCGGTAGCCTCTTCGGCAATGGTTTGTACATCAGGAAAATCCCTGAAGATCATTTCGTTCAGGTCTTTAATGAACTGAATGGCTTCCAGGTTGCCGTCGCCGCCATGTTCATTTGGCTCCCATTCGCCTTCTTTACGGGAGTAGTTCAGCTTTAACATGGAGCTTACAGCATCTACGCGTATACCGTCAATATGGAAAATATCAAACCAAAACCTGGCATTGCTGATGAGGAAAGATTTTACTTCTCCTCTTTGATAATTGAAGATATAACTGTTCCAGTCGGGGTGGAAGCCTTTCCGCATATCGGCATACTCGTAGGTGTGATTACCGTCGAACATGAACAGTCCGTGTGAGTCGTAAGGGAAGTGTGAGGGCACCCAATCGAGAATTACACCAATTCCTTCCTGGTGAAAGGCGTCGATAAGCCGCATGAAGCCCTGTGGGTCGCCGAAGCGGGAGGTAGGTGCATAGTATCCTGTAACCTGGTAGCCCCAACTGCCATCAAAGGGATGCTCAGCCACCGGCATTAATTCAACGTGTGTAAATCCCATCTCTTTTACATAAGGCACTAATCGCTCTTTGATCTGGTCATACGTGTTATACTTGTGCTCGTTCCCCGGTTCGGGCCGTTGCCAGCTGGCCAGGTGTACCTCGTAAACGCTCCAGGGCGCATCCAAAGCATTATGTTTTTTTCTTTTCTGCATCCATGCAGCATCATTCCACTCATAGTACAGATCCCAGGTTATAGAAGCGGTAAGAGGCTTCACTTCCCAAAAGTTTGCAAATGGATCTCCTTTATCAGCCACGCGGTTCCGGGCGCCCACAACATGGTATTTGTAAACTTCACCAAGTTTAAAACCGGGTATAAAACCTTCCCAGATGCCGCTATTATCCCATCTGGGTGCAAGCGGATGCGTCAGTTTATTCCAGTCGTTAAAATTGCCGGTTACAAAAACGAATTTTGCGCTGGGCGCCCATAAGCAAAAGTACATGCCCCAGGTTCCGTTTACCTGTATGGAGTGCGACCCGAACTTTTCGTAAAGGGTATAGTTATTTCCGTTTTGAAAATCCTGTATTTCTTCGGGCGTTAGCAGCGAGTAGTTCCATACTGATCTGGATGTGTCGATAAAGTTCTCGCTTTCAAATTTTTCCTGTATTGGCTTTAAATCAGCTGGCATTGTTGTAGTTTGCAGCAATTTACAACAATTCTGCTTGCCGCACTGCTATGGATTTGACCGGGGTGTTTAAAAGAATCTTTCGGGGTCGCATTCCGTTTATAAAAGAATTACGTATTTTTAGTAGATGTATATCTTTTTCGTATTTTTTAACAAAAGATTGTTACCTTTAAAAAAAATATTAAATTCTTTATGCATTTTTGTTTACGCTGCATCATAATGTACTAATAATGTTTCCAAAAACAAACTATGAGATATCTTTTTCTGCTTACTTTTTATTGTTGCTGTTGCCTGCCGGCATTTGCACAATCGTCCAATATCAGGGGAAATCTTGTTGATTCCGCTGAGAACCGTAACCTTCAGAATGCAATCATAGCCTTATTATCGCCTAAAGATTCCTCCCTGGTCACATTTGCAAGGGCGAAAGCACATGGCGACTTTGAAATATCAGGTCTTGATACCGGGCAATATATTGTAATGATAACACATCCCTATTTTGCGGATGTTTTTGATCATCTGGAAGTAAAAGATGAAAAGCCTGTAAATATGGGCATTATAAAAATGTTTTCCAAAATGAAAATGCTGGAGGAAGTGGTGGTGAAAAGTGGCGCGGCGATAAGGATGAAGGGGGACACAACTGTGTATAATGCGGACAGTTTTAAGGTGCGGGAAGGTGCGAATGTTGAAGAACTGTTGCGGAAGCTGCCCGGCATCCAGGTAGATAAAAACGGGCAGATAACTGCGATGGGCGAAACGGTGAAAAATGTGCTGGTGGATGGAGAAGAGTTTTTTGGTAACGATCCGGGCATTGCTACCAAAAATTTAGCAGCAGATATGGTAAAAGAAGTAGAAGTGTATGATAAGAAAAGTGACCAGGCTGTATTTACAGGTATTGATGATGGAGTGAAGGAAAAAACGATCAACCTGAAACTGAAAGAAAACAAAAAGAACGGGTATTTTGGTAAAATAGAAGCCGGGGGAGGCATCCCCGGCAGGTTTAACAATGCTGCAATGGGCAATTACTTTAAAGGTAAACGCAAAATAGCGGGCTACGGAATAATGAGTAATACCGGAAAATTAAACCTCGACTGGCAGGACAACGATAAATACGGGGGTACATCCGGAAGTATTGAATTAACGGACGGCGGTGGTATTATGATCACTGGTTACGATTGGGATTATAACGAAAGCGATGGTATTCCTACTAATTGGAATGCAGGTTTGCATTACAGCGACAAATTTAATGAAGACAAACAATCGGTAAACGCGGGATATAAGTTTACAAAAATAAATGCCCCGTCAAACACGCATGTTTATAGCCGCAATTATATTACGGACTCATCCTGGCTTACTAATAGCAATACCGGCCAGTACACTTCCAATATAAAAAATAAGGTAAACCTTACATTTGAGACAAAACTCGACTCGGCCAATACCATTAAATTAACCGCCTCCGGAAATAAAAATAGCGGGAGGACGCAAAGTGATACTTACTATGAAGCGCTTTCTAATGACAGCGCTTACCTGAATACTAACGAAACCCGTAACAGAGCCGAAAGTGAGAAAGAAACAGCCAAGAGCAATTTGCTATGGATGCATAAGTTTAAAAAGCAATACCGTACCTTGTCCGTTAACGCCGGGTTTACATATAGCGCATCGGATACCAAAAGTTTTGCTTACTCAAAAGCAGATTTTTATGAGAATAATGTGGTAGATTCAACATCCATTGTAGATCAGCGCCGGTTGTCAAATAATAAAACCTCTTCGTTCAATACCCGGATTTCCTATACCGAACCGCTGACCAAAGATTTTTATATGGAACTGAATTATTCATTTAATAATGCTAATGCTTCGCAAAGCAGGTTTAGTTATGATAAAGGTGAAGACGGGTTGTACAATGACCTGAATACGCTTTATAGTAACGATTTCACTTTTAAAAATATGAGTAACGCGCCTGGTGTTAATTTAAGGGTAAATAAGAAGAAATACAATTATGCCTTTGGCTCTTCTGTTGTGTTTAACCAATACGAACGTATTAATAACTCCGATAATACCAATAGTCCTTATAAGTTTACCAATTACAACCCCCAGGCAAACTTTACTTATAAGTTTAAACCATCGGAAAGTATGCGTTTTTATTATTATGGCAATGCTAACGCCCCTTCTTTAGATCAGTTACAACCGGTAGTTGATAATACAGATCAGCTGAACCAAAGATTAGGTAATCCGCTGCTAAAGCCAGCTTTCAATCACCGCTTTTCTGTAAGCTATAATTCGTGGAAACAATTAACGGAAAGCAGTATATGGGCGAATGCCAGTTATAGTTTTACCCAAAATGCTTTTGTAAATTTTGATGAGTATAAAGATGGGGTGCATTATTACCAGGCAGTAAATACTAATGGCATTTCTAATTATTCATTTTATCTTAGTTATGGATTCAAACATAAGAAAAGTGGTATACGGTTCAGCTTTAGTCCGGAGGTGAATGGCAGCAAAAGCGCCAACTTCATTAAACAGAGTGCAGAAAGTGAAACAACCAAAAATGTTACAACCAGCGGAACGTATAGTTTAGGACTGGGCTTCTATAAAAGTTTTAAAGATGATAAGGTGGACTTTTATCTTAGACCCCGCGGGAGTTACAATACGTATACTTCAACAGCCAACAGCGAGTCCAACCAAAAATACTGGAGTTATGGTTTAAATTCCAATCTTTCGATAAAACTCCCCAAAGATTTTGATATATCTACCGATGTAGATGGCACTTACCGGCAGAGAACCGAGCTATATCCCATCAATGCCAATTATACAATATGGAATGCATCGGCTGGTAAAAAGTTTCATAAAAGTGTTTTTGAGCTAAGGTGCTCAATAAACGATATACTTAACCAGAATAAAGGCTACCAGCGGAACGGTTATACCGAAACGTACAAAACGATTTTAAAACGTTACTGGTTAGTATCTTTTATCTGGAACATTAAAAAAAATAACGGAACAGCAGCTGCCATTCCGGCTAAATAATTACAGTATGAAAAATTTATTTTTATTATTTTTTCTTTTAACAGGTTTTGGCGCTATGGCGCAAAAGTTTATTGTTAGCGGGACTATTGAATATGAAGTAAGAAAAAATCAAAAAAAAGAAATGAGCCGTTTTGATACCGAGGAAGATGACAACGGCTTTTGGGCTCAGATAAAAGACAAGATACCTGAATTTAGTTTGAACTATTACACCTATAATTTTAACGAAACTGCCGGGTTGTATAAATTTGAAAGAACAGCAGATAAACAGAAACTGCCGGGTTGGTTTTCACGTAATTCGGAGGATAATATTTGGTACAGCGACTATGCCGGCAGTACTTACACTAATTTGAAGGTTATCGATGATAATTATATCATTTCAGGAAAGCTTCAAAAAATTAAATGGATGCTGAGTCCCGCAGACCAAAGGCTGATCGCCGGTTTTAATTGTCGTAAAGCAACGGCTATATTATTTGACAGTGTATATGTATTTGCTTATTATACCGATGAAATTGCTGTAAGCGGAGGTCCTATGAGCCTGCATGGTTTACCGGGCATGATACTTGGAGTTACCATACCCAGGATGTATACCAGCTGGGTGGCAACCAGCGTAAAATTAGATGCGGGCAATATAGCAGCACCAACCAAGGGAAAGAAAAAAACTGATACAGAAATGAAGACCCTGCTCACGGAATTGGGGAAATCTTACGGTAAGGAGTATGTAAAGTATTTGCAGCCCACAATTTGGCAAACCTTTTTATAATATAAACTTGTTGAAACTTAAAAACAGGTAATTATTAGCTGCTACTCTTTATATAGCAGCCTCATGTTATGCACCGTTTGTTGGCGTACTATGAAGTTTTTTCCTTCGGTATATTTATTCAGCGATTCGGTATTGTAATGCCGGATGGTTAATAAGGTAAGACCGGGTGTTACCTGGACGTCGAAGTTTTGTGCAGCTGCCGCAGCGAACCGGTTTATTTTCTCTTCGCGGTTGTCGAAAGAATAAATAATGCTGATCGCCCCGTTCTGCGTAAGCGTAGGAGTAATAAATAATTTTTCAAATAATTCGTACAATACTTCGGTATTGTGTTCACCAATGAAAGAAAAATCCTTCGATTTTAATTCGATCATTACCTGGTTTCGTTTAATTACAATAATAGGCGGCAGGGCTTTAATATTGTTGTTGTGAATAACAGTGCCTGGCAGATCAGCGTTGAGAAAGCATTTTACATATAGCGGGATGCTTTTATTCTGAAGCGGCTTTATCGTTTTAGGATGAATGACCTGTGCGCCGTAATAAGCCATCTCAATTACTTCGTTATAATTCAGTTCAGGGATAGGCCGGGCATCTGAAATTTCACGCGGATCGGCATTCATAACGCTTTCTACATCTTTCCAGATGGTAAGGCTTTTTGCATCCAGCATATTGGTAAAAACGGCAGCCGTATAATCGCTGCCTTCCCTTCCCAGCGTAGTGCTTTCGTTCTCATCAGTGGCGCCAATAAATCCTTGTGTTAAAATAATTGCGTTTTTGGCAAGGACAGGCTTAATCAGTTCGTCAACTTTTTGCTGCGAAAAATTCCAGTCGATATTAGCGTCTCTGAAGTTATCGTCGGTTCTTATTATATCTCTTACATCCATCCATTCGCTGGCAATATTTACTTCGTTCAGGTAATGGCTTATAACAGCGGTGCTCAACAGCTCGCCTGCACAAACGATCTGATCGTAATAATAATCATATTCGCGCACAGGAGTGTCATGCAGCAACCATTCTACTTCGGTAAAGAAATCCTTTAGCTGGTTTTCGCAGGCAAGGTAACCGGTTACCAATAAATATTTGGCAGTGGTTAAATGCTGCTGTTTCACCTGCTCAAAAAGGAGCAGCGCTTCGTCCCTTTTATTATTGTAGAAGGCCTCTGCTACTTTTTCCAGGGCATTAGTGGTTTTTCCCATGGCTGAAATAACAACCAGCAGTTTTTCATTTTTGTATGTATGTAAAAGAGTGGCCAGGCTTTTAATCCTTTCCACACTGTTTACAGAGGCCCCGCCAAACTTAAATACCTTCATCTTTTCGTATTTTTTAAAGTGCAAATGTCGTAGTTTGGTGCGAATCTGCTTGTAAACCTATAAACTTTTCAATTTTTCAACTTTCTATTCACAACTATATTGTAGTTTAGCGCATGGCTAAGGCGATTATTTCTGTAAAAGACCTGGTAAAGAATTATGGAGATTTTACCGCGGTAAAAGGCATCTCTTTTGAAGTATATGAGAATGAAGTTTTTGGTTTATTAGGCCCTAACGGTGCCGGCAAATCCACAACGCTTGAGATCATTGAAACGCTTCGCAAAAAAACGAAAGGCGCCATAACTGTTGCCGGCTATGATCTGGATAAAGATCCTGAAACAATAAAAGGCCTTATCGGCGTGCAGCTGCAGGCCAGCAGTTATTATCCCGGTTTGAATTTATTGCAATTGATCGATCTTTTTGCAGGGTTATATAACCAGGAAGTAGACGGTATGGCCTTATTGCGATCGGTAAATCTTGAGGAAAAAGCGAAGGCAAAATTTAAAGAATTAAGCGGGGGACAAAAACAACGCTTTTCAGTTGCAACCACGCTGATCAATAAACCTAAAGTTATCTTTTTAGATGAACCAACAACAGGTCTTGATCCCCAGGCGCGCCGCAATCTCTGGGAACTGATTAAAGATATTAAAAGTCGTGGCACCACAGTTATTATTACCACCCATTACATGGATGAGGCTGAGTATTTATGCGACAGGATCGCCATTATCGACTCAGGTAATATTGTGGCGCTGGATATACCCGATCAGCTGATCGATAACCTGGTAGCGTCGGGGTTTGAACGGCCAAAGGAAGTGAAGAAGGCAAACCTGGAAGATGTGTTTATCCATCTTACAGGAAAATCTTTAAGGGAAGATTAATGATCACTGCTTTTAAATAAGGCATCCATGGTAATGATGTTTTGTATAAGTCCTGTGTATTTATTCAGGTTAACAGGGGTGTAGGTGGTAATAAGTGTATGGAAGATTGCTTTCCTTGTTTTGCTTGCTTGCAGAAATGCATTCAGTTTATTGTTGAACCCTTCTGAATATGCTTTGGTTATTTCATAGGGGGCGGAAGAAAATTTTATTTCGCATATATTGATGCTCTTGTCATTCCGGTCAATGATCAGATCGATTTGCGCTCCTTTATCTGTATTATCATGAGGTGTCTTTCTCCAGGAAGAAGTTTCGGTATGAATGCCCCCGATGCCCAATGCCTTTTTTATTTGTCCGATATGCCTGAGGCAAACACTTTCAAATGCAAGCCCGCTCCAGCTTTTCCAGGAACTGGAAGTAAAAAGGCGCGCCCAGGTACCCTTTCCGCTGTTTTTATTATTGCGGATAAACTTTAAATAGAACAGCGAATATTCATCCGTAAGTTTATACAGGCTGTCTTTAACATTTTTTCCAAAAGGTGCATATATAGTAATAAATCCTGATTCAGAAAGTTCGTCCAGCAATTTTGTTACCGTGCCGCCCGAAGAAAGATTACATGCTGTAATAATTTCATTCCTGCTTAGTCCCGCAGGCTTTTTGGCTAATGCATTTATGATCGCGGTATGTTGTTGTGCTTCGTCGAAAAGAGAAGTATACAGGCTGGGAAACTCCTCTGTAAGCAAACCGTCTTTTGAAAAGCATATCCGGTCAATGGCCTGTACTGCACTTTCGCCTCTTCTTATTTCATTCAGATATTGAGGAATGCCTCCCATAGCCATGTATAATTGCAGTATCTGGTAGCGATCTATATTAACCTTCCTGAATTTTAAATAGGCTTCAATTTCCTGTAATGTAAATGGCTGCAGCCTGATTCTTTTGGTTACCCTGTTATGCAGCCCTCCTTTGTTGTTTACAATCTTTTTTATCATCCAGGCGGCGGCTGACCCGCAAATGATAATGACCAGGTTTTTTTGCCTTGAACACCAGCTATTCCAGAAATCTTCGAACGCTTTTATAAAGCCCGACCGCGCCGTGTCCATCCATGGAAATTCATCAAAGAACAGTACCCTTTTGCGTTTGGAAGCGCTGGGTTTAAGACATGTTTTTAGTTTTTCGAAAGCCTCGAACCAATTAGCGGGGGCCGCTGATTTAGTCTTAAACGAACGGCGCAGGCAACGGCTGAAATTGTCTAATTGCTCCTGTGTGGTAGCATTGTGAATACCGGACATTTCAAATGTGATCTGTTGCTCAAAATAGTTCCTGATAAGATAGGTTTTTCCCACGCGCCGGCGCCCGTAAATAGCCGCTAACTGTGGGGTATCTTCCTGTAATAATTGATGCAATTGCTCTTTTTCATTATCCCGGCCTATAATGTCATTCATAAATGAATATCCTATATTTAGCCAAATGTAACAAAAAAATATAGATTTGGCTGTGTATATTTAAAAATACTCTATAGTACAGGGCTTACGTATGAGAATGCTGCATTGTTTAAACTTCAATCAAAATGTTATTTTTTGAATAAAACACAACGACTTAACGGCACAAATGTTTCACAACGTTGTGTTTTTATTGTGACACCGGTGCCGTTGTGGTTTCTTTCAGATTTTAAAAAGTTTAAACAAGTTCGCTAAGAACATACTTTATACATGATTATATAATTAGCCAAATCTTATAAAAAAAGTGAGATTTGGCTGTATATAAAATTATTCTCCTTTATTAAATTTAAAGATTACTTTTGAAAAAATATTTTATGGATCTGAATTTACAACACAAATTGCGATCAGTTATGAATGAAAAAATAGAAAAGCAAAAACAGGAAGGACGCGCATTTTTAGAGAAAAACAGGGAAAAGGAAGGTATAAAAGAACTGGAAGGAGGCATTCAGTATGAAGTAATAAAAGAGGGTGCCGGCCTGCAGCCGGAATTGTCTGATTCTATCACGGCGCATTACAAAGGCGCGTTGCTGAATGGCAGTGAGTTTGACAGCTCGTTTAAAAGAAACCAGCCTTTTACGGCAAGATTGACCCAGCTTATAAAAGGGTGGCAGGTTGCTATTCCGCAAATGAAAGAAGGAAGCCACTGGAGATTATGGATACCTTCTGATCTGGCGTATGGTGACAGAGGTGCAGGGGCTGATATACCAGGCGGTGCTACACTTTTGTTTGAAGTGGAATTGCTTAAGGTAAATAAATAGTTCAATGGAAATCGAAAACCAATACCCGATTGGCACGTTACAGGTTCAGGAATTTTCTGTTGCTGCAAAGGAAAGCGCGCTGGCCGATATTCATTTTCTGCCCAATGCGCTGGAAGCTGCAATTACCAATCTCGATGAGGCGCAGTTGCACACTCCTTACAGAAAGGATGGCTGGACGGTACACCAGTTGGTGCATCATGTGGCAGACAGCCATATAAATGCATATATGCGGTTTAAATTGTGCTTAACGGAAAACATTCCCACCATAAAACCTTACGATGAAAATTTATGGACGCAATTGGACGATGTGAAATCTTTGCCTGTAAATGTTTCTATTACATTATTATTTGCGCTGCACAGAAGATGGTATGCAGCTATAAAAGATCTCAGCGATGAGCAATGGGAGCGTAGTGTATATCACCCGGGATCGCAGCAGGAGTTGTCGCTTTGGCATTTGTTGCAGATGTACTCTTGGCATGGCCGGCACCATGTTGCACAAATACAGGGACTGAGACGGAAGATGAATTGGTGAATATAACCCGGATCATTCAGGTGATAGTAAATTAAATAAAAAGTAGTGTAATGGATCTGAAATGGAAAACGTTATCATCAGCATTATTATTTGATGACCTGTGGTTTAAGGTGCGAAAGGATAAATGTCAGACTCCGCAGGGTAAAATAGTAGACCCTTATTATGTGTACGAGTTTCCCACCTGGGTAACCTGTTTTGCGCTAACAGAAGAGAACGAGGTGGTAATGGAAATGCAATACCGGCATGCCATTGGCGAAACCTGCTGGGAAATACCCGGCGGCTGTGTAGATGATGACGATGCTGATTTGGAAACGGCTGTCAGAAGGGAGTTGCTGGAAGAAACGGGGTATGAATTTAAACATTTTGAATACCTGGGTAAAACCTGTGCTAACCCGTCAACCAACAATAACTGGATGCACATGTTTTTAGCTACAGGAGGGAGAAAGATTGCCGAACAACATCTTGATCCCAATGAAGAGATCATTGTAAAATTATTCACAATGGACGAGTTTAAAAAAATGTTTCGTAATAATGAATTTATACAATCGATGCATGTAACCTGCATGACGTATGCTTTAATGAAGTTGGGCGCGTTGAAGGTTTAGATGCGGCGCCGGAAATTTCAAATCAGAAATCAGAAATTTCAAATCAGAAATAAAAATGCCTTACCGGAAACATTTGAACAGGGATAAAGTTTTAAAAACGCTGATAAAACGGCAGGGGCCTCATATTATTGAAAAGAAGAAAAATGTGTGCCTGCAGATTTGCGCATCCATTATCAGCCAGCAGTTAAGCACAAAAGTTGCCACTATTATTTTCTCAAGATTCCTTACCTTGTTCAAAGCCAAGATGCCGAAACCTGCTGATATTATTGCTGTTTCACATGAGGAGCTGAGAAGCATTGGCTTATCAAATTCAAAAGCTGCCTACATAAAAAATGTCTGCTATTTTTTTATTGAATATAAGCTTACCGATGCGAAACTTTATAAAATGAGTAACGAGGAATTGCGCTCCCTGCTTACCCAAATAAAAGGGGTGGGGCAGTGGACGGTGGAGATGATTTTGATGTTTACACTTGCGAGGGAAGATGTGTTTTCTGCAAGCGATCTGGGACTACAGAAAGCTATGGTACAGCTATACAATATTGAGTACGCCGATCAAAAAGAACTTGTAAAGAAGATGACGCTTATTTCCAACGGCTGGAGCCCGTACCGTACCTATGCCTGCCGGCATTTATGGCGCTACCTGGATACGCCGCTGGTGCTGCTGTAAATACCAGTTCAAGTGTATCTTTGTTTACCGTGAGGACGTAAATGCCAACGCTATCGCAACAGTATTTAAAGATTTTGGGATCATTACTTTTACTTTTCCGTCAGATACCAACCATTTTAATTTTTGTTTTGTTTGTAATAAAGTTACAGCAGTTCCTTTTTTGGGGATATTACCTTTCCACTCAACAATTGAAGGGACAGGAACCTCCTGCGCAACAGGTAACAAAGCGTACATTTTTTTGCTGTCTTTCGACCGGGTAAAAAATACGCCGTTATCCTCGTAAATACTGGCAGTACGGGTATTGTAAATTGCTTCACCGTTGGCATTTAACCAGTTTCCAATTTCAGCCAGCCTGTCGATAATGGGCTGCTGTAAAGTGCCATCAGCAGAGGGGCCAACGCCCAGTAACAAACTGCCGCCTTTAGCTACAATTTCTATTAATTTGGCAATTACTTCACCTGCCGGTTTAAATTTTTCGTTGGGAACATAACCCCATGCGCCTCCCAGCGTCATACAGCTTTCCCAGGGATTATCGATTTTATGATCGGGAATGTGTTGTTCAGGCGTTTGATAGTTTTCGTAAGGGCCATGCACGGTTCTGTCAACGATTAGTAATCCGGGCTGCGCCTTGCGTGCCATAGCTGCAATTTTAGGGAGATCAATATCCTGACTCCATTCGGGTATGGGCGCTCCCCAGCTTAATACTTCTGCATTAACGGTTTCCTTAGGGCGCACCCAGCCACCGTCCAGCCAAAGTATATCCATGGTTCCATATTCATTCATCAGCTCGCTTATCTGGTTAAAAGTATATTGTTTGAATTTTTCCCAGCGCCAGGGATATTTTTTTATATTATAATTATTGTTGCGGTCAGGAGTGGCATACACAGGCCACCAGTAGTTTTCGCTGTGCCAGTCTGGTTTTGAAAAGTAGGCCCCTGTCATCATGCCTTCTTTTCTGAAGGCTTCAAATACATATTTGGCAACATTGGCTTTAGGATTGTTTTTGAACGGGCCGTTGGTGATTTTGAAATCCGTTTGTTTCGTATCAAACATGCAGAAGCCGTCATGGTGTTTGGTGGTAAATACCACATATTTCATGCCCGCACTTTTAGCCGCTTTGGCCCACTGACCGGGGTTGAAGTTCACCGGGTTAAAATCTTTTTGCAAACCCCAGTACCATTTCTTATAATCTCCGTAATAAGAATTGCTGTCGCGCGTGATCCAGTCCTCCGAACAGAGCGACCAGGATTCGATAATGCCCGGCACTGCATACAGTCCCCAGTGAATGATCATGCCGAATTTCTGATCCTGCCATTTATCAAGCTTCTGCTTTACCAGCGGATCTGTTGGCCACTCGTATTGCTGCGAGGCAGGATGTACATTGGGCTGGGCATTGATCAGGCTGACAAATAATAATAAGAACAGTGATACAAGGTACCTTGTCATTACAATTTTTAATTTGTTTATTTAAACCGATATATACCTTGTAAAATTAGGAAGTTTGTTTTAGCTGAAATGGAACTATAATTCAAGAAACTACCTTTAATTTGATAAGAGGCTTTTACTTCAAATTTTTTCGATAGTATGGAGCCGGCACACACATGGAAAGAAGCCCAGCCCTTTTCGTAGGTGAGATATTCTTCTTCAACGGTTCTTTCACTTCCGTCAGCGTTTAACTCCTTATATTCATCGGGAGATAATATGGAAATATTATAAGCGACGCCACCACCTGCATAAACTTTGTGTTCCGGGGTTTTTATAAAACTATAAACAATGGAAACTGCAGGTGCAATATTGGCCCCTTTAAGTTTATAAGAGATTATTGTTGTTTCTCCCGATGCTGCATTATATGTAGAAGCAGACGAGTTATAATTTATCAGGTGAAAGATTGTTTCTGCTTTTAGCATGGTAGCTCCAAAACCTCTTTTAGAGGAAAATTCGATGCCAAACCCTATTACTGGCTGAAACGGAATACCAAAATTTATATTGCGTAAAACGGTTGTGCCAAAATACTTAAGGGGTGAGCCTAATACGCCTGCCGATATAAAAAATGTATTTTTACTTTTTTTGAGATCACTTTTGTCCATGTTGCCGGTTTCACCATTTATCTTATTTACAATTTTTAGCAGGTCGTTTTCGGTATAGCCGGTGTTGTTTATTGCTGCTTTTATCCGGTCGAAATCCGGCCTGTTAAATATATATTTTGTCAGCTGGTTTCTGTAAATGGGTAATTTTTCAACATAGGGCAGGCCATTTTCGTTTCTCATGTACACTTTGTACTCAAGTTCTTCAAAATCGCCTCCTGTATGTTTTATATAAAAATGATCTTTAAAATCTTTGAAGATATATAAACTAATATTATTGCTTTCAATAATTTGCCTTAAAAAAACGGTATCATTTTTTTTCCTGTCATTGTTTGAATGATCTAAATCGGCAAGTAAAACCGGTCGCATATCTTTAGTAATAGCGGCTGTTATGTATGTGTCTTTTTCGCTTACCACAAATTTATTCAGATCTTTTACTGAATATGTTTCTGCCTTTTTAGAGGGGTCGGTTTTAAATAAAATATGGTCGGGATTTACTTCCCATTGCCTGTAATCAATATATCCTTTTAGTGTATCCCCATTTTTAAATTCTATATAACCCGGCTGGAAGTTTGTCTGGCAGGAGGCTTTAAAGTGTACAGAACATAAGGAAAGCAGAAAAAACAGCTTTAGTCTCATACGGATTAGTTTGTTTTACATTAATTAATTTAGGTTACCAATTATGTTAATTTATCAAAAGTGTAAGCAATAACAAATGTAAGTGAAGGTACTAAAAATAATTGAGAGCGTTAAAAAGGTTTTGAAGGCTCTGAGGATTGCGTATCTGACGGCCTTATCGAATAAAAAAGAGGCTGTCTCAGTCTCCCGAGACAGCCTCTTTAAAGTATTTTAAATTGATGTAGTTAGTCTAATTTACATCCCAGAAAATTTTGGTATCCCTGGTGTCGTTTGCAGAAACTTTCGCGTAATTATCCGCATTGTAAACTGTTTCAGTTGAAGTATACAATAACCTGCTGGGTGGTTGCGAAGCGCTGCTATTGGATGCCGTGTAAAAATTTAAAACGGGATAGCCTGTTCTTCTGTATTCAGCCCATGCATCACCACATTGCAATACAAAAAAATGTATCCATTTTTGTGTCCATATTTTTGCCAGCTTTTGATCGGTTGTGCCACTATAGGCAATGGCTGTTTGAGCAAGAAAAGTCGAGATTGTACTTTCACTTGGAGTGGATAGGGTGCTCCAGCTATTGGATACGGTCGTATTCAGTACCTTGGATTGATTGATCCCATAATAAAAATCGATCGAATTTCTGATTCCATTCTCGTATTCTGTGGAGGCTGTACCCAGTCCCCACCTTTCGTATGCTTCGGCCTTTAGAAAATTCACCTCAGAAGCAGTAAATACAACGCCGGGTAAATTATAGTTATACAATATTGTGGCAGAGTCATACACTGTATAGTCATTGTTCTCATAGTCTGACGCTGAACCATCTGAAGGGAATCCTTTATACGTTGTTGAACCGCTGGGGTAGTCGTAATACACATCCATCCTCGGATCTCCGTTCTGGTTCATCAAAGTATCTGACAAATATGCCGGGGCCCAGGCTGTGGGAAATGCTCCTCCAAGGTTAGCTATTAAAGTAGTGGGACTTTCCTCCAGTAAAGTATTATACGTGTTGGAGGTTATAAGCGGGTATGTAGTGGCATCGCTTAATATTTCCGTTATCTCCGATTCTGCTTTTGTTTCGTCATAGTAAGATTCCCGCATCAGCAAACGCAGCCTTAACGAATTGGCATACATTCTCCAGGAGTCCACATCTCCGCCATAAAACAGGTCTGCAGTGGTTAATGCAGTTTGTACGGTGCTGGGAACGGAAACGTTTGATAAATATTCATTTGCTTCTATTAAATAATTATCCAGGGAGTCATAGATAGCTGCCGCGTCGTCAAAAGGGGCTAAGCTGATACTTCTGCTTTCGGTATTGAGTGAATTGGCGGAAAAAAATGGTATGTCGCCCCACAGATCAATCATTTGCTGTGTCTGGTCGCAAAGTAATATTCTAGCCAGTACCAGGTATACCTGCTGCTCTTCCTGTTCCGATGCACTCAGGGCATTATAAGTGGTTTGCATCTCCCGGTAAGTGTTAAGTATGCCGGGTCCGCTATAGTTATAGTCTGTTCCCGTTGCCCCGTCATAATAATCAACCCATCTGCCTTCTGTATAGTTTGTATTGGCAACATACATATTGGAGGAAGGTTCAACCGAACCTATCTGGCTGTACAGTGCTGTTCCCAACATTTTAAAGGTATAATAATCCCAATAGGAAGGATGGATTCTTTTATTTAAAAACATTCCGGCCAGCAGCTTGTTCATAGAGCCTGTAGTCGTAATTTCCGGATTTAGATAGTTGCCTTCTAACTGCTTCTTGCAAGAGCTGATTGCTGCTGCCAGGAAGCATATAAGTAAAATTGGTAAAATATATTTTTTCATGTTGCATATTAAATTATATTAGAATAAATTAGTTACTCTGTCATCATCAGAATTGAGCCCTGATACTGAAGCCAAGGCTGCGTGTAGCAGCCGCGGTACCGCCTCCTTCCGACATCTGGGACAGCCAGCCAGATCCAACGGGCGCTTCAGGATCCATGCCTTTAGGCAAGGTTTTCCAGAGGAAGAACAGGTTTCTGCCGATTAAAGAGAACTGTAAATTCTGGAACTTCAACTTCCTGGCTACAGTTTTTGGCAGATTGTAGTTAAGCGTCAGTTCTCTGAATTTTATATAGCTGTTTTTGAAGATAGCATTTTCATACATACCCCTGCCTTCCCATTCATAATTGGATAAGTAGTAGGCTGCCGCTGTGATAACTTTTGCGTTTGTTTCGCCCGATTCAGTTACACCCTCCAGCACCATACCATCATGCCTGCTGCCACTGGTATTTAATGTATATTCCGCAGTGGCATCACTTACGACATCGTAGGCCAGTCCGCCATGCTCGGCATCTCTGTATTTTAAAGTACTCTCAAACATACCGGCGCCGGTTTGATAATATCTTGCAGTAGAGATCATATATCCTCCAAGTTTATAATCCAGCAGCATATCTAAGCTAAAAGCCTTATACCTGAATGAATTGGACCAGCCTCCAACTAATTTGGGCATACCGTTGGCAACAAATTTCAGTTCGCTTGTGTTAATTGTATAAAACCCATCATCGTCAATAATATAATTACCATCATCGTCTGTTTTTCTCTTGTAAGTATAAATATTGCCTAAGGGATCTCCAACCTTTGATTTGATTGTTATATACCCTCCGTCAATAGTTGAATTAACGAGTTCCGACATATTGTTGTATATAGCCAGCAATTTATTTTTGTTAATTGCAAAATTGAAGTTCGACGTCCAGCTGAACGCAGGTGTTTTAATAGCGGCAACATTGATCGCCGCTTCAAAACCATAGTTCAGTAAATTTCCTGCATTTACAATAGCCGAAGTTGCACCAGTGGATGCCGCTATGGTTTGAGCCGGAATAATCATCCTGTCTATTTTATTATTGTAATAGCTCAGATCGACTCCCACACGGTTATTTACCAAACGGGTTTCAATACCCAGTTCTACTTCCCTCTTTCGTTCCGACTTTAAAGAGTTGTTACCAAATCCGCTTGACTTAGCCTGCTGATAAATGACACTGCTTTCATCTATAACAAGGGTGTATTGAGAATAGCCAACGTTTGCCTGGTACAAATTAGGATGGTTCCCTACCAAACCATAGGAAGCCCTGATCTTGGCATAATTAAATAGAGAGGGCAGCTTAACCGCATCGGATAATATAAAGCCCATATTTACAGAAGGGTAGATGTAGCTGTTATTGCCCGGCGCTAAGGTAGAGGTCGCTTCATAACGCCCTGTTCCTTCCAGGAAAAGAAGCTGCTTATAATTGGCGTTGACCATTCCAAATGCAGCAACATCTACCTGCTCTGCGGGGTAACCTGTTGCTGTAAGCGTACCGGAAGAGTTAGTTAAACTGAAAAAATTCTCTGTAACCAAACCATTGCTGGAGCCGGTAGAAGTAGTTTGGTATTTAAACATTTGTTTCCTGCCTGTTACCCCTCCGTTAATGCCAAGTTCAAAGTCACTGCTCATTTTGGGCGTATACGTTAGCAAACCATCTCCATAAATTGTATTATAGGAATTGGAAGTAACAGAATATAATCCGGTATTTCCAAGATAGGCGGGTTTGGTATTATATTCTTTTGAGTTATTGTTCACAGATGTATAATCGTCACCAATCCTTGCCCTTAAATTCAGATTGTCTAATATTTTTACATTTAATGTCAGGCTGTTGATGAACCTGTTTTGCAACTCATCGTAGCTGTTCTTCAGATTTGTCCAATAGTAATCCAACAACTGAGACGCCCTCATGTTATAGGCAAAATTATATTCTGTATCGTAGGTCGCATTATTATACAACAGGTATTTATAACCGGCAGGGGTTTGGTACCTGGTTCGGTAAGTATTCATATCGTCGAACCTGCTGAAATATCCTCCGTATGAACCAAATATATCGCTCACAACCATTGGCCTGTTGTGTGTAAAGGTATTATTGAAGCTGCTGATCAGCTCCAGGTTAACCCTGTCATTTAACTTCAGTGTACCATTGAAGCTGAAATTATTTTTGTTCTGTTTGGAGCCGGGCATGATACTTTTATAGTCCATCCTGTTGTACGAGAACCTAAAACTGCTTTTGTCGTTTGCTCCCGACACTGCGATATTCAGATTGGAGTTATAGCCTTTATCAAAAAAATCCCGGTAGTTGTTTTTTTGAGCCACGTATTTACGCGTAGTGCCGTCCCAGTCAACAACCTCCCTGCCATCGAACTTAGGGCCAAAGGCTGCGTATGCCCTGTATATGGGTGTAACATTTCCGTCGGATTGGGTCAGCCATCCATCATACGTGGCCCCAAAAGTTCCCACATTGGTTTGCGGATCGTAACCCGGGCCATATTCATTTTGGTAATCGGGGCTTTGGGCCAGGCGTTCTGTGTTAAAAGTATAATTAAAATCCACACCGAGACCTTTTGTAAGGCCAGCGCCTTTTTTGGTAGTGATAACTACTACGCCATTGGCGGCTTCAGAGCCGTATAATGCAGTAGCACTTGCACCTTTCAGGATGGTCATGCTCTCAATATCTTCGGGATTAATATCCAGTATCCCGTTGCCCTCTACCCTCGAACTTGAAGTACTGAAAGAGTTTGCGGTCGGATCGCTGAAATTACGAATGGGTATACCGTTTACAACATATAACGGCTGTGTGTTCAGTCCGATGGAAGTAACACCACGCAGCTGAACGCTAACGCCACTTGACGCGCCCCCCGGTGCTGAAGTTACACGTACCCCGGCAGCTTTTCCATAAAGGGCAGAAGCAAAATTGGTAGCCCCCGCTTCTGTCAGCTGCTTTGCAGTAATGGTACTAACCGCATATCCAAGCGATTTTTCCTGTCTTTTAATCCCAAATGCCGTTACAACAACACCTTCCATCTGCGAATCGGATTTTACGAGCTTGACAGTCAGGCTTTGGTTTTCCCCAACTGTGATGTTTTGGCTGTTATACCCTACTGCGCTAAATTCAATAACAGCGCTGTTGTTATTGACAGAAATGGAAAACTTACCATTTTCATCGGTAATACCGCCGGATGATGTACCCTTCACTGTGTAGGATACATTGGCAACAGCTGTCCCCTGTTCATCTGTTACAGTACCGGTTACAGTCCTTTGCTGTGCATTAGCAAGCGTTCCTAAACTACTCATCAGCAAAAGAAGCAGTACTTTCTGCATTGTTCTTTTCATATTTGTTCTTTTTGAGTTAAAAGTTTTTTTCGATTTTAAGTTTATAAAACATTTAGCTGTTTAATAGCTTTCTCTCCAATCATCACAGGCAACTGTTCATAATTGTCCATTACCAGTGCGGCAGCGCCTATCAGCTCTGCATTATAGCCAAGCGTAGAGATTTTTATTTCTGTATGTTCTGCGATCTTGGGAATGCAATGTTCGTTGATCGCCTGTTGTACCGGCGCAATCCATATTTTTCCTGCAAGCGAGCCGATCCCGCTGATCACGATCATTTCCGGGTTAAGCAAATGGATAAGAATAGCTACCCCGCGCCCTATATTATAAGCCGCTTCAGATAGCAGTTCGATAGAGAACTTATCACCTTTTTGGGCCGCTTCTATTACTTTCCTGACCACATCTTCAATATTCCCAGCTTTCAGATTCTGGATCAGGGACGGCTTTTGCTCCTTTTTCAGCTTTTCAATGGCTTTTTGTGCCACTACCATTAAGGATGTTTCCGTTTCAAGGCAGCCATGTTTTCCACAGGAACATATTTTATTATTGTCAAACAGAGGTATATGGCTGAATTCCCCGGCAAATCCATCGTTGCCTCTGAAAAGCTTCCCATTAATAATGATCCCCAAGCCAATACCCCAGCCCAGGTTTAGTACCATTATATTTTGTTTGTTTTTGGCTGCGCCCCATTTTAATTCAGCTAAAGCAATAAGGCTTGAATCGTTGTCGATAAGTACGGGCAGCTTCAGGGCTTCCTGTATATTACTGGTTACGGTACCGCTTTTGCATGGTAAAAAAGTATAGTTGATCCCTTTGGCCGTATCAACAAAGCCCGGCATGCCGATACCAATGCCCACAATTTTCGATTCCGGTATTTTTGAATGCTGTATAAAGGATTTTAAATGCCTGATCAGTTCCTGTAAACTATCAGGATTGTTGGCTAAGATCAGGTTAAATTTTGTAATTTCTCCCACAATAGTATTATCTGTGGAAATAAGTGCTACGCGTGTTACCAGCTGATCCATTGCCACTGATATGATATAAAACACGCCGTTTTTAATACTATAGGTTTGTGGCCGCCGCCCACCTGTAGAAACCGCATATCCCTTCTCACTCACCAGCTTCATGCCGATCAGTTCATTTATGTACTGTGTCGTAAGCGGTATGCTTTTTTTGATTGCATTGCTCAAATCAGCACAGGAAAACTGTTTGTTGAAAAACAATTGCTTTAAGATCTCCCTGTAAAATTTTTGCTTTTTTGAGATGATACCGGCGATCATTACTAAAAATTTGTTTTAGTATTTGTTAATTAAATATAAAGATAGAGTTATTTTTTAATAAAAATAAAAAGTTTTTAAAAATTTTAATAAACATTTTATTAACATAAGAGGAGGGTTTTATTAACATAAGAGGAAGATGACCCGTTACAGGTTGCTGGTTGCTGGAAGCATAAGGCGTAAAGCCCGGAGAAGGGAATTGTGAATGGGAAGCAGGGAGTGGGGGAGCCGTCAAAGACTGATAATTGTCATATTATCAACTGTCAACCATCAATGGATCCTATCGCCACGTAATTCCAGCTCTTTCATGATCATGGTTTCGTGTGCCAGCCATTCATTCCAGCGCGTGCGCACTTTTTCTTTGGGAAGATAGGTTGCTGCCAACTCTATAAACAGCGTATAATGCCCGGCTTCACTCTCCATAAAGCGGCGGTAAAATTTGG
>JASGEW010000091.1:0-3441 GCA_047606125.1 Niabella sp. | reverse complement strand
GGGCAGGCAGGATGAAGCATTGCCGTTAATAAACCAGCTAAGGGAAAGGGCGGCAGCCAGCACTTCATTGCTGGTTGATGCAGATGGCAATGCCGAAGGTAACTACCTGGCAAAACCTTATGTAAGCGGCACCAATATTACCTGGACGCAGGACAATGCCCGCACGGCCCTTCGTTTTGAGCGCCGCCTCGAAATGGCGGAAGAAGGCGGCCGGTTTTTCGATTTGGTGCGCTGGGGCGTTGCCAGCGATGTGCTGAACACTTTTGCCACCGTGGAAAAAACCAGGTGGTCGTTTTTGAGCAATGCGCAGTTCACCAAAAACAGGCATGAATACCTGCCCATACCGCTTACCCAGATTGAGCTGAGCAAAAATTTATACCAGCAGAATTACGGGTATTAAAATCCTATTAAAATCATAAACGATTCTCACCTAACTAATATCATTCAAAATGAAAAAAATAGCTTCGTTACTTATATTGCTTGCCGTGCTTGGCAACTTTATAAGTTGTAAAAAAAGTACATTCCGGGGGCTGGAGCTGAACCTGGATGCTGATGTAAAAATAAAAAGCTTCAGCGTTGGCTCGGTTGAAGGAACCATTAACGATTCACTCAGTACGATTTCCCTTGTATTTCCATTCGGGCAGGACCGCAGTGCAGTAACGCCAGCCATTGCACTGGCTGATGGCGCCACCGTGTCGCCGGCTTCCGGCACAACCGTTGATTTAACCAGCGCTGTGGAATATACCGTTGTAAATGGCAACCTTTCCAATGAATATGCCGTTACTTCTTCCGAAGAAGAAGCGATCCTGTCCTTTGTCATAGACGGGGTTACGGCAGAGATAGACAATACTAACCGTACCATAACGGCGGCCATGCCTGCCGGAACAGACCTTGCAACGCTTTCCCCCGTTATTACGCTGGCCGATGGCGCCTCCATATCCCCTGCATCTGGCGAAACGGTTGATTTCACTGATCCTGTTACTTATAAAGTTACGATGGGTTCCACAACGGTATCATACACAGCTACTATTACTATTCCCGAGAAAGTGGGCTTTCTAAGTATAGCGGGTTCGGAAAGCGAATTGACAAACCCCGATGAAAAAGCTGCATGGAGCTGGCTGGCCGCAAGTAATCCCGAAGCGGAGTTTATTTCTTTCAATGATATAAAAAGCGGCAGTGTTGAGTTAAGCCCGTTCTCTGTATTATGGTGGCATGAAGACAGTACGCAGAGTTTGCCGGATATTGCTACCAATGCCACCGTGCTTTCTTCCTTAAAGAGCTATTATTCTAATGGAGGCTCCTTTCTGCTTACCACCTTTGCCGCCCGTTATGTAGAGGCGTTGGGCATTGTGCCTTCGGGCTATGGGCCTAACAATACTTTTGGAGATGCCCGCGGCAGCCAGTGGGTTTCAAGCGACGCCTGGGGAATATCTTTTAAAGGGCATGAATCGCACGCTGCATTTGATGGTTTAACATTAACCAGCGATAAGTCGTATGCAACCGCCTATTTGCTGGGCAGCGGCGCATACAGGTTAAACCATACGGCCCAATGGTATATTCCGGATTGGGGCGGGTACAGCACGCCGGCAAACTGGCGCACGCTAACAGGCGGTATTGATTTGGGCAGCACCGAATGGGATGAAAACCATGCTACCGTTGTTACCATGGCCGAATTTTCGAGAACATCCGGTCATGGGGCTGCCATCGTCATCGGGGCGGGTTGCTATGACTGGTATGCCGAAGCCAACCCATCCAGTTCCACAGACCAGCCGGCCAACAGCTACTTGTTCAATATTCAAAAACTAACAAAGAATGTACTTAGCTACCTGAGTGAATAGTTATTTATCATACTTTAAATTAAGCAACATGTTCAATAGAAAATATATGCCCGGCATTTGTGTTATTTTGTGGAGTACTTTTTTGGGCGCCTGTAATAAAAACGCGGTTAGCTTTAACCAGGAAGACCTTACTAACCCGGTTTCATTTTTCCCGGCGCCGCCATCTGCCTGGCTAAATGCGCAGGGAACCACTTACTATTCTTCCGGCTACGTGGGCGATGTTATGCCTTATTTCGCAAATGATTCATTCCATGTTTTTTACCTGCACGATGGCGATGCCAACGGCGGCTATCATCCTGTTCATGCCTTTACAACAAGCGATTTGCTACATTATAATTACCAGGGAAGAATGATTCCTTTTGGCAGCGATAGCGATCAGGACAGGGCTATTGGCACAGGCTCCATTATAAAAGAAGGCAGCACTTATTATTTCTTTTATACCGGCCATAACGATCTGTACTGGAGTACCGGCGACCCGGTGGAAGGCATTATGTATGCTACCAGCACCGACCTGGTGAACTGGACAAAACATACGGATTTTGTAATGTACCCATCAACCACAGATGGCTATGGCGCCAATGATTTCAGGGATCCTTATGTGTTTTATAATGATGAGGCGGGCGAGTACTGGATGCTTGTTTCGGCGTATCAAAACAGTGTTCCGGTAATTGCTTTATACACAACTACTGATATTTCATCGAATAACTGGACATTAAAAGATCCGTTTTATACAACGGATAATACAGCCTATGGCGTTATGGAATGCCCTGATGTTTTTAAAATGGGCAGTTACTGGTACCTGGTATTTTCAGAAACCGGCGTTAATAATACTACGCATTATCGTATGGCATCTTCATTAAGCGGCCCCTGGACAACACCCGAAACTGATGTTTTTGACGGGGCTTTTTATTATGCTGCTAAAACGGCCTCTGATGGAACCAACCGTTACCTGTTTGGCTGGGTGTACCGAAAAGATGGCGCTACCGATTATGGCAGCAATATTTGGGCTGGTAACCTTGTTACACACCAGCTTGTTCAAAATTCAGACGGAACGCTTTCCGTAAAAATACCGGAAGCCATCAGCAATCTGCTTTCAAAAAATAAAACATTTACACAGGACAGTTCAACAAACGCATCGGTTAGCGGCAGCACATATTCTTTACAAGCCAATGGTTTTGCCGGCTTTGGCTTAATCAATGGCCAAAAGAAAATAACAACAACCATAAAAGACCTGCAAACAGGCGGCGATGCCGGTTTTGCTTTTGGCTATGCACGATCGGGCAGCAGCGATTATTATAAGCTGCGGTTTAAAGATGGCATAGTTTACCTGTTGAAGGTACAGGGTACAGATGAGTATATAGATTGTAAAATACCCTTTAATTTTGCATCAGGTAATGATGTGAAGATAGAGCTGATTGTTGATAATTCGATCTTAACCGTAAATATTAATGGAACAATCAATCTGACAGGGAGGATCTACTGGCTTCCCAATGCCAAATGGGGTGTTTATTCCGTTCAGGATAATGTAATTTTTCAGGATCTGAAAATATCAGAGTATTAAAAGGATGACCAGCGTTTACAGGGTTCTCTTGTTGATGCTGAT
>JASGEW010000090.1:0-16544 GCA_047606125.1 Niabella sp. | reverse complement strand
TAGTATATATAATCAGGTTACTGAGTAAAATACCCATTTATTCCAGCAGATATTTTATGTCTTCGAGCGACAGGCCCTTTATCAGGCTTTCTTCCGTAGTGATCAGGTCGTCGGCCAGTTTTTTCTTTCGTCCGGCCAGTTTAATAATTTTTTCCTCTATACTATTGCGGCAGATCATCCTGTAAGCAAATACATGTTGTTGCTGGCCGATACGGTGGGTTCGGTCTATCGCCTGGTTTTCTACAGCAGTGTTCCACCACGGGTCAAACAAAAAAACATAATCGGCTTTTGTTAAAGTTAAACCGGTGTTCCCGGCTTTCAGACTGATTAAAAAAACCGGGGCGGTGCCTGTTTCGGATTGAAAAGCGGTAACCAGTTCCTGCCGCTGCTTAACTGCCGTTTGCCCGTCGAGCCTCAATGCAGGAATACCTGCTTTGCCAAGGTCCCGTTCCAGTAAATCGAGCATGGAAGTAAACTGGCTGAACACCAATGCGCGGTGCTGGGGTATTATGCATTGCAGTTCATGAATCAGTACTTTGGTTTTTACACTGTCGTATGTAAAAATATCTTCATTTTTAACCAGTTCACAGCTATTGCAAAGCTGTCTTAATTTAGTCAGGCCTGCCAGTACACTTAGTTTTCCTTTGTTCAGCCCGTTACTGTTTATTTCTGTAAAGATGTTGGCGCGAATGGTTTCTTTAATACTTTCATAAGCGGCGCGCTGGTCTGCATCCATTTCGCACCATAAAAATGATTCGGTTCGTTCAGGCAGGTCGCTGGCAACCTGCTCTTTTGTGCGTCTTAAAACAAACGGCCTGATCAGTTTTTGCAGGGCTGCCGCTTTTTCTTCATTATGCAGCTGTTCGATGGGGAGGGTATATTCTTTTTTAAAAAACTCAGGTGTGCCCAGTAGTCCCGGCATCAGGAAATGCATTTGACTATGCAGGTCGCCCGTACTGTTCATAACCGGGGTGCCGCTCAGTGCGATTTTTGTTTTGGCGGAGAGTTGCCACGCCGCTTTCGTAGTTTGCGCCCCGGGATTTTTAATATGATGGCTTTCGTCCAGCACAATGGTTTCCCAGGTAACAGTTTCCAATAATTGAATATCCTGCCTCATGGTACCATAACTGGTAATGATCACCTGGTAATTATGGCCGGCAAGCGATTCAGTATCTCTTTTAGAGCCATGCAGCACTGTGGCTTTAACATGGGGCGCAAATTTTTCAAGCTCCATCAGCCAGTTGTATAACAGGCTTGCAGGAGCTACCACCAGGTGTTTGCCTTCCGGAACGGCTTCAATTTTATACATTAAAAAACTAATGGTTTGCAGGGTCTTTCCAAGGCCCATATCGTCCGCCAGGCAGCCGCTGGCTCCGATTTCGGCAAGCAATCTCAACCATTCGTACCCGGTACGCTGATAAGAACGCAGCTCTTTAACCCGGAGATTTGCCGGCAGTGGATACACCGGGGCCTCCTGTTTTTCCCATTGCTGCCACTTTGAGAACCAGGCCGGGGCAATATCTGTGTTGATCAGGTTCCCGGAATCTTCATTTTTTTCAGCGGCAGCGCCAAGTATCAGCCATTTTGCCACCAGCAAGGCTGAATTTCTGATCTTTCCATGCCGGATCATTAAACCGTATTGCTTTATCCAGTCATCACCAAGTACGCCCAGGCTGCCATCTTTCAGCAGGATCGCTTTCTGATTGTTAAGCAATGATTTTTGCAGCGTATTCAGGGACACTGTTTCTTTACCGAATTTTAAACTGAATTCAATACATACGAAATCTCCTTGCGGTGTTTGTTGTTTGATCAGCGTTTCCGCTTTGTGCGGAGAATAGCGGAAATGTTTCAGCAGATCAATACCCAGCAGGTTGATGTTTTTTTCTAACAGGAGATGATATGTTTTTAAGAACCATCCCTTTTTCTGTGCTTCTGCAAAGGTCAGATAGAAAAAACCATTATTCTGGTTCGCAAATTTTTCATGCAGCGATCGTAAAAAATCGGTCAGTGCTGTTTCCTGTTCCTGGTTTCTGCTAATAGTAATGATTTTATTACCTGTTTCAATTTTTGTGATGGGTTCATAAGGCCCGTCAATGGTGATGCCGTCATATACAAACTGGGGTTCCAGTTTCAGAAAGGTATTGCTAAGCTCACTCAGTAGTACCTGCTGTTCCGGCAGTACGGTTATGGCTTTTAGTTCCGAAAAAGCAGTCCGGTCAATTTTTACCTGCCGGTCGCCAAGGCCCTGCAACACAAGTTCCAAAGCGCCTGCGTCTTCCGCAGGCCATTTTGAAACATCCTGATGATACAGCCATTCCAACGCTTCGTAACTTTTGGGCGACATCTGATAATAGCGGTTTTCCTTTTCCAGTAAAAATTCAAAACGGTTAAAATCCTGAAACGGTAATTTGTCTTTGCCCATTTCCACGAACAGATCAATATGGTAATTTTCAGTTGTTTTAGCTACAGTAAAAATAAGTTCCACCGGGTAAGGATGGAAACTGCATTTTACATTTTGGATACGATTAGTATCGGAGGGCACCGGGTGATACAAGTCATTGACAGGTAATCTTCGTAAAGCGCCTGCTAATGCGTATAAATGACGGGTATATGCCTTTTTAATGGCTGCATTCCGCTCCGTTTGATCGGTGATATAATCGGTTTGTTTATGCAGCTCCATATTTACCTTTTGCAAAGCTGCCGGTGCAAATGCCAGCAAAGCTTTTACGGTTTCGTCATCATAGTGCCTGAAGAAAGTTTTTATATGTGGGCGGCTAAAAGGCTGTTCTCCCGTAGTAAGTCCTTTCGGCGCTTTAATAAGCTGCCTGATCGAGACAGAAGGTTTTTTTGAGAATAATAATGCAGGTTGGAATAATAAAAAGGTTTTCGTATTTGCCGTTGCCATATCAGATCTTTGCGGAGCAAATATAACTAGGGTGAAATAAAGTTAACGATCCTTAAGCGCCGGACAAAAAACTTTATTGTAAATTCGCTCAACATTTCAATCGACATAAGTTCATAATTATGAAGAAGTATATTTTATCGGCAGGATTGGCTTTACTTTCAGTTTTGGCAATGGCTCAGAAAACAAAATTAATTGCTGAAAGATCGGGTAAAAACGCTGTTATAGTCCATGAAGTGCAACCTAAAGAAGGCTTGTATACATTAAGCAGAATATATGGTGTGAGTGTATCTGATATAGCCGGTGCAAACGGATTTGATAGGGATAAGGGACTTTCTATCGGGCAGAAAGTAAAAATTCCGCTGACCAGTGAAAATCTTTCACAGCAAAAAGGGAAAACACCTGTTTATTATACAGTTGCTTCTGGTGAAAGCCTGGCAGGCATCAGTAACCGCTTTAATAAAGTTCCCGTAAAAGACCTGAAAAGCTGGAATAAGATAGGCGGAAATAAGGTTACTGACGGCAAAGAGATCATTGTTGGATACTTTGCCGGTACCCTTCCCGGTAAAACCGCAGCAGACCCTGAAGCTGAAAATGCAGCCGCGAAAACTAACGTGAAAGCTGTAAATGCCCGGCAGGCAATTATAACAGGTACCCATATTAATATCCGGAAAGGCCCTGCAACCGATCAGGAGGTGGTAGGCACCGTACAACAGGATGAGATTGTTACTGTATTAAAAAAAGTAAATAACGAATGGTCTGCTGTTCGTACAAAGGATGGGGTGGAAGGATACATGGCTTCCCGTTTCTTGCAGCAGGCTGAAACAAAAGAAGCGCCTAAAAAAGCGGCTGCGATAAAAACAGCAAGAATATCCGGCACGAATATCAATATCCGCAAAGGCCCCGCAATGGATCAGGATGTGGTGGGAGTGGCGCAGCAGGATGATGTGGTAGAGATAATTAAAAATGTAAACAACGAATGGACTTCTATTCGGCTGAAAGACGGCACTGAAGGATTTATTGCAACCCGTTTCCTGGGAGCAGGCGGGCAAAAGGCTGAACCTGAGAGAACCGGACCGCCGGTAAAAAAAGCCACAGTATCGGGGTCTAATATCAATATCCGCAAAGGCCCTGCAACCGATCAGGAGGTAGTTACCCGGGCGCAACAGTACGATGTGGTTACCATTGTTAAGAAAGTGGACAATGAATGGTCACAGGTACGGTTAGAAGACGGAACGGAAGGGTTTATTGCTACCCGTTTCCTGGCAGATGGGGTTGTTGAAAAGCCGGAGGTTGATAACACACAGGTGGCAAAAGCCCGGGAAGAAAAAGTGGATAATGTGGTTGAAAAGATCAGCAAAAAAGTAGCGGAAAAAGAATCGGCTGAAACAGCAGTGGCAACGCCTGTGGCCAGCGACGCCGGTTATTTTAAAAACGATTATGATAAAAATACAAACCCCAACCTGGCTGCAGAAGCTACGGTTACTTCCGGTATTTTTAAAACAGACAGGGGCTGGAGCGATGGCAGGTACTACATGCTGATGGATAATGCAGCGCCTGGCACTATTGTAAAAATTACCAACCCGGAAAATAATAAAACGGTTTATGCAAAGGTGCTGGGTAAAATGAAAAATGTGCCTTACAGCGACAACTTTGATATAAGAATAAGTGAAGCTGCGGCAGCCAAATTACAAACCAATCATCCCGATAACTTTACAGTAAAAGTTACTTATTGATCAAAAAAACTTGTTTATATTTTTTAAAATGAAACCACATAAATATGAAGGCTGCTAATTGAACCGGTAGCCTCTTAAAAAATCTTCGACATTCATTCTTTTTTTGCCTTCCAGCTGCAGTTCGAGTAATTGCAGGTAGCCATCTTTACAGGCGAGGTTTAAAAATGTTTTTCCGTCGGTTTCAAAATCACCTGCATTAGCAGCGGGCGGTGCTTCAATTTTTACACATCTAAAAATTTTAAGCTTTTTTCCGTTCAGGAAAGTAAACGCAGCAGGATAGGGCGAAAGGCCCCTGATCAGATTATAAACTGCTTCAACAGGTTGGGAAGCATTGATCTGGCAGGTTCCGGTGAAAATTTTAGGTGCATGATGCAAAACCAGATTTTCGGGTATGAGTTGTGGGCTTTCTTTTAATGCATCTGCTGCTAATCCTTTTACCGTTTGCAGCAACAAGCGGGCGCCTATATGCATCATCTTATCGTGTACGGTGCCCGCTGTATCTTCTTCTGAAACAGGAAAACTTTCCTGTAGCAGGATATTTCCCGTATCAATTTCATGCTGAAGCCTGAAAGTAGTAACACCGGTTTCTTTTTCGCCATTAATAACTGCCCAGTTGATAGGGGCGGCGCCGCGGTACTGAGGTAATAGCGATCCATGTAAATTAATCGTTCCCATCGGAGGCATATTCCATACCGCTTCCGGTAACATGCGAAAGGCAACGCAGATTTGAAGATCAGCATTTAATGCTTCCAGCTGCTGCAGGAAACCGGCATCCTTTAATCTTTCCGGCTGAAGCACCGGAACATTTTCTTGCAATGCATATTTCTTTACGGCACTTTGCTGCAATGCCATCCCTCTTCCCGCCGGCTTGTCGGGGGCTGTTATTACGGTGATAATGTTACATCCTGCTTGTACCAGCGCATCGAGGCTGGCCACTGCAAACTCAGGTGTACCCATGAATATGATCCGGAGTTTTTTGTAATTATCCACACTCATATTGCGAATATCGCATGGTTTTCCGATAAAATAGTTTAAGAATATAAAAAGGGCTACCTTCGATCCGGATAGGATCAGGGATTAGTGCAGGTCAAAGACCATTATAGATGCGCCGACCGCGCGATTAGCTGATCATAAAAATTTAAAATATTAAATAACAGATAATGCAAGAAGTTAAAAAAGGTGATAAAGTAAAAGTACATTATCACGGCAAGTTAACCACTGGTGAAACATTCGATAGTTCTGAAGGTCGTGATCCGCTTGAGTTTGAAGTAGGCAGTGGTATGGTGATCAAGGGTTTTGATGACGGCGTTACAGGAATGAAAGTTGGTGAAAAGAAAACGATCAATATCCCTGTAGAAGAAGCTTACGGACCCAAGAATGAAAGCATGGTTATTGATATGCCTAAAGACCGGTTCCCGGAAGACATGCAGTTAGAGCTGGGTATGCCATTGGTAATGAGCGACCCCGGCGGGCAGCAGTTCCAGGTAGTAGTTACAGAAATTAAAGAAGATGCAGTAACCCTGGATGCGAACCATCCCCTTGCAGGTAAAGACCTTATTTTTGATCTGGAACTCGTTGGAATTGAAGGAGCAAGTCCGTTAATTATTACTCCTTAGTTCTGTAAGGTGATTTTTTTCTGCCCCGGAATATTACTATACAATATTTCGGGGCATTTTTTATAAATAAAATGTAATATTTAACTAATGTAAACTTGGAAAGAGAGCCTTAAATTTGCATAAACCTGAAAACCACTATTAATAAAATTATTCCGAATGATTAGTGAATATGAATTTAGCGTAGCAGACCGTTTTTTAAAGTATGTAACCATTGATACGCAAAGCGACCCTTCTTCTGAAAATTTCCCGTCTACAGAAAAACAAAAAGACCTCAGTCGTCTGTTGGTGGAGGAGCTGCAGCAGTTGGGTATTGCTGATGCGCACCTGGACGATTTTGGTTATGTGTACGCTACCATTCTTTCCAATTCAGAAAAAAAAGTGCCTGTAGTTTGCTTTTGCAGTCATGTAGATACTTCTCCCGATTGCTCCGGAGCCGGCGTGAAGCCTATTGTACACAGGAACTTCGACGGAAAAGATATTCTACTGCCCGACGATACGACCCAGGTGATCTCCGTCCGGCAGCATCCCTATTTAAAAAAGAAAATCGGCGAAGATATTATTACGGCTTCAGGAACTACTTTGCTGGGTGCAGATGATAAAGCAGGGGTGGCAATTATAATGGATCTTGCAAACTACCTGACCTCGCATCCTGAAGTAAAACATGGTACGATTAAAATTTTGTTTACCCCGGATGAAGAAATCGGCAGGGGAGTGGACAAAGTTGATCTTCAAAAGCTCGGCGCTGATTTTGGTTATACCTTAGACGGAGGAAAGCGGGGCAGTTATACTGATGAGACTTTTAGCGCTAATGGCGTTACCGTTACATTTTACGGCATCAGCACACACCCGGGATATGCAAAGGGTAAATTAGTAAACGCCATGAAAGTGGCTGGTACTTTCCTGGACCTGTTGCCCAAAGACTCTTTCAGCCCCGAAACCACCGAAGACAGGGAAGGATTTGTACATCCCGTTCATATAGAAGGCGCTGTTGAAAAGGTTACAGTGGATTTTATTATACGCGATTTCGACTCTGCAATGTTGCAGCTGCATGAAAAACGACTCGAGCAGTTTGCCCGCCAGGCTGTTGGCCGTTATGACGGCGCTACTTATACTTTCGACAGTAAAGAGCAATACCGTAATATGAAAGAAGTGATAAAGAATTATCCTCATATCGGCGAATATGTGCAGGAAGCAATGAAACGCAGTGATGTGCAATATAAAGAAAGCAGCGCGCGCGGAGGTACCGACGGTTGCCGGTTGTCGTTTATGGGGTTGCCCTGTCCTGATATATTTACCGGCGAAATGGCTTTTCATGGAAAACATGAATATGTGAGCATCCAGGATATGCAGAAGTCAGTAGAAGTATTGGTAAATCTTGTTCAGGTTTGGGAAGAAAATGCATGAGCTGCATTGAACGTTGTGATTCCGCTGTGACACCCCTGCCGTTGTGGTCTCTTTCACGATCTATTTGTTCAGATTTTCAAGAGTTTAAACAGGTTCAATATTTAAAATCAGTTTTTTCTTTTTACTTTTAATAAAACAAATACTATGGGCTTATTAAACTATTGGTGGATACTTGTTATTTTAATTATTGTATTCAGTGGTTTATTTACCATTAACCAGGGATATATTGGCGTTATTACTATGTTTGGAAAGTACCAGCGTATTGCACGCCCGGGCCTGCAGTTTAAGATACCTTTTATCGAACAGCTTTTTAAAAGGGTTTCCACGCAAAACAGGTCGGTGGAACTCGAATTCCAGGCAGTTACACAGGATCAGGCGAATGTTTATTTTAAAGCAATGCTGCTATATGCGGTTCAAAATGACAGTGAAGAAACGATAAAAAAAGTAGCTTTTAAATTTATCAGCGACCGGGATCTAATGCAGGCGCTGATAAAAACGATAGAAGGGAATGTGCGTTCGTTTGTTGCTACCAAAAAACAGGCGGAAGTGCTGAGCCTTCGCCGCGAAATTGTGCAATACGTAAAAGTGGAGATAGACCAGACATTGGAGGAGTGGGGATATCATTTACAGGATCTGCAGATAAATGATATTACTTTCGATAAAATGATCCTCGATTCCATGAGTAAAGTGGTTGCCAGTAATAACCTGAAAGCCGCTGCAGAAAATGAAGGGCAGGCATTGCTGATTACCAAAACCAAATCAGCTGAGGCAGAAGGGAATGCAATAAAGATCAGCGCTGAAGCGGAACGTGAAGCGGCAAAGCTGCGCGGACAGGGTATTGCATTATTCCGTGAGGAAGTGGCCAAAGGCATGTCGTCTGCAGCAACGGAATTAAGGCAGGCCAACCTGGACACCAATTTTATTTTATTTAGTATGTGGACGGAGGCTATTAAAAACTTTGCTGAATATGGAAAAGGCAATGTGATCTTTTTAGATGGCAGTACAGAAGGAATGGAAAAAACTATGAAGCAGTTCCAGGGATTAATGATGCGCCCTGCAGGAAACGCCGATGACGCTGCAATATCATAATAAGTCTTTAGAAAAAAATTGCTGCCTGGTAAATAGGGAATGGGAAGTAAGGTGCGAACCATTATGGTATTAAGGTTTAAGGATAGTGAAGCCTTAATACCTTTATTTCACATAACAAAACAACGGTTCATTCTTAAGGTATTGTGTTGCGTATCTTTGTTTTCATTACGGACTTTGCGTGAAAATTTTGAGCTTCTTTATTTTTTATGCCTGCCTTCCAGCACCTTTACCACGTCCGATAGCGAAAATCCTTTAGCCTGCAGTAATACAAGATAATGAAACATCAGGTCTGCTGCTTCTCCCAGAAACAGTTCCCTGTTGTCATCTTTGGCCTCAATAACAATTTCAACAGCTTCTTCACCCACTTTTTGTGCGATCTTATTAATGCCTTTGGCAAAAAGAGAAGTGGTATAAGATTTTTCTGAGGGATTACTTTTTCTGTCAACGATCACTTTTTCCAATTGTTGCAGCGAAAAAGTGTCGTTGGCTTTACCAAAGCAGCTGGTGTTGCCGGTGTGGCAGGTGGGTCCCTGCGGTTCGGCCTTTATAAGTATGGTATCCTGATCGCAATCTAACAGCACTTCTTTTACAATCAGGAAATGATCAGAGGTTTCCCCCTTGGTCCACAAGCGCTGTTTACTGCGGCTGTAAAAGGTTACTTTACCTTCTTTATTGGTTTTAATGAATGCTTCTTCATTCATAAAGCCTAACATTAATACTTCTAAAGTGTCAGCATCCTGAATAACTGCCGGCATTAGTCCATCGGCATATTTTGAGAAATCGGGAGACATGGTAATTGAAAATTAAAAATTAATAATTAAATATGGATAATTATAACCGTATCGTAATGTTTTTTGTCTGAAGATATTCTTTCAGGTCTTTTATTTCAATTTCTTTGAAATGAAAGATACTGGCTGCCAAAGCGGCGTCGGCATGGCCTTTGGCAAATACTTCTTCAAAATGAGCCATGTTGCCTGCACCGCCGGAGGCGATTACGGGAATATTTACTGACTGGCTAATGCGGGCAGTAATATCAACTGCGAAACCTGCCTTGGTGCCGTCGTTTTCCATGGATGTTAACAGGATTTCACCAGCGCCTGAATCCCTGCACTGTTTAACCCATTCGGTAGCCACCAATGGAGTAGGAGTGCGGCCTCCGTGAGTAACTACTTTCCAGATGCCGTCAAATAATTTTATATCAACCGCAACCACTACACACTGGCTTCCAAAGTTTTTGGCCAGTTCCGCTATCAGCTCAGGGCGTTTCACTGCCGAAGTATTAACCGAAATCTTATCGGCGCCGTTTTCAAGCAATACCGATACATCTTCAACGGTATTAATACCGCCGCCAACGGTAAAAGGTATATTAATATGAGTAGCAATTTTTCTTACCAGTTCGGAAAGGGTTTTGCGTTTGTCCACGGTTGCTGTGATGTCGAGGAAAACCAATTCATCTGCGCCTTCTTTACTGTAACGGATGGCCAGTTCCACCGGATCACCGGCATCACGCAAATCAACAAAATTGGTTCCTTTAACAGTTCGTCCGTCTTTGATATCGAGACAGGGTATGATACGTTTTGCCAGCATATATAATTTCAAATTTCAAACTTTAAATCAGAAATTTTAATTCTTCCTTCGTATATCGCTTTTCCAACAATAGCTCCGCTGCATCCGATGGCTTTCAGGTCTTCCAGGTCTTTTACAGCGCTTACACCGCCACTTGCGATCAGGCTGATCCCTGTCGTTTCATCCAGTATTTTTTTATAAAGATCGTTGGAACTTCCTTGCAAAAGTCCGTCCTTACTGATGTCGGTACAAAAAAATTGCTGAACGCCTTTGGCTGCATAGTTTGTTATAAAGTCGATGATATGGATATCGGTAGCTTCAGTCCAGCCTTTTATCTGGATCTTTTCGTCCAGTACATCAGCGCCTAAAATAAATCTTTCCACTCCGTAAGCGGTGAACCATTGTAACAGCAGTGCTTCATTTTTTACGGCAATACTCCCAATTGCAGCATAAGTAGTACCCGAGTTAAAGGCAATGGCAACGCTTTTATCGTTGCTGATGCCTCCGCTAAAATCTACCTGGAGCGCTGTTCTGCCGGCGACTTGCTCCAATACCTTCCAGTTTTTTACTTCACCGGCTTTGGCCCCGTCGAGGTCTACAAGATGAAGACGTTGCAAGCCTGCATCTTCAAAACTTTTTGCTACTTCGAGCGGATGCTCGTTGTATATTTTCTTTTGATTATAATCGCCTTTGCTCAGGCGTACACATTTGCCTTCAATAATATCTATAGCGGGAATGATCTGCATTTATTTTAATGATTTTACGGTATTGTTTGCATAAATTACAGAAGATTGCTCTTTTGTAATATCAGTAAGCGATAAATATTCATTTTTGAAATCTTCAGTATACAGCGTTATTTCAAATCCTTTGGCATTAAGGGTTTCTTTTAAAGGGTCAAAAAATTTCTTAAAATTTGTTCTCCTGTTTCTGCGCTTTTCTCGGGGTGAAACTGTACCCCGAAAAAGTTATCTTTTTGTAGCGCACAGCTAAACTCGTTAGCGTAAGTGGTTGTTGCTATTGTATTATCGCTGATCGCTGCGTAGTAGCTGTGCACAAAATAGCAATAGCTGCCATTTTTTACATTTTTGAAAAGAGGATTTTCTTTGACATAAATATTGTTCCAGCCAATTTGAGGGATTTTTAAACGGTCGCTTACAAATTTTTTCACCTTTACATCAAAGATGCCGAGACAGTCAGTGTTGTTTTCCTCACTGTAATTGCACAACAATTGCATGCCCAGGCAAATGCCCAGCAACGGCTGCCTGGCTGATACAATGACTTTATCAAGGTTGCGCTCTTTTAAATATCCCATTGCAGTACTGGCTTCGCCAACCCCCGGGAAAATAATTTTATCGGCAGATAAAATTTGTTCTGTATCATCGGTTACAGTTGCCTGTATGCCTATTCTTTCCAAAGCAAAAAGTACCGACCGGATATTACCTGCGTTATATTTTACAATTACTATATTCATGCTTTCCTGGATTTTACAGAAGCCCTTTGGTACTGGGCAGTTGTTCATTACCGGGCGTTCTTTTAATGGCCATCTTAATAGCTTTTGCAAGACCTTTAAAAATGGCTTCTATTTTGTGGTGTTCATTTTCACCTTCCGCTTTGATGTTCAGATTACACCTGGCAGCATCGCTGAAGGATTTGAAAAAGTGATAAAACATCTCTGTCGGCATCTCACCAATCTTTTCTCTCTTAAAAGCAGCATCCCAAACCAGCCAGGGACGGCCTCCGAAATCAATTGCCACCTGTGCCAATACATCATCCATCGGGAGTAAAAAACCATAGCGTTCAATGCCCGCCTTGTTACCTAAGGCAAGCTGAAACGCTTCGCCCAAAGCAATAGCGGTATCTTCTATTGTATGATGCTCGTCTATATGTAAATCTCCTTTGGTAATGATCTTCAGGTTAATGCCGCTATGCCTGCCCAACTGATGCAGCATGTGATCGAAAAAGCCCAGGCCTGTTTCTATTTCACAGATCCCTGTCCCGTCCAAATTGATCTCAATGTCGATTTTAGTTTCGTTGGTATTACGACTATGTTTTACGATTCTTTCTTTTAGCTGGAGAAAAGCATAAATATCTTCCCAGTTCTTGGTTTTTACAACAATGGTATTTTCAAGATCTTTTAGGGTGCCGGACACTTCACCGGCGCCAAGACTTTCATCCAGGTTTAGCCAGATGCCTTTACAACCAAGGTTTTTAGCAAGCTGCATATCGGTGATCCTGTCTCCGATTACAAAAGAGTTGGTAATATCATATTCAGGATTGCCGATATATCGGGATAACAGGCCAGTGCCCGGTTTCCTGGTAGGCGCATTTTCCTCCGGATAAGTTTTATCGATCAGCACCTCACTAAAATGGATACCTTCACTTTCAAGATTGCGCATTACCAGTTCCTGGTAAGGCCAGAAAGTATTTTCAGGAAAAGCATCCGTTCCCAGGCCATCCTGGTTGGTAACCATCACCAGCTCAAAATTCATATCCCGGGCTATTTTCCCCATCCAGGTGAACATGCCCGGGTAAAAAGTGATTTTTTCAATGGAATCCAGCTGGTAGGTAGGCGGCGCCTCATTGATTAAGGTTCCGTCCCGGTCTATAAATAAAACTGTCTTCATGCTAATTAAGCGTATATTTTTTTAATGTCTCAATTAATTTTTTATTCTCTTCTGCTGTTCCTACAGTTATTCTAAGGCAGCCTTCACAACCCTTGGTGGTATTACGATTCCTGACGATTATGCCTTCAGATTGCAAATATGTAAAAACATCGTTTGCGGATGTCATTTTTACTAATAAAAAATTAGCATCTGATGGAAAAACTTTTTCTGTTACAGGCAACTGCGCTAACTCTTTTTCCAGCCATTCCCTTTGTGTAATGGTATCCTTAGTCCATTCATTAACCTGCGTTACATTTTTCAATGCCTGTAAAGCCAGTTGCTGGGTAGCTTCATTAATATTATAAGGATATTTTATATTATTCATTAAATTAATAATATCCTTACCTGCAAATGCAAGACCCAGGCGCAATGCAGCTAATCCCCATGCTTTCGATAAGGTTTGCATAACCACAAGATTCGGATAATCCATTAGCTGCAGTGCAAAGCTTTTCTGACGGGCGTAATTAATATATGCTTCATCGATCACCACAATGCCGTCAAAATTGTTCAATATGATTTCTATATCCCCGCGTGTGATGCTGTTACCACTCGGATTATTGGGAGAGCAGATGAAGATCAATTTTGTATGATCATCTACGGCGTCGGCAATTGCCTGAATATCCATCTGGTACCCGCTGGTAAGCGGCACTTCTTTTACTTTAATATTATTAATAGCAGCGCATACGCCATACATTCCATAAGTGGGGGGCAGGGTGATAATATTGTCGATACCCGGCTCACAAAAAATACGGATCAGCACATCTATGGCCTCGTCACTTCCGTTACCGGCAAAAATATTTTCGACAGGCACCCCTTTAATTTCACTGATGCGCTTTTTTAAAGATACCTGCAACGGATCGGGGTACCGGTTCAGGGCTTCATGAAGATTCCCGGTGTCTAGATGAACAGGAGAGCCCAATGCATTCTCATTAGCATCCAGCATCACGCTGGCTGCGCCTGTAAATTCGTGCCGGGCTGTTGTATAGGGAGCCAGGTTTTTAATATTCTCTCTTATGAGGTCATCTAAATTGAAATCCATAATGCTGCTAATATACTATTGACTATTATTTTTGAGCCTTACTTTCACCGCTTCACTATGCGCCTGTAAACCCTCGGCTTCGGCCATAGTGGTAACTGTTCGGGAAATGTTGATCAATCCTTCTCTGGTTAATTGCTGAAAAGTAATTTTTTTAACGAAACTGTCAAGCGATACACCGCTGTATGCCGTTGCATACCCGTTAGTAGGTAAGGTATGGTTGGTGCCACTGGCATAATCACCCACACTTTCGGGAGAATAGTTGCCAATGAACACCGAACCGGCAGTAGTTATTTGTTTTAAGATAATACTGCTGGTTTTACAGGCTAATATTAAATGTTCGGGTGCATACGTATTTGAGAAAGCTATGGCTTCCTTAATGTTTTGCAGCAGCACGATCCGGGCGTGCTCCAGTGCCTTTGACGCAATATCTTTCCGCGGCAACAGCTCTAATTGTTTTTTCAGAGCCTGTTGCGATTGCCGGGCAATATCCATGTTGGTGCACACGAGTATTACCTGCGAATCGGGTCCGTGCTCCGCCTGTGCTAAAAGGTCTGCAGCCACGTAAGCTGCCACTGCGCTTTCATCAGCAATAATTAATACTTCCGACGGCCCTGCCGGCATATCAATAGCCACTTTGGTTTGGAGGATCTGCTTGGCCGCCGTCACGTATTGGTTGCCTGGACCGAATATTTTATAGACTCCCGGAACCGTTCTGGTACCATAGGCCATAGCTGCAATGGCCTGCGCCCCGCCGGTTTTAAAGATTTTAGAGATATTGCATAACGATGCCGCATACAGGATCGCATCAGGTACTTTCCCGTTCTTATCAGGCGGCGTGCATAAAATCACCTCTTTACATCCTGCGATCATTGCCGGAATCCCCAGCATCAGCACAGTTGAAAAAAGCGGGGCAGAGCCTCCCGGAATATACAGTCCTACTTTTTCAATGGCTCTTGGTTCTCTCCAGCAGCTGATTCCTTTTGTAGTTTCTGTTTTGACCACCTCCTGTTTTTGGGTAATATGAAATTTCTGGATATTGTTCTTAGCCTGCAGGATAGCCTTCTTCAATGCCGGCTCTATATTTTTCCCGGCGCTTTCAATTTCTTTTTTTGTAACCGCCACACTTTTTAAAGCGATTCCATCAAATTTCCGGGCATAGTTTTTTAGGGCAGCATCGCCGTTATTGGCTACCTCATAAATAATTTCATTTACAGCAGCTCGTATTGCATTGCTGTTTTGAAGTGGCCGCTGGCAAATGGCCGGCCAGGATTTAACTGATGGATATTTGAATAGTTTCAATGCTGTTGTTTTAAAAGTCCAACTTATTATTCTATTATCTTTTCTATCGGTAAAATTAAAATACCTTCAGCGCCTGCTGCCTTCAGTTGCTCAATAACGTTCCAGAAATCACTTTCTCCAATTACAGAATGGATAGAAGACCAGCCTTTTTTTGCCAGCGGAACGATTGTAGGGCTGTTAATACCGGGTAAATATTTACATATTTGTTCAATGCTGTTATTAGGGGCATTGAGTAAAACATATTTTGTATATTTTGCCTTTTTTACCGAACGAATACGGAACAGCAACTGATCCAGGAGTTGCTGTCTTTGTTTGGATAAATTTTTTCCTGCAATTAAAACGGCTTCCGATTTCAGTATTGTTTCATATTCGTACAGCTCATTGCTGAAAAGTGTGCTGCCGCTGCTTACAAGGTCGCAAATGGCATCAGCCAAACCTATCCGGGGCGCTATTTCCACAGAACCACTGATTTCGTGAATGTCGGCTTTGAGTTTATTTTGTTTCAGCCATTTGTTTAAAATAAAGGGATAGCTGGTGGCAATTTTAATACCGTCAAGCGCTTGTATGTTTTTAGGGTTTTTGCCTTTGGGCAGGGCGATCGATAATCTGCATTTTCCGTAGCCTAAGCGTTCTACAATGTCAGTAACCTTGTTCTTTTCGAGTACTACATTCTCACCAACAAAACCAATATCTGCCACCCCGTCCTGTACATATTCAGGAATATCATCGTCGCGGAGAAATAAAATTTCTGCACTAAAGTTATCAACACTGATCTTTAGCTGATTATTACCTGCCGGCACATCTATACCGCATTCCTTCAACAGTTTCATTGAACCTTCATTCAGCCTGCCTGATTTTTGTACTGCGATTCTGAGCTTTTCAGCTTTTCTTCCGGTTTTTTCTGGTTTAATTTTTTTTGTTTTCACTTTTAATTTTTTTAGGCTCCTTACGGAGAGGGATAATAAAAAAGGCTTACAAACTGTAAGCCTTTATATAATTTGATACATAGCACCACCGGCTTACTGCTGTAAGTATGCGAAATGATGATGGATATGTATGTTGTTTTTTATCATTGCGCGGCAAATATAGAAAAAAATATTTTTTAATACCAAATTATTGTAATGAACTTGGGGTGCATAACATTTTTTAAGCGGTTTTTTTATCGTGATATTGGTCAGTAACCATTTCTACGACTTTGTGCCATTGGCGGTTCATTTTTAGGGTCCTGAG
>JASGEW010000089.1:0-15716 GCA_047606125.1 Niabella sp. | reverse complement strand
TCGAATGACTCTTTAAGCAGCATAATAAGTAGAAATTTATTTTCTGTTTCTATTATTGAAGATACCCGTAATATTCATCATCTGTTGCGCAATCCCACCACACAGGCATGCTCCAAATATTTGCATCTGTGGCATGGGGATTAAGTGCAAGGGCATTTACAGCGTTGTAATTTAACTCAAGAGTTGTGGGCAGCTTCCACCGGCGCGGCCAATACCTGAGGTCGGTTTTGGAAGTTCCTGTATAGAGTTCTGTACCTGCAAATAATGCGCCCCTGTCATAGCCGCTATAAATGGTGCCAAAGCTGCTGATATTACCGGCGCTGAAATTAAAGCGGCGCATATCGTTCCAGTTTTCAATGCTACAGCCCATTGCAAGATACTTTTGCAGCATGATATCTGACATCGTTAAATCACCTGCACTCTGGCAAACCGCTGCACCTGACAGATAAGTGCTTATAGCCGTTTCATCCATAGGCGCCATATCCGGATTAGTAGCAGTATATCCGGCCGCATCCCATTCAGTTAGCTTCGTCTGCATCATATTCAGATGCGCCTGGATGCCTGCCTTATACGCTGTGTAAGCATTAGCAGCATCTCCCTTACGCATATATACTTCGGCTTTAATAAAGCACATTTCATGATAAGTTAAAATTTCCTGGTCGGAAACAGGGCGCGTCTGAAAGGAACCGGTAGAACCAACTACTCCGGCATTGAATGCGGCTTCTGAAGGATACCAACTAACATCCAATGCCCCCTGGGCAGATATGCCTGATGTGGCAAGAGAACTGCTGCGCAGGTTTACATAAACCGTATCCCCGGCATACAAGTAGTTAGTACTGTTTATATATATTGAACCCGCCTTATAGGTTACGGTTACATTACTCCCGTCAACTGTATAAGACCGTCCTGCTGCGGCCTGCGCAGCAATGAAGCTAGCTAGTTCCGTTGCATCGGAAATAGTATAAGTTATATTTGTGTTCGCTGTGGCATAAGTTGGTGTTACAATAGAGGCCGCACCTCCTTTGGTTAACCTGCTTGGTGAACTGTAAACATCAACGCCTATAGAGCGGTTCCAGGTGTAAGATGATGCTGTACCATCGCTGCCAAGCTGAACATTTGACATGGAAGCCGGTACTATTTTGGTCATCCTGGGGTCAACTATTCCAGAGCTGCGCATATTCGTCAAAAGATTATAGTAATACTGGGAAATGCGTTGATTACTACCGTATGCAGCATAATCAAAATTACCATTTGTTACAACGGGGTCTCCCAGTAAATAATCGGTCACAGAACTGTTGTTATAGCCTGGCCCTATTGTATTGTCGTCGTTAGATTGAGGGCCCTGGGACAAACAGTATAAAACAGAATCTGCATTGAACAGATCCGATTTTTTTGATAGTTTAAGCATGTAACGGGCTTTTAGCCCATAGCATAATTTTATCCACTTGCTTACATCGCCACCATTCCAGAGGTCGCCGGTAGAAAGTGCGGTAGCACTGGACTCTTGTGTTTTGCTGAATAAACTGATCGCTTCATTTAGTTTTGCCATACAGCCGTTGTAAATGGTTTTGCCATCATCAAAAGCCGGGCTTGGATTTCCGGATAATGCCTCTGTGTAGGGCATTTCTCCATAAATATCCAGCATTTGCATAAAGCCCAATGCATGGAATACATCAGCCGCAGCCATATAATGATAAGCGCCCTGCTCCTGAGCTTTATTGTATAAATCGTTCAGGTTGGACGCTACTTCTACAAACCATGTCTGGTAGGGAGTGGTATTGCCTGTATGTGCTATCCATGTTGTACTTAAAGCATTGCCAACAGTGCTATTGCTGTAATAAACACCGGCCTGAGCGGAAGTGCGAAAATTGGAAACCCCTGAAGTGTACTGGTAAAAATGCTCGATCCAGGGTAGCCTGTTTTCAATTAATACACTTTCGTTGTTCGGATTGTCCGGATCTGTATTCACGTCCAACCATTTTTTACATGAAGTTGTCCCTAATGCAAGTAGACAACCAAACAAAATATATTTTAAATTTTTCATCTTTTTATTTTTTCAATAGTTAAAACGTAAGATTTACTCCAAACGTGAAACTTGCAACTGCAGGTACTCCCAGGTAATCAATACCGGTTGAGCCCGAACCCCCTGTTCCTCCTGCTGCGCTGACCTCAGGGTCCATCCCTTTATAGTTTGTCCATGTAAATAAATTAGTACCTGTTGCTGTTGCAGAGAGACCTTTGATTGCTTTTTTACTCTTCAAAATGTCGGAGAAGTCGTAAGTTAAGGAGAGAGATCGTAGTTTTAACCAGTTTACTGAAGTGATGAAATTTAAAGAATTGGAAGCATAATTTGCCCAATACTGTTGGATCATATACTTGCCGGAGTATGTTGTAGTACCGATGGTATAAGACTTGTCTGCTTCATAGGTTTGAGTATAGTCATCTCCTGTTTGACTGTTCACCCCGCTTATGGTTACCGATTGGCGATCGTTGAGTAACGTTTTTTTGCTTAAACCGTTTGCGACCATCGCGTATTCTGTACCGTTATACACATCTCCCCCTTTGCGAATGTCGAGCAGAAATGACAGCGAAAGTTTTTTATATCTAAAAGTGTTATTAAAGCCAATAATAAAATCCGGTTCGCGATTGCCTACTATAGGGTTATTGGTGTTAAGCTTATATAACCCGGTGGTAGGGTCTACCTGGTAGCGTCCGTTTGCAATTTCATTTCCGTCGGCATCTGTTTCAAGTAAATATTTCGTACCGGTCATTCCAAGGAAATACCCGCCGTCGGGAATAGATGCTGCTTTTACAGTTCCGAACTGCGCATCCGTTGGGTAAAAATAGGCTACACCAGAAAGGAAAGCCCCCAGCCTGCCTTTATTGTAAGAGAAGTTCAGCATTGCATCCCATCCAAAATCGTCTTGCACTACCGGTTTACCTGTAAGTGCTATTTCCATACCCTTGTTAATTACTGAACCTGAATTGATGGAAGTTAAAATAAATCCGCTGGCATTGGATAAACGCGGCTGAGCAATCTGGTTCTTTGTCTGGCTGTGATAATAGGTATAATCTAAACCAATACGGCCTTTCAGGAATCTGAATTCACCGCCGACCTCCCAGGATGTTTGAATTTCGGGTTTCAAATTGCTGTTACCACTGGTGTACTGGTTGCCAATCCCCGTAAAAGAGCCGATTGTGATGGGGCTGTTAACATAAGTAAGGGTAGCATACGGGTTAGCGTCTTTACCAACCTGAGCCCAGCTCGCCCGGACCTTTCCAAAAGAAAGGATATTGTTTTTTGACAACAGTTCCGTAAAAATAAAAGAACCACTTATGGAAGGGTAAAAATAAGATCTGTTTTCTACAGGTAATGTGGATGACCAGTCATTGCGTCCTGTTAAGGTGATATAAGCAAGATTTTTATAAGAAGCGCCGAATTCCCCATAACCTCCAACCAGGCGCTTTCTTGTTGTTCCATCCTTAAAAAACTGATTCTCTGAAGATATATTGCTGAAACTAATCGTGCCTGCAGTAATAAAGTCGTATCCCCAATGATTTTGAGTGGTCCATTTCGTGTCTTCTGAGGTTGTACCCAGCATCAGGCGCGTATCAAAATCCCCGAATGTTTTATGAAAATTACTCATTACGGTAGTAGTGATGTAAGTATAGTCAACCAGGGCTTTACTCAGCCGTCCGTTCTGATAGAGTGGAAGTACCGCAGACCCCGGGGCTATATAGGTGTAGTCATTAGTAGCATACTGGTCGTAACCCAGCCGTGCGATAACATCCCACCAGTTAGCTATTTTATAATTAGCATTAATGCCTCCGGTAAACCGCTTGGTGAGGGATGTTAATTTATCCATGTTAATGATCCAGTAAGGATTGTCAATATCGTCTTCCAATTCCTTTGTTCCTGCAAACGGGCGATATTGTGTGCCGTCTGTATTAATGTAATTCTTCATATTGAATACCTGAGGCCAACTATATATAGCTCCCATTGCGCCGTTACCACCCCCACTGTATAAACCGGACGTGGTGAGTGTTTTGTCCGTATTAGCGATTGAGTAGGCAACATTGGCGTTCAGCGTTAAGCGTCCATATTTTTGTTCACCATTAAAACGGAAAGTAGTTTTGTCATATCCTGTGTTGGGAACGATACCTGTTTGTTTATAATTAGATGCTGATAAATAGAAAGAGCCGTTCTTGGAGCCACCGGATACATTTACGTTATTATCATACACAATACCATTTTGAAAGAAATTGCCAATATTGTCATATAGTGTATCTGCTGATGTAATTGAATCTCCCCAAGAGTTATATGTAATGTCGCTAAAAACGCCGTTGCTGGCATAAGAACCGTTGCCAAACCGGGTTTGAGCCTGTGGCAATTTATTGGCCCAGGAAGTGCTTATTTTACTATTTACATTCACTGTGGCCGTGCCTGCCGCTCCTTTTTTTGTGGTGATAATTACAACGCCATCCGCAGCGCGGGACCCATACAATGCTGCAGCGGCAGCGCCTTTCAACACCGACAGGCTTTCGATATCTTCGGGGTTGATATCCATAACACGGTTGGAATAGCTTGTATTACTGCGGGACAGGCCGTCGGTAGCGGTATTGCCGGTAACCGTGGTTGAGTTATCATATATCACCCCATCAATAACAAATAAAGGCTGATTTTGTCGACCATCTGATGTGGAATTACCACCACGAATAGTGATAGAAGCTCCGGCACCTGCCGAACCACTGAATTGCGTAATATTTACGCCAGGCACTTTACCTGCTAACGAATTAACAATATTGGTATTTTTATTTTTCATCAATTCCTGAGCGCTTAACTCAGAAACTGAATATCCTAAAGCTTTTCGCTCTTTTTTAATGCCCATAGCTGTAACAACGACATCTTCCAATTGACCGGAACTGCTTTTTTGAAGCGTGATGGTCATGCCTTGTGCAGGCTTCACAGTTTGAGCCTGGTATCCTGTGAAACTTATTTCAAGCTCCTGATTGCCTGACACCTGAATAGTAAATTTTCCGTCGTCGTTGGTTACGGTAATATTAGTCGTTCCTTTAACGGCTACTGTTGCTCCTGCCAGCGGAACTCCATCGTCTGACAAGACTGTCCCGGAAATGGGTGTTGTTTGTGCTGACAGCCTGCCCGGAAATGAACCCGCTAAAGCAAGTGTAAACAAACTTAGAAACAATGCAATTTTCATCTGCTTATTTTTATTGTTAGTAAAATGATCCAATAAAGCTTTGAAGAATTCAGTCTGCGATGTCTCATCTTCGGGGGTCACAAAACATTAATTCCCGTCTTCACAAAGGGCCGGAGCATCATGCTGTCCGGTTCCAGCTCCGTTACCAGATAATCAATCTTATCAATGCTGCACACATTTAAAGGCTGATACGTTTCCAGCTTTTCGGAAATGGTCATACAAATCACTTTTGCAGCAGAATGTACCATTGCTCTTTTTACCTGCACCACTTCCCAGTCATTATCAGTAAGGCCATGTGCTATATCAATGGCGTTGGTTCCTAAAAAGCACAGATCTGCATTTACCTGGTTTATTTTAGCAATGGCTTCGGCGCCTACAGTCAGTTTGGAATCTTTGAGTAACTTGTCGCCAATTACAACCACCTCAATATTCGGTTTGGAGATACACTCATTTACTACGGGAATGCTGCCGGTCATTAAAGTAATTTTCAGCTGTGGCGGCAACGTACGGATCAGTTCTAAAATAGTGGTACCGCCGCTGGTAAGAATAAACATTCCATTTTTAATCAGTCGGAGCGCTTTTACGGCAATTGTTTTTTTATGAGCCTGAGAATAAACATGGGCAGGTTCAAACTGTACCTGGTTAAATGCTGTAGAAAGCGCACCCCCGTGTACTTTAATCAGCTCGCCGGCGTCCGACAATTCCTGTAAGTCTCTCCTGACTGTATCTTCCGATACCCCCATCAGGCTGCACAAATCAGCATTCAGCACTTTATTGTGCAGATTAAGCTGGTGAAGGATATTGGCCTGCCTTTCCTTTTTTAGCAAAACTGTAAAGTTTGAGTTAATATTTTCTTAAAGATAAAGATATTTCCAGCAAAAAAATGCAGGTTACCTCAAAAAAAAGCAAAAAAATTAGGCAATATTTTGAATCTAACTTTCAACAAGGAGTATGTTCCGTCGACTACCTTTTTCACATTTCATAAAAAACTTCCTAGTGAAATATTCGATAATTTTAAAAGATAAATCTTAAAATTTATTGATTATGGGCATGGGCGTACAGGGTGCTTTATTTTACAGCCCATGCCTGTTTGCGATAACTTTTATTTATACCTATGATGATACCTGAAATCAGGATTCTTTCATATATTGTTTGAGGGTTTTATAGAAATCTGCTTTTACTGAATATATAAGAAAGAAACATACGGCTTTCTTGGAGCTGTAGTAATTCCATTATACCCCAAAGCGTAAATTGTAAATGTCCGGCTGTTTACATAAGAACTCGAACTTGAGTAGTAGGCCAGAACAGTTGAACTGGTAACATCAGCTCCGGCAGGTCGAATTTTCCAATACCTTGTAGATTTTATGGGTAAAGTTATATAATCACTCTGGCTAAGATAAGAGATGTTAGAAGCCAGCAATGTATCGCCGGTTACTGCACTCGAACTGGTGCCATAGTAAAGATCAACTGCTTCAACATTGGGCATAAGATTGATAAAACGATATACATTGTAACCAGAGTCTGCCTTGTTCAGATTTTCAGTTGTTAAAACAGAATTCGTGTTATCTGAGGTATCAGTAATATGTAAAACATAAGTATTGCCTGCTGTTAAATTAATAGCCGTAGAATAAAGAACAGCAGAATCTGCGCCATTATGTGCGCTGTCTTCTGTATATGGCATGGTAATGTCCACGCTAACATCTCCGGCTTCAACAGCGAAAAATAAAGGATAATTGCTCCCATACGTATTGAGCCCTCCTCCGGGATAAGGTGTTCTGCCTCTTAGCAAAGAGCTGACTCTTTGGCCATTCAGCTTAATAAGTACGTACCTGTTATCTTCGTACAGGGACGCATAATTAATTTTTAGCATTGCCTGGGAGGATGAAACTTCGTCGGATATATTGCTGCTAATTGTACCTACCTGATTTTTCTTACATCCCCAGATTAAAAAGACCATAAAGGAAGATAAGAAAAGAGTATAAAAAAATAACTTCATATCATATAATTTTATCATTAATATAATAACTTTTACGGAAGACTGAACCATGTCTCATATGTCATGTAATCAGTGGCAAGCCCTCCCCATTTGTCTAATTCAGCAGAGTTCCAAACATATTCAGAATTATACCTGGGGCGATAGCGGTACGCATAGCTTCCATTATTTTGATCAGCCAGTTCATCAGAACTTAATTGATAAAAAGTCCTGAAAATTTCAGCATCATAATGATATTTTCTTAAATCACACCATTGCTCCATTCCCGCCCATCCCCATTGAGCAATAAATTTTTGTTGCATGATATCTGCAATAGTTAATGAATCACTGCTTTGAGGCACTTCGCTGGAAGCTAAATACGCTTCAATTTCTGATGATGTGATGGAGGCGTCCCCGCCTGCAGTTAAGCCATATAAATTAATGAAGTTCATGTGAGCCCTAATCCCGTTTAAATATGCATTATATGCTTCGGATAAATTTCCTTTATAATAGTATGCTTCCGACTTTGCAAATTGCAGCTGTGCATAACTCATTAACGGGTAGCTGGTTGCATCTCCAAATAAATATTTCCCTGTGTAGATTCCACTTGAATTTGTTGCTCCTAATACATGCGGTACATCACTGTTTACATCCCCATAAGTGGGAGTCACCGCTCTGTAGATACTATCTGCAGGAGTGTAAGTTAACATCCGGGTCAGACGTGGGTCAACAGATTCCTTGGGTTCCTCTGCCGCTGTTCCGCGCACTCCCCCTGTTAACAAACCAAGAATGGGGCTTGCGATTTCACCGTATGTTGTGCCTGTAATCATTCCGTAAGTGGGGCCAAAGGGGTTTCCGTCGCTGCTGTTTGATGCGGTAAATAGAACCATGGGATCATCAGAATCACTGGCAAATGAAGAGTCAACGTACCTGATAACGCTATCAGCATATTGAGACTGGAACTCTGATTTATTTACTAAATGACTAAATTGCAACGCCATTAATCCATACACAAATTGCTTCCATTTAGCTAAATCTCCCCTGTAAACATTGTCACCGCTGACGCTGTTAAGTTGCGAAGAATAGTCAACAGGGCTTTCCATATCCAGGTAGGTCAGTGCCAACTGGCACCATGTGCGTATTTTTCGATATACTGTATCCTGATCCTGATACGGAAAGGAGAGCAGAGTCGGATCAAACGCGGCATCAAGTATAATCGGTCCGTGTAAGTCCGTTGCTATCTGATACGCCCATGCCTTAATGGCATATCCAATGCCGGCATATTCATATTTCTGATTACTAATTCCATCGTCAATCATATCCTCTAAGTTTAGTCCTAAATCAGCATAGGTCATTCTCCAGATATACCCTCCCAAATCGCTTGCATCAACGTATCCGTGACGTTCCCATGTGTCTGATGATGATTGGGAACCCCAGTATTGTATAGTTTTAAATAGCTGGCGATAATCCAGGGCCGTGCCAATAGCCATATTGGCAACAATAGGCGCTATTACCAATTCTGCACTTGACTCCTGCGGATTTACAGGGTCTGAATTAATGTCTAAATACTTTTTGCAACCGATAAAAGGAATAATCGGCAAAAGAAGAGAAACTACAAGTGATAATCTAACTATCTTCATAATCAAAAGTTTAATAGATTTATAATTTTAAGCGTATCCCGCAGCTCATACCAAAAGGAGCTCCCATGTTACCATAGTCAATACCATATCCTCCAATCCCCCCTAAGCTTGCAGAATTAGAATTGCTTTCCGGATCCAAACCAGAGTAATTAGTAAATAAAGCAACGTCAGTTAAAGTAGCAAAAATGCCCAGGTCTTTAATTACACCTATTTTTCTTACAAAGCTGCTCGGTAAATTATAAGATAAGGTGACATCACGTAACCGGAGTGTTTTTATATTTTTCTCCACAAACATTTCTGCGGCAATATAAGTCGAATAATAAGTATAGTTGTAGTACGGAATTACAGCAATGGTATTAGGGGTAGGATTGCTTGAATTTTCTAATCCGTCCAATAGAACACCTTTAAAAACCCTGGGGGTTTCCCTGTCTAAAGTTTTAAGACTGTTTCCTCTTGTATAGTTAACATATTCTGTACCATTCAATACATCTCCGCCATATCTTAAATCCCACAGGAAAGACAAATTCCAGGATTTATATGACAGGTTATTGACTATTCCCATAGTGAATTTAGGAGTCCTGTCGCCGATTATCGTATAATCGCTGTTTGTTACGTATGGTAAGCCTGTTGAAGGGTTAACCAAAATATCTCCGGCATTGTTCTTATCGTATTGTATACCGGAAATCACTCCTGTACTTGCTCCCGGAAATACAGCGCTTCTTACGCCGGTAAGTACCCATGTATCTGAATCATACAATTCCGGAAGATAAGAGGCTAATGACAGAACTTTTCCCCTGTTCATTGCATAGTTGAGGGTGATATTCCAGTTGAAGTCTTTGGTTCTGACAGGATTCCCTTTCAATTGAATTTCCATTCCCTTGTTTTGTACTGTACCTCCATTCATCAGCTCAAGCACAAAACCACTTCCATAACTGATCCGCGGGTTTATGATTTGGTCAATACTGCGCAGCCTGTATACATCGAAGTCGATGCTGATCCGATCTTTTAGGAAAGACATCTCAAACCCGGCTTCAATATTTTCTGAGGTTTCCTGTTTCAACTCGGGGTTTCCGCCATAATATGAGTAGGCAAATCCACCACCGGTAGTCGAAGCGGCCACAAGCGTGGAATGGGTGGAATATTGTCTCCAGGGTTCTTTCCCGGTACGGGCCCAGGAAAACCGTAATTTGCCGGAACTTAGCCATGGCAGGGATTCCTTAACATCTTTCAGCTCGGAGAAATTAAAGGCAGTGCTTATAGAGGGGTATGCGAAATAGGGATTATTGGGCATTAGCTTTGATGCGCCATCTATACGCCCGGTAAGGGTTACATATAATATCTGATTATATCCAATGATACCCTGAACAAAGGCGCCCACATTCCTGAATCTGTTAACGGAGGTCATTGTCCTTTGAGTAGTATTCAAGGTATTATTGATGCTGTAAAAATTTTCGTCATACATATTCTGCCCGTAAGCAGAGTTGGTCGTATAGTTATTATCAGACTGGGTGGCTCCTATAATATAGGTGTTGGTAAATTTTCCGAAATTATGTTTTGCAGTAGCAGTTAAGGAGGTATTTAAAATCCTGGTTGCGCGATCATATACTGTCACTTCTCCTCCGGTGGCGGCAGTGGAAGATCCTGATCCCAGGTATGATTGTGCATGATACACTCTTAATCCGCTTGTATGCGAAATGTCTCCTCCGATAATACCTTCAACAGTTAGCCACTTTAATGGCGTTAAGCGTAAACTGGAATTGGCCAGTAATCGGTTCGTTTTGTCCTCATTCAGGTTTTTATATATGTCCCAAAGCGGATTATCCACTTCAGAATAAATAGTACCAAAATGAAGAATCCTGTTCCCAAACTCATCTTCGTAATCCCGCACATCATAAATTGCGGGGAAGCGCGAAAGGGCCATTAAGTAACCATAATCGCCTTTATTAGCCTTCTTATTATAGGTATTTATATAATTAAGCGAAGTTGTTACCTTCAGGATAGGAGAAATCGTACCTACGCTTGTTAGTTTAGAAGAAATCCTTTTAAACTGGGTGGTTGGTACAGCTCCCTGGTTATCTGTATACTCATTGGACCATCTGTAAGTAAATTTCCCGGTTCCTCCTTCAAAGGAAAGATTATGCTTCTGTGTAAAAGCCGTCTGGAAAAAATGATGCATATTGTCATATTTGACTGCGTCCTCCGCATAAGCCGGGCCAAAGGCTAAGGTTGTGGAGCCGCTATATATGCCATTTGTTCCCGTACTGTATTTGGTCTGAATCTCCGGAAATTTGTTGTATTTACTCATGCTAAAAGCATTGTTATAGCTAATAAACCCGGTTCCATCCCTGTTTTTTGCCTGTTTTGTTGTAATGATTATTGCACCACTTGAACCTCTGCTGCCATAGAGTGCTGTAGCCTCAGGTCCCTTTAAAATAGTGTAGGTTTCAATATCTGCAGGGTTTAAATCAATTCCCCGGTTAGAATAATCCTGATAGCGATTGGCATCTCCGGTTACCAGATCAGTAGTCTGATTCAATACAGAATTATCGATGGGCACACCATCTACAACAATAAGAGCATTATTGTCTCCGCTTATAGAAACAAAACCTCTCAGTACAATTTGTGCGGATGCACCCGGATCTCCATTAGTCGCATTGATGGACAGGCCAGCCACCCTGCCTTGTAAGCCATTAAAAAACCCGTTCCTCAATGTTTGGGACACTTCGTCTCCGTCTACTGTGGGTACAGAATATCCCAGGCTTTTCTTTGAACGGGCAACTCCATATGCAGTAACAACTACTTCTTCAAGACCACTTTCCTTTTTAGTAAGTTTAATGGTTACAAAATTTCCTTTTACCTGTATGCTTTGGGGTGAAAACCCAACGTGACTTACGTCTAATGTTTCACCTTCTCCAGCCCTGATCGAAAATTCTCCGTCTTTATTTGTGCGTGCGGCGAGAGACGTGCCCCTGACGGTTATCGTAACGTCGGACAGAGGGGTGTTGTCTTCCCCTGTTACCTTTCCTTTAATTTCGCCTGATTGTGCAAAAAGCGAATACGACAATATACAAGCGAACGTGAACAATGATAAGTACTTTAGAATACATTTTCTCATACTTTTGTTTTTATTGGATTGTAATTATAAAACAGTTATACCCTGCATCAGCAAAAGGTTCCAGCAGTTCGCCCGCCGGGCTTAGCTCTGCTGCTAAATAGGCAATACTACCTAATTCTCTAACCCGCAAATCCCGACTGATTAATGTGAATTTCGCTTTCCGGAAATTGTCATTAATAAATGCATTTTTTGAAGAATCAATTATTGCTTTTTTAATTGAACAATCTCCAATCCATTTTTGCCCCTATCATTTTATGTCAATGGAATTGCTTCCCATAAAACATACATCAGCATTCACTTCCTTTATCTTAGCAATTGCGCCAGCGCTAATAGTAAATTTGAATCTCTCTAATTTTTTTAGCAATAACATCAATAACCAATGTAGGTGATATAAATATTGCTTTTAATTGTAGCGGAAGGTTTTTGTTAAACATTCCGTTTATAACCAGAGAAATTGCTTTTGCAATACTTCTTTTTAAAGGTTTGTTAGTAAACATCTCCGTTGGTCAATAGTAATCTCACTGAAAGCAGTAAACAGCGCCCCTCCATGAATTTTAATCAACTTGCATCCGACAATTCCTGCAAATCCCTCCTGATCGTATCTTCCGATACCGCAATCTCATTGCTGAGATCTGTGCGGAGCACCTTGTTATGCAGATCGAGCTGGTGCAGTATAAAAGCTTGTCTTTCTTTCTTAAGCAAATGTTGGTGATTTGTTAATTTAACCCTAAGTTAAAGTAAAAAACTGCAAAAACCAGCATAAGTCAGTAAAAAAATGCAAAAATGTGGATAACTTATTTGCAGGCACACTTTTTTAATAAGTTATATATTTTTTATTTTAAAATATATTTGACTTTTAATAAACTATCTTATTATTATGGAATAAAAGTGACTGTTATTTAATCAATATCTATAAAATTGAGCAAAATGCTTTCTATCTTGCTAAAAAACACTACCTTAACGCCCGATTGCCTGCTTTTGAGAAAATTTAATTAGACCTTAAATAATTTTGTAAATACGATGGATATTGCAGTTAGCAGGAGCTTACATCATTTCAGGACCGAGGTTGGTACAAGATTTCAGCTTTATAATAGCTTGTTTACCTCCCTGCCGTTTCATAAAATGGAGAAAACAGGCATATTACTTTCTCTTTTCTCCAGCAATTGTGAAGAAGGCTATGAAAAAAGCCAAAGCCCTGTTGATATTATTAACGAGTTTATTAACAGGCATACTGCGCTTACCAGCGAGAAAGAAAAGCTTGATTTGCTTTTCAGGTTTACGCAATATGTAGAGCGCCAGGTAGTTTTATTTGATGCTTTGGAAGACGCTTCCTACAAACATACGCATGATTTAAGCGGTGCGGGCACTTTAAAGCAGCTGATGGCCGACACCTTACAGTACGGCAAATTGCAGAACCTGTCGGAAGTATTAAAAACTTTTTGTGTAAGACTGGTATTAACTGCGCACCCAACCCAGTTTTATCCCGGTTCAGTGCTGGGTATTATACACGATTTAAGCCGGGCGCTGATTAAAAACGATTCCGTTGAAATCAATACTTTCCTGCAACAATTAGGTAAAACGCCCTTCCTCAATAAGAAAAAGCCAACCCCCTATGATGAGGCTGTAAGCCTGATCTGGTTTTTAGAGAATGTATTTTATACAGCCGCGGGTCGTATTATGAATGCGCTTAAAAGCCAGTTTCCCCAGGCCGTTTCAGAGAAAAACCCTGTATTGCAAATGGGCTTTTGGCCGGGAGGCGACAGGGATGGCAATCCTTTTGTAAAATGCGAAACCACGTTAAAGGTGGCCGATGCATTAAGAGGCGCTATTTTAAAATGTTATTACCTGGATATCAGAAGGTTAAAAAGAAGGCTTACTTTCCAGGGCGTGGAAGAACCTATTGCAGACCTTGAAAGCAAATTGTATAATAATGTATTTGTGCCCGGCACTCAGATCAATATCAGTCCGGGTGAAATAAAAGACACACTGGTTGCAATAAAAAGCACCCTTGAGGAAAAGCACAATTCACTGTTTACCGCACAGGTGCAGAGCCTGATCAATAAAATCGATATTTTCGGATTGCATTTTGCATCGCTCGATATCAGGCAGGAAAGCACTGTACATCAAAAAATGTTTGAGGTGGTGGCAGCCAAAAGCAACGGTGTTATCCCGGAAAACTTCGTTTCACTAAACGATGCGGAAAAGATCCGGTTGCTGACGGGCATCAATAAAAAAATAGATACGTTCATTTTTGAAGATGAAGTGGCAAGGGATACGGCTGAAATACCTGTGGTAGTAAGAGCCATACAACAGGCAAACGGGGAAGCCGGCTGTAACCGTTACATTATAAGCCAGTGTAACAGCACCCTGAATATTATAGAAGTATTTGCCTTATTTAAAATGCAGGGTTTTGCAGATGAAGATATTCATGTAGACATTGTTCCGTTATTTGAAACAATTGATGATTTGGGTAATGCGGCAGCTATCATGCAAAATCTATACAGTATCCCTGCTTACAAAGCGCACTTAAAAAGGCGCAACAATACGCAAACCATTATGCTGGGCTTTAGCGATGGTACCAAAGACGGTGGTTACCTGATGGCTAACTGGAGCATCTATCGGGCTAAAGAAGAACTAACCAGAATTACAAAACATTACGGTTTTGAAGTGATCTTTTTCGATGGCAGAGGGGGCCCTCCCTCCCGGGGTGGAGGTAAAACGCATAAATTTTATGCCTCTATGGGAAGTAATATTTCCAACAGGGAAATACAGCTTACCATACAGGGACAAACCATCAGTTCTAATTTTGGTATTATTGATGCCGCCCAGTATAATCTTGAGCAGTTGTTGAATGCAGGTATTTCCAACAACCTGTATACCGAAAGGCATGTACCCCTTACAGGAAAGGAAGAAGAGCTATTGCAGGAATTATCCTCTTACGGTTTTGATGAATATAAAAAACTGAAAGAGCACCCGTTACTGGCCAGTTATTTATATGAAGTGAGCCCGCTGCGCTTTTACAGCGAAACAAATATTGGCAGCCGTCCGGCCAAACGGGGAAAATCGCAAACCGGTATTTCGTTAAAAGATCTTCGAGCAATACCCTTTGCGGGCGCATGGAGCCAGTTAAAGCAAAACGTGCCGGGTTATTTCGGGGTAGGTACCGCCCTGCAAAAAATGGAATACATCGGCAGGTTTGAAGAAGTAAAAGCGCTATATAATAATTCGCTCTATTTCAAAACGCTGATCGATAATTGCGAAATGGCTATGTCAAAATCTTATTTCCCGCTTACGGCCTACATTGCAAATGATGAAACTTACGGCGAAATATGGAAAATGATTTATGATGAATTTAAACTTACTTACGAGTATGTTTTAAAACTATCGGGAAATGATGCGTTGATGGGGAATTATCCTGTTGATAAATTATCTATTTCTATGCGTGAGCGTATTGTTTTACCACTGCTTACCATACAGCAATATGCGATGTGTAAAATACGGGAGGCTGAAGCGGCAGCTAATGATGATACAAATGGACTAAAGGACGTGTATGGCAAACTGGTAATGCGCTGTTCGTTTGGTATTATTAACGCAGGAAGAAATTCTGCATAACCTGATACCGACTTTCAGTAGGGCGCCTAATCAATAAGGTGATGACAAAAAGGATCGTCACCCCGATACGAAGTGAGGGGTCTGCCTCTTTTCAGCAGATTCCTTCCCGATAAATCATCGGGATAGGAATGACGACTGCCATGTAATGGATTCTCAAC
>JASGEW010000088.1:0-24972 GCA_047606125.1 Niabella sp. | reverse complement strand
GATCCCGATAAAGGCTTTGCTTTAAATGGTAAATGGATGAAGGTAAAAGGCGTTTGCCTGCATCACGATGCCGGTGTATTGGGCGCCGCTGTGTATAAAGATGTTTGGCGCAGACGGCTGTTGAATTTAAAAGAAGTAGGTGTAAACGCCATCAGAACCAGTCATAACCCGCAGGCCGCCGCGCTTTACGAGCTGTGCGATGAGTTAGGATTTTTGGTGATGGACGAAGCTTATGATGAGTGGGAGTTTCCCAAACGTAAATGGTTAGAGGGTTGGAATTATGGTACGCCGGGCTACCAGGGAACTTACGATTTCTTTGCAGAATGGGGCGAAAAAGACTTAGCGGATATGGTAAGGCGCGACAGGAACCATATTTCCGTTTTTGCATGGAGCATTGGCAACGAGGTAGATTATCCTAACGATCCCTATTCGCATCCCATCCTGAACGGAGACGGAGGCTTTACACAAAAGGCATTTGGCGGCTATAAAAAAGACGCCCCCGATGCCATGCGCCTCGGTGTTATTGCCAAAAAACTGGCGGCTGTGGTAAGGCAGTACGACCGGTCGCGGCCCGTAACCGCCGGACTGGCGGGCGTTGCCATGTCTAACGAAACCGGGTATCCCGGCGCTTTAGACATTGCAGGCTACAACTATACCGAAAGCCGTTATATCGGCGATCATAAAAAGTATCCTAACCGCGTCATTTTTGGCAGCGAAAACCGCCACGATATAAGCGCCTGGAAAGCGGTTACCGATAACGAACACATTTTTGGACAGTTCCTCTGGACAGGTATCGATTACCTTGGCGAGTCTGGACGATGGCCCTCGCGCGGGTTTTACTCGGGGTTGTTAGATTTTGGAGGCTTTATCAAACCGCGGGGCTATTTCAGGCAGTCGCTCTGGAGCGAAAAACCAATGGCGTATTTAGGTACCTACCCCGTAAAAGGCGGCCATAGCTCCGATGATGTTTTATCACAATCTGAAAATAAAGAAGAAGAAGTCTTGTCGGTAGATGCATGGGCTTCTTGGAATTATAAAGAGGGCCAGCTTATTCGTGTAGTATGTTACACCAATACAGCCAAAGCAAGGTTGCTGCTGAATGAAGCAGAAGTAGGGGCGCTTAAAAACTACGATGCCAAAACCGGCATTATTTATTGGGATGTGCCATACAAGCCGGGCGTATTAAAAGTAGAAGGTTTAAACGCAGGCAATAAAGTGGCGGCCACTTACACAGTGCAAACCCATGCGCCCGCAGCAGCTTTGGCCGTTGTAAAAGACAATAGCAACAAACCCCATTACGAAGTGCAGCAAGTAACCATACAATTGGTGGATGCAAAGGGTGTGCCTGTAACCAATGCAAATGTTGACATTACCTGCTCGGTAGCGGGCAATGGAAAACTGTTAGGTCTGGAGGCAGGCGATAATAAAGACATGGGCGATTATACCGATGCCGTACAAAAAACCTTCCGGGGCCGCTTAATTGCCTATGTAAAGAAAACAGGAAAAGCAGGCGCGGTGAAAGTTACATTTAGCGCTTCGGGTTTAAAGGGTGTTACGGTGGTGTTGTAGAAGAAGGAGGAAGATGCACCCATTTTTTAATGGTTTCTTCTAACGGAGCTAAATTTATTGCCCGGTAATAATTGCAAAATCAACTCTATGATATTAACGAAATTAGCTATTGCGCTCAGCCTCTTTGCTACAGGTAATAACATAGTAACGCCGCCGCCAAAGGGGTACAAACTGGTTTGGGCCGATGAGTTCAACAAAAATGGTATGGTAGATACCTCCGTTTGGCAATTTGAAAATGGCTTTGTCCGTAATCACGAGCTGCAATGGTACCAGCCTCAAAATGCCTGGTGCGAGAACGGGAAACTGGTCATTGAAGCCCGCCGGGAAACGAAACCTAATCCTCTTTTTAAGCAGGGCAGCAACAGCTGGAGGGAAAACAGGAAAACGATCGGATATACTTCTGCAAGTATTAATACAAAAGAATCCAAAACCTGGAAGTACGGCCGTTTTGAAATACGGGCTAAAATTATTGCCAAGCCGGGTTTATGGCCTGCCATCTGGACACTGGGTGAGCTGGGCGAATGGCCCCGTAACGGAGAAATTGATATTATGGAATATTATAAAGGTGATATCCTGGCCAATGTGGCAACGGGAACCTCTGAGCGATATAAAGCCAAATGGTTTTCCACCAAAAAACCCTACACATCTTTTAATGACCCCGATTGGGATAAAAAGTTTCATATATGGCGCATGGATTGGGATGAGCAGCATATAAAATTATATGTGGATGATCTTTTGCTCAACGAGGTGCGCTTGAGCGATGCCTTAAACCCCGACGGCAGTAATCCCTTCCGGCAGCCGCACTACCTGCTGCTGAACCTGGCCATTGGCGGTGATAATGGCGGCGACCCTTCCGGCACCGCTTTCCCCAGCAGGTACGAAGTGGATTATGTGAGGGTGTACCGGAAAAAGTAAAAGTTATAAATAAAGATTGGACAAAAAAAGTCCATCTGTTTCATAAATTATTAATTATCAATCATTAATTGCTAATTAACCCCTAACTGCCTGTTCAGTTTATCTCAAAATAGCCCCTGTTTTATACTGATTTCTCCCCCTGCTTCGCTTCATGGCGACTTAATTTCACTTTAGTAAATGAAGCGCTGCCAGTACTTCTTATTATTAAAAATTTTAAACGGTTGTTTATGCATGTTAAATCAAAGCTTAATATTCAGCGACAAAAAGGTTCGTTGTTATTAATGCTGTTTATTGTTTTTTCATCGGCTGTTTCGGCACAGGTGATTGTAAAAGGCGTTGTAACAAATTCGAATGGAGTGGGGATTCCCGGTGTAACGGTTACCGTATCCGGAACAAACAACGGAACGATAACCGGTGATATCGGAATGTATACTATAAAAGCCGGCAAAGGCGATAAGCTGGTTTTTTCGAGTATCGGTTTTGTTACCCAGGAAGCGGTAGTGGGCGACAATACGGAGATCAACATCAGGCTTGCTGATGAATCGGCAAAATCCATGAACGAAATTGTAGTGGTCGGTTATGGAGCCAAAAAAAGAGCCGATATTACAGGGGCCGTGGCCTCTGTTCCTAAAGAACGGCTCAGCCAGCTGCCCGTTACCAATATATTGCATGCGGTAGAGGGGTCTACTCCCGGTGTTAATATTACACAAACCTCTTCTGTTCCGGGCAGCACAGGAAGCGTTCTGATCCGCGGGCAAAACTCAATGAGCGCAGGAACAAGTCCCTATATAATTGTTGACGGTGTACCGCTAACGGGTTCGGGAGGCGGTACCAACGACATTAATCCCAATGATATTGCCTCAATAGACATTTTAAAAGACGCCTCTGCAACTGCCATTTATGGGGTAAATGGTGCTAATGGTGTTATTTTAATTACCACAAAAAGGGGTATTACCGGTAAGCCTGTTATAAGATATAACGGCTATGGTGGTTTTGATAATATTGCGCACCTGCTTAAGCCGCTAAGCCCTGAAGGGTATGTACAAAAGTATGCTGACTGGTACGAGCAGGTAAATGGTACGGCCCCGGAAGATATACTGCCCAATGCGTATGAAATAGCCAACTACAATGAGGGAAAAACAGTGGACTGGCTGGATGAAGTAACGCAGCAGGGTGTCATGCAGGATCATAACCTCAGTGTGTCCGGAGGCTCAAAAGATATTAAATATTTTTTATCAGGCGATTACTTAAAACAGAAGGGTGCGGTAAAAGGCTACCAGTATCACCGGGCTTCGCTGAGGTCGAACCTGGATGTAAATGTAACCAACTTTCTTACCTTAGGAACTTCGCTTTCTTATGCTGCTAATAATTACGATGGAGGCAGGGCTAATTTTTACCTGGCCGGCGCCATGAGCCCTTATGGCACGTTATACGATGAAAATGGCGATTATGAAATTTACCCCATGTATCCCGAACTGCTGTATGCCAATCCCTTATTGGGTTTATACACTGACAGGGTAGACAGGAGTAACAATCTTACCGGTAACGGTTACGCTGAGGTTAAATTCAGCGGTATTTTATCGGGGCTTAAATACAGGCTGAATGGCAGCTATACGAATATAGCCACAAGAACAGGGGGGTATACCGGCCGGGATGCGAACAGCACTATCGGCAGCGCTTATGTTAGTTCGAGCGAAACCAATAGCTGGCTCCTCGAAAATATCTTAACCTACGAAAAGAACTGGAAGTTGCACCATCTTGATTTTACAGGGTTGTACAGCGCCAAAGAAAGAAATTATTTTTATATGGGCGCTACCGCCACCGGCTTCTTTAATGATGAGCTGTCATTTAACGAACTGAGCGCCGGGTCTACGCAAACCTCCGACTCTTACAGGGACAGGTATGGCCTGCTTTCGCAAATGGCGCGTATTAACTATGGTTACGACAGCCGCTACCTGCTTACGCTTACAGGCCGGCGCGACGGGGCTTCGGTAATGGGCGCCAATACAAGCAAATATGGTTTCTTTCCTTCCGCTGCATTTGCCTGGAATATTTCCCGGGAGGCGTTTATGCAAAATATATCAAAGATCAATAATCTTAAGCTAAGACTGTCTTACGGACGGTCGGGCAATGAGGCTATTTCCGTATACCAAACCATAAGCACCAGTTCCAGCGTTATGTTTCCCTATAATGGAGAAACTACTATTGGCGTAGTATCGAGCGTAATGGGCAACGGAGACCTGCATTGGGAATCCATCACCACCCTGAACCTGGGGCTCGATTTTGGCGTATTAAATGATCGTATAAACGGTTCTGTGGATATTTATAAAGGCAGGTCAAAAGACCTGTTAATGAAAAGAAGCCTGCCCAATATTACCGGGTATACCTATGTTTGGGATAACCTGGGTAAAACCAGTAACTCCGGTATCGAAATCAGCCTTAATACTCAAAATGTTGCAAAGCCGGATTTTAAATGGAACAGCAACATTGTTTTCGCCAGCAATAAGAACAAGATTATTGATATTTACGGAGATAAACAAGACGATGTGGGAAACCTCCTGTTTATAGGACAGCCGATTGGCGTTATTTACGACTATAAAATGCTGGGCGTATGGCAGGAAGGCGAAGACCGGAGCACAGTTGATGCCACAGCAGCAGATGGGGATCTGAAATTTTATGATAAAAACGGCGACGGCTCCATAACGGCGGACGACAAAATGGTGCTGGGCCAAACCGCACCTAAATGGACGGGCGGCCTTACCAATACCTTTCAATATAAAAATTTAAGACTCAGCGTTTTTATACAAACCGTTCAGGGAGCACTGAAGAACAATATTACCCTTACCTATGCCGATGAAGCCGGTCGTATGAATATTCCCGCAGACGTAGGCTACTGGACTGCCGAAAATAAAAGCAATACAAGGCCCTCGCTTGCTTACACCAACACAAGAGGCTATGGATATGCGTCTGATAACAGTTATACCCGGATCAAGGATGTAACGCTCAGCTATACCTTTTCGCAAAAACTGCTCGACAGGCTGAAGCTGGGAAGTGTAACGCTGTACGCGAGCGGAAGAAACCTGCACACCTTTACCAAATGGATCGGCTGGGATCCGGAAAACAATTATTCTTTCCGCGGATCGGGCGACTGGACAAACAATTACCCGCTTACCCGCTCTATTGTTTTCGGTGCTAATGTTACCCTTCGTTAATCTGTTATTCATAAAAACAACTAAAATGAAAAGAAAATTATTATATATATCTTTTGCCACAATAGTTACAGCGCAATGGCTCGCTTCGTGCAGTAAAAGTTTTCTTGATGAAACGCCGTATTCATCGTATGCGCCTGCTACCTTATCCGACTCGCTGGGTTTTGAAGCCTCGGTGGTGGGCCTGCAAAATATTTTAAGTACTTTCTTCAGTTATTCAAATGCGCAGGGGTGGCCATCTGTATGGCAGGCGGGCACCGATATTGCCTATGTGCCTCCCACCCAGAAGCAGGGAATAGAAGTGCCGTATTATGATTATACGCAGCTTATTTCAACCGATGGCGCGGCAAGCTACACCTGGACCTGGGCATATAGTTTAATCAATAATGCCAATGCGCTTATTGCCAATGCATCCGACGCTTCCTTAACGGGTATGTCCGATGCTAATAAAAACAGCATTATTGCGGAGGGCAAATTTTACCGCGCCTATGCGTATAATGTGCTGGCAACCTGTTTTGGCGGCGTGCCATTGGTTACCGAGCCCATAACAGCTCCTAAAACCGATTTTGTGCGCGCTTCACTTGATGAAGTAAATGCCCTTACTATTGAAGACCTTGTTTTTGCATCTTCCAACCTGCCGGAACCGGGAAGTGTAAGCAGCGAAACAAATGCAGATGGCAAACCCGCACAACGACCTAATAAATATGCGGCAATGCAGCTATTGGCCGAAGTGTATTTAAGGGCAGGGCAGCCGGCACTGGCAGAAACACAATGCGAAACCATTATCAGCAGCGGCTATTTTAGCCTTACCACCGCAAGGTATGGTACCAAAGCAAGCGAAGCAGGCGATGCCTTTTCAGATATGTTTATTTACGGAAACGAGCGCCGCTCCGAGGGCAACCCTGAAGCCATCTGGGTAATGGAGCAGGAAAATCCGTCATCTGTTACAGGCGGCATCACCAACTATCCGCAACAACGGCGTAACTGGGGCGCGGCGTACTACGCAATTACCGGGATGACCATCTGCGATTCGTTAGGCGGCAGGGGCATAGGCAGGATGCGCCTTACCGATTATGTGGTATATGGCCTGTATGAAGACGATGATATGCGTAACTCCTCCTATAATCTTCGCCGGAAATTTTACTACAACGATGCCACTAATGCAAGTTATGGCCAGCAGGTTCCCTATTCAGGCGCTGATACTGTTTTTAAAATTGCGCCCCATACTACTAAATGGTACCAGTACGATCCCAATGACGTATTCGGGTTTGGTATGATCAAAGATTTTATATTGATGCGTTTGGGAGAAACCTACCTGCTTCTGGCAGAAGCCCAGTTTAAACAGGGAAATACGGGGGACGCCGCAACCACCTTAACCACACTGAGAGCAAGAGCTAACGCTACAGCTGTCAGCGCCAGCGAGGTAACAATGGATTATATTTTAGATGAACGGGCCCGGGAGCTTCTGGCAGAAGAAAATCGCCGCATGACGCTGATGCGTACCGGAACACTGGTAACCCGTACCCTATTGTACAATACCCAAACCATTAACCCGGTTTTAGGCATTTCCGACAATAACCTGCTCATGCCTATACCCCAAACAGAAATTGATTTGAATAAAGATGCGGTATTAGAACAAAATACAGGATATTAGTGTCAGCACAAATAATTCTTTCGAAGCGTCCGGCTTAAATCCTGTCCGCCCGGATGGGCTCCGGGCGGACAATAAAAAATATATGATGAATCTAAAACTGGTGCTGCTTACCGGCACTGTGCTGCTAAGCTATTGTAGCCACACACAAAATGATATTAAACCGCGCCCGGGGCAGGTACTGGCTGTTATTGAAAAAGCAAACGGCTACTGGCAGCGCACGCATCCCCGTCCGGGCCGATCCTTCTGGGACGAAGCAGCCTATCATACGGGTAATATGGCTGCTTATAAATTAACAGGGAAAGCCGGGTACAAAGCCTACTCGGAAAAATGGGCAAAGAAAAATAAATGGATGGGCGCCACCTGCGCCAGGAAAGCAGAATGGAAATATAGCTACGGCGAAACCAGTAAGCACGTACTGTTTGGCGACTGGCAGGTATGTTTTCAAACCTATATAGATCTTTATAACCTCGACTCCATTAAAGACCCTGTTAAAATAAAACGGGCAAGGGAAGTGATGGAGTACCAGATGAGCACACCCAACAATGATTACTGGTGGTGGGCCGACGGGCTGTATATGGTAATGCCCGTGATGACAAAGCTGTACAGGATAACGGGTAACCAGCAATACCTCGGCAAGCTTTGGGAGTATTTTGAATATGCCAATTCCATTATGTATGATGCCGATGAAAAAATTTATTACCGGGACGCCAAATATATTTATCCCAAACATAAAACCGCCGATGGTAAAAAAGATTTCTGGGCAAGAGGCAACGGCTGGGTAATGGCCGCTTTGGCAAAAGTGCTCACCGAACTGCCCGAAACAGATACGCACCGGCAGGATTATATTGATAAATTTAAGGGTATGGCAGCTACCATAAAAAAGCTGCAACAGCCGGGAGGTTATTGGACGCGCAGCATGATGGATCCGCAGTTTGCACCGGGACCCGAAACCAGTGGTACCGCCTTTTTTACTTACGGGTTGCTATGGGGCATCAATAACGGCTATCTGGAAAAGAAGGAATATGGCCCGGCGGTATCAGCAGCATGGCAATATCTTACTAAAACCGCGCTGCAGCCCAACGGTAAAGTGGGTTTTGTGCAGCCCATTGGCGAAAAAGCCATACCCGGCCAGGTAGTGGATAAAAATTCCACTGCAAATTTTGGGGTGGGCGCTTTTTTATTAGCTGCCACAGAAATGTATAAGTTTGTGGAGAAGAGATAAAATGAACCACATAGGTACATAGGATTTTGGGCCTATGCTCCGGCTTTGGCGGATCTCTATATACTTCTCAAATGTCATTCTATGCTATGTGTCTATGTGGTTAAAATAGTTTTAGTAAGTTTATTAAAAGGTTTGTTACAATGAAAAAAATACTATTCACCTTTGCGCAATTGTTTTTGGCAGCATTGGTAATGGCACAATCGCTGGAAATTAGTAATTATGCGATACAAAAAGTGGACCTGCGGCAGGTGCAGCTTACCGATAACTTCTGGCTGCCTAAAATTCGCCAGATCCAGCAGGTAACCATTCCGTTTGCTTTGCAAAAATGTGAAGAGAATGGCCGCTTTGAAAATTTTGTAACAGCAGAAAAAGTCATAAAAGGCGGTACCGGCAAGGTACTGGGCAAAATGCCCTTTGATGATACCGATCCTTACAAGATCATTGAAGGGGCTTCCCTTACGCTGGTTTCGGCTCCCGATCCCAAGCTGGCGGCATTGCTCGATAAATATATCGCCATCATCGCGCGGGGGCAGGAGCCCGATGGCTATCTGACCACCTGGCGCACCATTAACCCGGCAGCCCCTCCCGCTACCTGGGTAGGCGCCTGCAAACAAAGATGGGATAACCTCGAAATGAGCCATGAACTGTACAACAGCGGGCATCTCTTTGAAGCGGCCGCAACGCATTATTATGCCACGGGGAAAAAGAACTTCTTAAACATCGCGCTTAAAAATGCCGACCTGCTGGTTAAAGTGTTTGGAGCGCCGGACAATTACAATATCCCCGGCCATGAAATTGTAGAGACCGGCCTGATAAAGCTCTATTTGATCACCGGGAATAAAAGTTACTTCGGCCTGGCAAAGAAATTTATTGACCTGCGCGGCACATCGGAGCACCGGAAACCACGGGGCGAATACTGGCAGGATGCCAAACCGGTTTTTGAACAGGACGAGGTAGTAGGCCACGCCGTACGCGCCGTATACTTTTATGCCGGAATAACAGATGTAGCCGCCATAACCGGCGATGAAAAGTATAAAAGCACTATTCAGCATTTATGGCATAATATGGTGCACCAGAAAATGTATGTTACCGGCGGTATTGGCGCCAGGCACGACGGTGAAGCCTTTGGTAAAAATTACGAACTGCCTAATCTTTCTGCTTACAACGAAACCTGCGCTGCGATAGGCGGTGTGATGTGGGCCGACAGGATGTTTCGCACTTTTGGTAACGCAGATTACTATAATGTGCTGGAGCGGATGCTTTACAATGGTGTATTGCCGGGCATTTCGCTTGACGGCAAAGCTTTTTTCTATCCTAATCCGTTAGAATCAGATGGCGTGTATAAATTCAACCAGGGAAATCTCACGCGGGCCGGTTGGTTCGAGTGTCCCTGCTGCCCCACCAACCTTATTCGTTTCTTACCCTCTATACCCGCATTGATTTACGATATCGACAAAAAAGGGATTTATGTAAATCTTTTTGCGGGCAACAAGGCTAAAATACGCTTTAATAACAAGGATGTAAATATCATACAAAATACCCAATACCCTTACGGCGCCACGGTAACATTGAATGTAGACCCGGCCATAAAAATGAAATTCGCCCTTAAGATCCGCGTGCCCGATTGGGCAACCGGTAAAACGGTATCGGAACTGTACACGTATCAAAACCCGGTTTCAAATAATATTGCTGTATCTGTAAATTCAAAAAAACAGGATTACCCCGTTCAGGATGGTTATATCGTAATTGATAAAGAATGGAAAAAAGGCGACAGGGTAGTGGTGAAGTTCCCGTTTGAAGTAAGACAGGTATTATCCAATACACTGGTTGCAGAAAACAAGGGTAAAACGGCCATACAGTACGGTCCGCTGGTATATTGCGTGGAAGGCATCGACAACCAGGATACATTCGATCAGGCCTTTAACCCCTCCGGTTTTGAAGTGAAGTATAATCCCAATAAGTTAGGCGGGATCAATGAAATTATCGCCCAAGACGGCATAAATAAGCGCTGGGATTTTATTCCCTACTATTCCTGGTCGAACCGGGGCGCGGGAAAAATGAAAGTATGGTTAAAGAGTGAGTAAGACCTCCCTCCCAATAGTCATCGCATTATGCGTCAAGTTAAGATTAGTAGTATATAGGCTGAAATTATTATTCTTTACCGGCTACAGGTAGAAAATGAAAATCAAAAAAGTTCTTTAAATATCAAGTGTTTCTTTTCCACTTTTTTGTTTGCCCAAAAAAGTGGAGCCAAAAAGGGCAGCCGGAAATTGTTGCGGGCTATTTCCGGCGGGAATTACTATCAGCCGTGTGCTTGGCAAGTCATCAGTGAATATTTGCTTACGCCTGATTTCATCTTGCCCATTTAAGCTCTCCGGTTAATTGATACCAGTAACTGCATAAGGCGCCTATTTTTGTTTGGTGGCGCTTGCGCCAGTCCCGCAATGCGGGAAAAAACAAAAATCAGCGCTGGTGCAGTTACGCGCCCCGCCGGGCGTGGAGGCAAAAACTTAATTCTTTCGAGAGCTTATTATCAAGTAAATACATTACTTGTCATTGGCACCGAAACGGAGAGCAGGGAGAAATCTCTTAATTAAGGTGAGATTCCTCTCCCGCTGTGCGGTATCGGAATGACGGTACTATTGACATTCATTCATACGCCGGGACAAAACAATTATAAATGAAAAAACTTTTTATTTTATTAATCGGCTTCACCAGCTACGGCATGACAACATTAGCCCAAAGCGCACCGGATGCTTTAGCCGATATGTTGCAACACAAACGCGTGCCCAATCAGCCATTGTTTACAATCGATCATCCCGATTATAAACTAAGCCCCGAAACCGGTATGACCCGTAAGCACTGGAAAGACGCGGCCTTATATTTGCTGCGGGGCGCATTTAGCTATATAAATGGTATCGACGACCCTATGCAGTTTCCCAAAGAGCCGGGCAAAAGCTATCCGCGTGCCGTTGCGCAGGTACCCACCGAAAAACTGGAAGGTTTGTGCAGAACCTTATTTATTGCAGCGCCCCTTTTAAAAGAAGATTCGAACCTGGTGATTAACAATATACGGGTAGCAGATTATTACCGCCACCAACTACTGAACCTGCTCAATCCTCACAGCCTGTCTTATATAAAGCCGCAGGAAAAAGGCGGCGGCCCCAGCCAGATACTCGTAGAGTTTGGCGCGCTGTCCGTTTCTTTATTTTATGCGCCTGAAGTATTGTTCGACCCGTTGACCAAAGAGCAAAAAGACCTGTTGGCGCATACCATGTTAAGCTACGGCGATGGAAAAACGGTACCCTCCAACTGGAAATTCTTCAACATATTTGTATTGAGCTTTTTTAAAATGAAAGGCTACACTGTCAACGAAAAGCTGCTGGTGGAGTACCTGGATAAATCACTTCAGCATTATCGGGGCGCAGGCTGGTACAACGATAATCCTGCCTATGATTATTACAGTATGTGGGCTTTCCAGATGTATGGCCCGCTATGGGCGGAATATTTCGGAAAGAAGTATTATCCGGAATATGCTGAAAAATTCCTCAAAAACTTTGATGACCTGAAAGCCACCTATCCTTATATGTTCAGTAAAGACGGGGAAATGATCGTATGGGGAAGAAGCATGACCTACAGGATTGGTGCTGTGGTGCCTTTTGCTTTGATGGGACTGCAAAATGATCCCAAAGTAAATTATGGCTGGATGCGAAGGATTGCATCCGGTGTAATGAAACAGTTCTTAACCCATCCGGATTTTTTAAAAGACAATGTACCCACGCTTGGCGTATATGGTTCGTTTGAGCCGGCAGTACAACCCTATAGCTGTAGGGGCAGCGTGTACTGGATGGGCAAAGCTTTTTTTGCATTGATGCTGCCGAAAGACAGTCCTTTCTGGACAGCGATCGAAAACGATGGCGCCTGGGAGCACGAATTTAAAAAAAACCGGACGTATAACCATTTTGCAGATTCGTCAAATATTCTGATAACGGACTATCCAAATTCCGGGGCGTCAGAAATAAGGGCCTGGTGCCATGTGAAACTGACAGGTGCAAATGAGCCTTTCCGCGCCAGCGAAAATTATAACAGGTTAGCTTACAACAGCCTTTTTCCCTGGCAGGCAGATAGTGTGGAGGGCGTTATTTCTATGAACTACATTATAAAAAATGTAAAGAGCGAATGGGAGCCGTTACGGCTGTATGAGTTTAACAGGTTTGATAACGGTATTTATTACAGGAATGCGGTATTGGAAACCAATTCCAATATAAAATTGAAGCTGGCAGATATACCTCTTGCCAATGGAATATTGCGAATAGACAAAGTAAGCGCCGATACCACAACTGAACTGCGTCTCGGTCATTATGCCCTGCCCCAATTAAAAGGCGCTATCAAAACAACAAAGAAAAAAGTAAAAGGCAGGGATGTTATTATTATTGATAACGGTATATATCAATTGGCCATGGTGGGCTACGAAGGCTGGGATAAGATATATGACATTGATACCCGGCACGTACATCCCCAGAGTGAGCATAGTCGTGTAGTGAATGTTTCAGGTACGTTAGAGGCGGGGAAGGAAAGGACTTATATAACGCTGATGCTGTGGAAACGGTCGGGAGAAAAATGGAGGGATGATGAGTTGGCGCCGGTTGACAAAATAACAGACAATGAAGGTTCTTTGAAGGTCTTTTTTAAAAAAGAAGGAATTAGAAAGATTGATTATTAAGAACGAGGTATAAGACAATTTTGTTTTAGAGGCATTTATACGAAATCGACCCCTATTTAAAATGAATTTCTCCCCTGCCTTTGGTGCTGAAGTATAGTATTATTGCATAAATAATTAAATGTGTATTCGATATTTAATTAATTAAAAACGATTGAATTAAATATGAACAAAGTAAACGGGCTGATGAAAAATAATAATTGCTTGGATCGTTTCATGTTTCAGACGGGGGAAAGGATTTTTTAACTGGTAATCCTGTAAATACAACTATTTGGGCTAAAAAAATTAAGCGGGATTTAATTTATTTCTAAAGGTTAAAATCCGATTATTTTCTGTCAAAAAATGTAAATGCAGGGAATACAAACCTGTCTACTTTTATAATAGTAAAAATAACAATTATTTTTGAAAGGGCTTGCTTTTAGCTTTTATTGATAGAGTAAGGGGATAAAAATAAGATAGGGAAACGATTGTTGACAGATCAGACATTTAAAGCTGAAATTTAATATCAGGAGTTTGAATACCATCAAAACTAATTTGGATGATCACATGTAACAGGAAATAACAAGACTATTTTAACTACTAAACTGTTTTTTTATCGCTATAAAATAAATTTTTATGATTAGATACTTGATGCGCCAATCATCTGGCAAAGACCGATTGACTAAATACCGGGGAAATGATATGCAAATAATGTACCCCGGGGCCGTTCAAAAAGCGGTTTATTTCTTTTTATTAGTAATGGCTACAGTAGCCAGCACTGTTTTTGTTTCCTGTAGTAAAAAGGTAAGCGAATCCGCTTCATCAGGCTATGATCCATCGCTGCCCATAACACTTACTTCCTTTATGCCGGATTCGGGGGGTATTCGAACCAAGTTTATTATAAAAGGGTCAAACTTCGGTTCAGATACCTCCCTGGTAAAAGTATATTTTAGTGATTCAGAAGGGCTGGATAAAAAAGCCACTATAGTAGGAATTGATGATGAAACGATCTATTGCCTTGTGCCCAAGCAGGCAGGCGGCAGCAGTAAAATAAAAGTGAAGATAGAAGGGGATTCTTCTGTTGCCGCAAATACATTTACATACAATGTTGCACAAAATGTTTCAAATATAGTAGGTGTTTCGGGAACGTCGGGTTCGGTTGACGGAACCTTGTCCGATGGAAGGATTCAAAGAACGTTTGGTATAGCTGCGGTAGCAGAAGAAGAGCTTATTTCTTTTGAAACTCTTTCCAGCATGGTGCGCTATATTTCAGTTGCCGATAATTCAATTACGACCCTGCAAACAGGTTTTGACGGCACCCAACCGGCCATGAGTAAAGACAGAACGGTTCTTTACAGTATCGGAAGGGCTTCCCCGCACAAAATATACAGGTATCGCAAAGCAAATTTATGGCAGCCCGAAATACTGGCTGCGCAGATTTCCAGTTCGTCGGGTCTTATAATGGCTGCTGCATTGGATGATACCGAAGAGTGGATTTATTTCAGGGACAAGAACGGCGTTTTTGGTAAAGTGGAAATTGCAAATCCCACCAATATCGTTATTCTTAATTCATCTGCAGGTACGGTAGGGTCATCTGATTACTGCTACCTAACCTATAGCCCGGTTGATGATTGCTTTTTTATGACGGTTCAAAGTACAAATGGCGTGTATAAAGTAAGTAAAACGGGTGTGGTAGAAACGTATGCAGGGTTTAATAATTTAGGATACTCCGATGGCACATTAGCAACCGCTACATTTTATAACCCTGTGGGCATGTGCGTGGATAGCGAGGGAAACATCTACGTGGCAGATTCCAATTCCTTTATCATAAGAAAAATAAACCGCCTTTCCGGCTATGTTTCCACAATAGCCGGTATACCAATGACTGCAGGTGGACTTAACGGGGTGCCATTAGAGTCAACGTTTAGTTACCCTTATTGTATCAGTGCTGATGAAAGCGATAACTTTTATATAGGAGAAAGCTGGGGATGTACTATAAGAAAACTGGCAATTGAGTAATAAGATACGGTAATAAATAACACAATTATGTTTAAATAGAAAAAATAGTATGAGAAAATTACTGATAAATACATCTTTTTTGATCTGTTGCTTTTTGTGCCAGGTTATAACCTACGGACAGGATACTACATTGACCTTATCGGGCACTGTAATGGATGAAGAAGGAAAAGAACTGGCGGGAACTTCAATAAAAATTGTTTTTGGGGGCAATAAGAAAACAGATGCGATTGCGGATGCAGACGGCAGATTTCGTTTACAAAACATTCCATCCGGCGCCACCATTATTTTTTCTTCAATAGGCTACGATGCTTTCGAAATGGTGGTAACGGAGTCTAAAGATAAAATGAAAATAGCCTTAAAAAGAAAGGTTAAAGAAGATGATGAAGTAGTTATTGTGGGGCATGGTAAGCAGCGAAAGATAACCATGACAGGAGCCGTAACCACAGTTGATGCTAAAGACCTGCAAATTCCGGCATCGTCTGTCTCCAATATGCTGGGTGGTAGGGTTCCCGGTATAATATCAGTAACAAGAAGCGGAGAACCCGGTAGCGATTTCTCAGAATTTTGGGTAAGAGGTATCAGTACTTTTGGCGCCAGCTCATCCGCACTGATCCTTATTGATGGAGTTGAAGGCGATCTGAACAACCTGGATCCATCAGATATCGAAACCTTTTCCATATTAAAAGATGCTTCTGCAACAGCTGTATATGGTGTGCGGGGCGCCAATGGCGTAGTATTGGTTACCACAAAAAGAGGGAAGGCCGGGGCGTTGCAGGTAAACTTTAAAATAAACTCAACTTTGACACAATCGGCCAGAATGCCGGCGTACGCTGATGCCTACGAGTATGCAAAACTTGCCAATGAAGCAAGAGTGGTCAGGGGATACGATCCGGTTTATTCTGATGTGGAGCTGGAGCTTTTTAAAACAGGGTTAGACCCCGATTTATATCCCAATGTAAACTGGCGGGATGTTATCCTGAAAAAAAGTTCGAGATATGACCAGTATAATCTTAATATTTCGGGCGGAGGCACTAATGCCCGGTATTATATGAGCCTGGGATTTTTGAATAAACAGGGCATATTTGAGCAGGATAAATCGGTAGAAACGGCCAATGTAAATACCAACTATAAAAAATACACTTTCCGGGCCAATATAGATGTAGACCTTACTAAAACAACCAAGCTGGCATTGAATATGGACGATGCTATTGTAATGCAAACCTCCCCGGCGTATAGTACTTCAAGTACTTATTTATGGGAGGCCCAGGCGGACGTAACGCCGGTTAGTGTGCCTGTAAGATATTCAAACGGGCTATTAGCCGGATATGGTACATCCGGAACGGACCTGACGCCGTATTATTTATTAAATTATACAGGGTTCAGAAAGCTTAACGCAAATACGATTAATGCGAAACTGTCTCTTGACCAGGATTTGAAATTTGTTACTCCTGGACTTACGGCACGTGGCCTGTTTTCGTGGACGTATTATGGAACAAATACTGCCACGCACAGCAAATACGGCGCACCCGTATACCGGGCTACCGGCAGGGCAAATGACGGTAGTCTTATTACCACTCAAACGGTCTGGACCTCTGATGCCGGCTATTCTCAGAGTTCCGGAGTAACAAGAAGTATGTATATGGAAGCCCAGCTGAACTATAACCGCCGGTTTGGTAAAGATCATAACGTAACCGGGCTGGTACACGTTTACCGGCAGGAAAATATTACATCCGATGTAGATGCCTATGAAGAAGATTACATGAGCATTATCCCTGTAAGATACCAGGCTTTGTCCGGCAGGGCAACTTATTCTTTCCGGGATATATACTTACTGGAAGCGAATGTGGGTTATTCGGGTTCTGAAACATTTAAACCGGGCGAGCAGTATGGCTTATTTCCTGCCCTGTCAGCCGGATGGGTACCTACCCAATATGAATGGACACAAAAACATTTACCGTTTTTAAACCATTTTAAGATCAGGGCATCATGGGGTAAAGTAGGTAATTCTCAAATTTATAATAGCGATGGAGATCTGGTTCGCTTTCCTTATCAAACAGTTTTAACCACCAGCAGTAACGATTGGGGTACTACTTTATCAGAATCAAAAATAGGGGTAGACGACCTGAAGTGGCAGACTTCTACCAAATATGATCTGGGTATAGATATGAAGCTTTTCAATAGTAAGCTCGACATTGTTTTTGACATTTTCAGAACCGATGCTGAGGATATATACCAGCAAAGGGTTACCATACCTGAAGAAGTGGGTGCGGCTCAAAGCCCTTATATAAATGCCGGTTCTATGCGAAGCTGGGGTGCTGACGGAACCATTGCATGGAACCAGAAATTAGCGAAAGATTTATCAATGACATTGAGAAGCAATTTTACTTTCTCAAGAAATAAAGTAACCCACTGGGAGCAGACCGGGATCAGCTACCCATACCAGTCATATACGGGCGTCCCCTATGGAGTGCAGCGTGGCTTAATTGCCCTGGGTTTATTTAAAGACGAAAATGATATTGCAAGCAGTCCCACACAAACTTTTATGACAAGCTATCTGCCGGGAGACATTAAATACAAAGATGTAAATGGAGATGGCATAATTGATACCGATGATGTGGTACCGCTTGATTACTCTAATGTGCCCCGTATTGTTTATGGCTTTGCTACATCCTTTACCTGGAAAAACTGGACAGCCAATATATTTTTTACCGGGCAGGACCAGGTAAGCTATTTTTTAGGGGGAACAGGATATTACCCTTTCAGTGATGGCTCCACAGGCAATATATTATCTATTGTGGCAGATCAGAATAATCGATGGACGCCGGAATCGTATTCAGGTACCACAGATACCGAAAATCCCAATGCAAGATTTCCAAGATTAACTTACGGATCTAATGACAATAATAACCGCTCATCAACGTTCTGGCTGGCCGATGCATCTTTTTTACGTTTGAAAAATGTAGAGATCGCTTATAAAATAGAAGGAAAGTGGTTAAACAGGTTGCATATGAAATCGGCAACAATCAGTGTGGTTGGGGATAATCTTGCTGTATGGGACAAAGTAAAGCTTTGGGATCCCGAACAGGCTTCAAGCAATGGCGCTGCCTATCCGCTGCAAAGAATGTACACAGCGCAATTATATATAAATTTTTAAACATTATTCAATTATCTTAATATGAGAAAATTGTTAAGAATAGTAATGATACTCTCCGCTTTTACTTGTACAGTAGCTTTGGTTTCTTCCTGTAAAAAGGGCTACCTAAATGTAGATGAGTATCTTAATGATATGACGAACCTGGACAGCGTATTTGCAAGCCAGACGCGGTTATTACAATATATTAATGGCATTGCATCTTATTTGCCGGATGAAGACAAACTGTGGACAACTGCCTGGTCGCCGTTTCAGGGCGCCTCCGATGAGAACTTTACTTCGTGGAATGATGACCGCCATGCTGCGATAAAGTTTCTTTTGGGAGAAATGACACCGTATGCAGCAAACACTTATTATAATAATTATGGCACATGGTATAAAGGTATTGCCAAGGCCAATATAGTGATGGCCCGTATTGATGAATGCCCGGATCTTTCAATAACAACAAAACGGCAGTATTTAGGGGAAATGTACTTTTTCAGAGGGTACTTTATGTATTTGCTTATTCAGCAATATGGCCCGGCTGTAATACCCCCAGACGGTATTATTGATTATGGCGATGATGGAGAGTCCCTGTCTTATGAACGTAACAGTTATGATGATTGTGTCAATTATATTGTAGAAAACCTGGAAACAGCAGCAGGCTATCTGCCCAGTACAAGTGAAGCGCTATCAGATGTGTACCGGCCTACTTCGGGGGCAGCCCTGGCTATAATGTCCCGTGTTTTATTAGTAGCTGCAAGCCCTATGTATAACGGAAATCAATCGTATGCTAACTGGATAAGGTCCGATGGTGCTTATTTTATTTCCCAAACAAATGATAACAGCAAATGGGGAAAAGCAGCCGTAGCAGCAAAACGGGTTATGAACACAGGTTTGTACGAGCTGTATACTTTTCCAAGAAGCAGCGATACGGACTCTTTACCCAGTAATGTTTCCTCTGCGGATTTTCCTAATGGAGCCGGCAATATAGACCCGTACCGGTCATATAAATATGGTTTTATTGGAGAAGTTCAGGCAAATAGTAACCCCGAGCTTATTTGGGGAACAAAGCAAAACCCTACCGGTTCAGACTCGCCTCTTTGGATATCGGCACCGGCCGGAATTGGTGGCGGTAATGGTTTGAATTTGACCCAGGATTTAATAGATGCTTATAAAATGAAAGACGGGTACGATATTAATAACTCCAGCTCAGCATATCCCTATCCCAGTGCCAGCGAAGTGTATCAGCCAATCGGAACCGCCAAAACCTATTCTGATGTACAACTCACATCAAATACTGCAGAAATGTATTTGAACCGTGAGCCCCGCTTTTATGCCACAATTGGCTTTTGCCACTCCTACTGGAAGGGAACTTCCTACACATCGTCCAGCAGCTACACAAATATAGAAGTAACGTATTATTCTGACGGCAATGCGGCACCCACTGTTAATTATCCGGAAGATTATAATCATACAGGTTATACCTGTATAAAATATAATCATCATGCAGATAACCTGTATGCATCAAGCGCTATTATGGCAAAAACATTTCCCATTATCCGGTATGCGGAAATACTGCTTAACTATGCCGAGGCGCTAAACGAGTTAGAATCTTCTTATACCGACACAGAAACCGGCATTACAGTAACCAGGGACCTGACTGAAATAGCTGCCGCTGTAAATCGTGTAAGATACAGAGCGGGTATGCCGGCAATGAGCAGTGATGAGCTTGCCAGCGAAGAAAGCATTAGAGCAGCGATAAAACTGGAGAGAAAGGTTGAATTTGCCTGCGAAGGCCGCAGGTATCATGATCTGAGAAGATGGTTAGATGCTCCTACAGCTTACAGCGCTTCTGTGACAGGAATGAACATTAAAGCAAAAAGTACGGAACGGCAGGCTTTTTATACCAAAACAACGATCAATAATCTGTTAACTACCAGGAACTGGAGCTTTAAAATGTATTTCTGGCCTATTCCAAAACAGGTGATTGATAAGAACGCTAAAATTGTTCAAAACCCAAGCTGGTAGCCTTATTTTTTTTAATCAAATTATTTTAACATGAAGCTTTTAAAATTTTTGTTACCGGCCTGTTTACTGTTTTTTGCAGGATGCAAAGAAGAGAACCCGCTGGATATAGAGCAGTATGAGAAAAGTGTTTACCTGGTAGGCGCCAATCAGTCAAATAATGAAGGCCTTATTACGGTTGATGTACCTTTTACCGAGTCGGATGACGGTGAGTATGAGACCTATGTTTCGGTAGCAACAGGTGGCAGCCAGAATATAAATAAGGATATTACAGTTACTTTGGCAGATGCAGGCGAGGAGGTGATCTCAAGATATAATTTTCTGTATCGTTATCAGGATACAGTAATTAAATATCAGTATCTGAATACCGACTATTTCAGCATCCCATCCTATACCACTACAATTAAGGCCGGGGAAGTTTATGGTAACGTACCTGTTTATTTTAAGCCGAATCAATTGCATTGCGATTCCTTATATGCCATCACTTTGAAAATCGCATCTGTTTCAGATCCTGACTATATTAAGATCAGGAGTACTGATACTACATTGATGGTAGCTTTAAATTTGGTAAACGATTATTCAGGTACCTATCTGGAAACCGGCGCATATTATCCGGTTGCAAGCGCTTCGCCATCTTCATCCGATACCGTTTCATTAACTCCCAGCCGAACTTTCACTGCGGTAAGTTATGACGAAGTAAGATTTTATCATCTGGCAAATACAGAAGGCGTATTGAGTACATTAGACGCCCTGGGCGTAGTAGTTAAAATAAATAGCGATTACAGTTTAACCATCTCTCCCTGGGGGTCGTTGTCCATAACAGATGGAGGAGGAACTTACAGTCCTGATACAGAAACTTTCAATATCTGGTATACGTATTTAGTAAATGGAGTTGCCTATAAATTTGAGGGAACGTTTGTTGAATAGTTATTTTTGAGTTCAAGACAGTTTTATTAATGTGTATATACAGTATAAACACGATTTTAATATTAATATGAAAAAGGGATTAATTATACTATTCACATGTTTCAACCTTTCAAATATTAATGCCCAAACCCACCCCGAATGGGAAGATCCCGAAGTGTTTGCTGTTAACAAGGAAGCGCCAAGAGCTACTTCATTGCCTTATCCGTCCGAAGCGCTTGCTGCAAAAAATGAGTATCAGGCGTCTCCCTGGTATCAGTCATTAAATGGTAACTGGGAATTTTGTTGGGTGGAGAAAGTTGCAGAGGTACCAGCAGGTTTTTTTGAAGAGGGATACAACGCGCAGCCTGCAGCTTTATGGAAAAAAGGAATGCCTAATCAGATTACGGGTAAGTCGGGATGGACCACCATGCCGGTTCCCGGCAACTGGGAATTTAATGGTTATGGCATCCCCATGTATGTAAATACAGGATTCGGGTTTCATGCAAAACCTCCGTTTATCGACAGGGAGTTTTCTCCAACCGGCGCCTATCGCCATCAGTTTGATATTCCGCACAACTGGGATGGCCGTAAAGTATTTTTACATTTTGAAGGCGGTACCAATTCTATGTACGTATGGGTGAACGGTAAAAAAGTGGGATATACCGAAAACTCCAAAAGTCCCGCAGAGTTTGATATTACTCCCTATATCAGGGTTGGTGAAAACCTGCTGGCCTGTGAAGTGCACAAATTCAGCGATGGTTCTTATCTCGAAGACCAGGATATGTGGCGCCTGGGCGGTATCAACCGGAATGTGTACCTGTACAGTACGGCGCAAACAAGAATAGAGGATTTCTTTTCTCATGCCGATCTTGATGCAAATTATAAGAATGGATTATTTAGTATCGATGTAAAGATCAGGAACTATGACAGCGCTGCCGCCGCACAAACAGTGGAGGTAAGCATCTTTGATAAAGCCGGTAAAAAAGTTTTTGATCAGCATAAAAAAATTTCCATCTTACCAGGTAATATAGATGCTGTATGGCTTGAAGGAACTGTAAAAACGCCGTTGCAATGGACCGCAGAAACACCGAACCTTTACAATTTGCTGATCACTTTAAAAGATGAAAAAGGAAATATCGTTGAGGCCACCTCCCATAAGATCGGGTTTCGTAAAGTGGAAATAAAAGATGGGCAGGTGTTTATTAATGGAAAGCGGGTATTGTTTAAAGGTGTGAACCTGCATGAATTTAACACCAATACCGGGCAGGTTGTTGATTCGGCAATAATGGTGCGCAACATACAATTGTTTAAAGAACTTAATATTAACGCGGTACGTACTTCTCACTATCCTCAGCAGCCGTTATGGTACAAGCTTTGCGATGAGTATGGTATTTACCTGGTGGATGAAACCAATCTCGAATCACATGGCTTGGGCTATGGCCCGGACAATGTATCTAATTTCCCTGAATGGCAGGCGGCGCATCTCGATCGTATCAAACGATTAATAGAGAGAGATAAGAATCATGCATCCGTCATCTTCTGGTCTTTAGGAAACGAGGCCAGTAATGGAAAAGCATTTTTTACGATGTACGATTGGGCCAAGGCCCGCGATAAAAGCAGGCCGGTACAGTATGAGCAGGCATATCAGAAAGACCGGAATACCGATATTATCTGCCACATGTACCCTTCGTGGGAGAATATGCAGCGCGATGCCAAAAAAGATTTAGGGCGCCCTTACATTATGTGCGAGTATGCGCATGCTATGGGCAACAGCATGGGCAATTTCCAGGATTACTGGGACCTGATCCGCACCAGTAAAAATATGCAGGGCGGGTTTATATGGGAGTGGTATAACCACGGTTTCAAAACAAAAGATGAACAGGGACGTGAATACTGGGCTTATGGAGGGGATCTTAATGGCTATAATAAATTGAATGAGGGTAATTTTTGCATGGATGGCATCATATCGCCCGATCAGCAGTATTTGCCGCATACTCACATTGTTAAAAAAGTGTACCAGAATATTATCTTTAAGGCGAAAGACCTGGGTAAGGGGGTAATTACGGTTGTGAATGATTTTAAATTTATTCCGCTCACACCTAAAGAGTACACGTATAAGTGGGTATTGTTAAAGAATGGGGACAGTACGGCCGCGGGAAATTTTGATGTTACGGTGGCTCCGGACTCACAAAAGGATATTCAGCTGAACCTGCCCGGGTTAGATGCGGCTCCGGGTACAGAATACTACCTGGATGTGTATGCATACAGGAAAACCGCTACGCAGTTCCTGCCGGCAGGTTTTGAAAGCGCAAAAGGTGAATTTGAGCTGGGTGCAGGCAATTATTTTGCTGCTGTACCAAAAGAAAATATCGCTGAAGCGCCGGTGGTAAAGAAAGAGGAGGGGGATAAATTGATCCTGTCGGCTAAAGGCGTATCCTATGAGTTTTTTAAAAACGGCCGCGGACTAACTGGTATTAATGGTCCTGTAAAATGGATGTTCTCTAAATTACCGGGGGTGAACTTTTGGAGAGCGCCTACCGATAATGATTTTGGAGCGTGGGACCAATACAATCTTCGTGTATGGGAAGCGGCTTCGCACAGTCAGCGCACAACCTTCAGGAATATAGAAGAAACAAACGGAGTCGTTACGTTGAACTATGAAGTAAAGCCTGCCGGTATTGATGCTTTGGTGAACCTGTCCTATAGGGTAAATAAAGAAGGCAGTCTTACAGTAACTGTGCATTACAAATCGCTTGCTGATGATCTTCCGGAAATGATGCGCTTTGGCATGAACATGGAGCTGTCAAAACAGTTCAGCAACTTTACCTGGTATGGTCGCGGCCCCTGGGAAAATTATATCGATCGTAACCAGGATGCTTTTATGGCGGTATACAGAGGAGATGTAGCAGACCAGGCTTTTCCTTATTACCGCCCGCAGGAGTCGGGCAATAAAACCGATGTGCGCTGGTGTACGCTCACAGATAAAGAAGGTAAAGGCATCCGTATCGCGGGAAGCCAGCCCCTTAACGTAAGCGCTACCAATTACCGTACCGAGGACTGGGATCCCGGTACTACAAAAAAACAACAACACCCCTCAGATATTGAACCTGCAGACAGGGTGATACTGAATGTGGACCTGTTTCAACGGGGAGTAGGCGGCCTTAACTCCTGGGGCGCAAGACCGCTGGATCCATACCGCTTCCGGGGAAAAGAATATGCTTATACTTATACGATCAGCATGATTGATTAAACCGGTTCATTCTTATTTTGAGGTGCCGGAAGGTCTATTCGGGTTTCTTTACCAGTAAGGGACATATCCCCGGCACATTTATCAAAAATGCTTTTCTTTGTTTAAGTAACATGAGTTTTGGAAGTTTGTAATTAAAAAGCAATCAAATACACCGTCATGTCGAGTAAAACGAGACATCTCCTGATAAAAAGATTTCTCTTCATCCTCCTGCGTCGGATTCGAAATGACGTACTGCTTGTTAATGGTGGTAAGTAACGAAGACCCAAAACTACTCACGTTAAGTAGGGTGTTTTGTGTTATTGAACTTGTTTAAACTTCAATCAAAATGTTCTTTTTTGAATAAAACACAACGACTTAACGACACAAAGGTC
>JASGEW010000087.1:0-37443 GCA_047606125.1 Niabella sp. | reverse complement strand
TACAAATACGTATGCAGACAAATAGCACTATCTGCTATAGTGTATTCCACGAAACCCTGTGCCAAAGGCTCATTCGTGTATTCGTGGCAGTTAACCAGCAAGCCCTATTTATTCTCAAAACAAGAAGTAAACTAAGCCTTCATGACTTTATAACCCTTATAACCTATACTTTGCTGCAAAAAGCAATCACATTAATTCTAAAATTCCATAATCAGCAGCGTCAGCAAATGAACGAATGTCTGATATTCGCCTTTTTAACAGATTATAGACCTGTTCACTACTTTGGTTGCCGGTTTTGAGAAGAATGACTTTAGGTGGAAAGCCTTTTATATAACTCAGATTTAAAAAGTCATCATCATTTGTAACAATAATCATCCTGTTCTCTAATGCATAAGCCCAAATTTCGTTGTCTTTGGCAGGTATTTTTAACCCAACAAAATCTACATGATAACATTCATCAAAGAAATCACTAAGCTTTGTGCATAGTTTCCAGGAAATATTAGCATCGAAAAGTAACTTCACTTATGCTGCAATTATTTTTATAATCGCCTCCCTGTTTGCCGCAAATGCTAATGCTGCAAAAATATCATCTTTAGTAAGCTGAGGATAATCCTCTATAATTTGCTCATAGCTCATTCCCGAAGCCAGCCATGTTAAAATATCAGCCACAGCAATACGGGTATCTTTAATACAAGGCTTCCCAAACCGGATTTCGGGGTTTATACTTATATAGTTCTGATATTGATTCATACCATAAAACTACTTATTTATACAAAAAAATCAAAATAAACTGTAACAGGCGAAAGTTAAGATGATTTTTAAAACAGGTCGTCCATGGATTTTGGCTGAAAAATACAATTTTATAATACGAAGAATATCGTTTTTTGCATGTAAAATCATTTGCAATGAAAAAATTTTTACTCGCAGGCGTATATTTTCTGTCGACTATCTCCATTCAGGCACAGTTGGTTAATGATACACTCAAATTTAAATATATCATTGATACTTCGTATTCAACAGCCTTAAGTGAGTCAAGAAAGATTGGTATTTACTTACCAGAAAATTATAAGCCGGGAGATAAATATCCGGTTATATATACACTGGATGCAGGCTGGATGTTTGAGCCTGCTATTTTTGAAGCCAAAAAATTAGCTGACTTCAATGTTATTCCACCCTGTATTGTTGTAGGCATTTACAGTCCTAACAGGAGAAGCGATATGGGCTGGGATCTGAATACCGGTGAATTCAGCACCTCATCAAATAATTTCTTAACTTATCTTGCCAAAGAGCTTATCCCCAAAATACAATCTCAATATACTACGTCAAAATTCAATATACTAATAGGACATTCAGATGGTGCCACATTTGCACAAAAGGCAATGATAAAACACCCTGAGATATTCAGCGGTGTAATCGCTTTAAGTCAAAATCTTTTTGGTGAACAAACAGCAGATTTAAGCAACTATATAAAAAAAAAGTTTGTTCGACCACATTATTATTATGTAGCCTCGGGAACAAGAGATGCAACCAGCAGGATAAAATCAGGTAAAGTAATTGACAGTATTATGAAAACCAATACCACCCCTTTGTTAAACTACAAAAGTACCCTTTATGAAGCCGACCATTCCGGGATTGCAGCTAAAGGCCTGGGAGATGGAATAAGTTTTATTTTCTCAGATTTTTTTGAACCGAATGACTGGAACAGAAGCCTGATCGACTCTTTAATCAATAAAAATACAGACCCTGTAACATTTGTACTTGATTACGTGGCAAACATAAACAACTTGTACGACATCAATATGAAGCCGGGATTATACGGTATTCTGTTTATCGGAACGTCTATTGCAAATTCAAAACCCAAAATGGATGCCTTTTACAATAGGTTTGATTCGATACTGAAATCAGACGGAGAGTATTACAGTATTCGCGCTCAAAAATACGAACGCCTTAAAGAGTATGATGCAGCATTAGAATATTGGAATGCTCATCTTGCTGCAAAAGGTAGCAGTATTTTACCCTCCTTTTACTATAGACGGCCGGTTGAACTGCTTGGGCTTAAAATGAAAAAAACCAAAGAAGCAGTATTGTACGCTGAAAAATGGATCAGTAAAATACCGGATTTGAAATTCCCGCTTAGTTATACCATTGCTGAAATTTGTGCAACCAATGGAATTGAAAAGAAAAAAGGATTAATATATATTAATTATTTCATAGAAAACTATGCTAAGGAGAATACTTATCACACATTAGATGAAGCAGAAAAAATAAAGAAACGGTTGCTTCAAAGGTGATAAATAACTGGTTCTAATGCTTTTCCAGCTATTCGAAGCGAGGACGCTTCGCTTGTCTATTCTGTCGCCTTCTGGCTACAAATTACTAAACTTCGATCCGGAAAAAAAATAATACGACAAAATGATAAAAAAACAAACAAAATGTCGTAAATTTGGGAATGAAAAAAGAGAGGAAAAAAACACCAAAAACAAAGCCACTTTCAATAGTTCATGAAGAGGAGCATATTTCGGTAGTTAATGAGCCTGCCGTACAGTATATTACCAATAGTTTGCGCGCTATATTAGGAGGGAACAGCGCTGTACAGCAACCTCTTTCCGGAGATTTTGATTTAATTGCGCTTACACGCACCGGCATAAAAAAAGCTACTTTAAAATCTTTAGCCGCCTATATGGGCATTAACATGGAGGAGCTAAGCGGTTTGCTGCATTCGTCCTATCGTAATATTCAGCGTAAGCAGGATAACGATTTATTAGATACACTTAAAACCGAAAAAGTGCTTGAACTGGCAGCATTTGCACAACGCGGAACAGAAGTGATCGGTTCCAAAGAATATTTTGCAGAATGGCTGCAAAGCCCGCTGCCTGCTCTTAACAATAAAAAACCGATTGATTTTTTAGACACTACCTTCGGTATTCAAATGCTTTATAAGGTGCTTGGCCGCCTGGAACAGGGTGTTTATTCATAATCAGTTAATTTTTTTATATATTGAAAATTTACAGGATAGCCCAGGAATCTTTTGCTACAGATCTGTCGGGGAAAGGCGCATGGATGAACGGCGGCAGATGGAACAGTGAAGGCCGGTTTGCACTATACGCATCTGTAAGCCGTGCGCTGGCTTTGCTGGAAATACTGGCACATGCCCCTGCAAAAATGCTGACTATAAAGCCCTACATATTGTTGACCCTTGAGGTTGCAGATACAGCGTCAACCGAACAAATACAACCGGAAATGCTGCCTGCAAACTGGAATGTTCACGATCTACGCCCCGCGACAGTACAATTGGGCGACCGCTTTTTAAAAACAGGCAAGGCGCTTCTACTCATGACACCCAGTGTTATAATGCCTGAAGAATGGAATTATGTACTCAACCCGCTGCACCCCGAAATGAAAAAGGTGAAGATCATACACCGCAGGAGCATAAAATTTGATAAAAGACTACTTTGAGATATCAAATGACAGAAAGTACGACTATATGAAAAAATATTTTTAAAGCAGATCGAATCAAACTATTGTCTATAATTCTTCAGCAAAAAATCTTTTGCGCTCAATACTTCTGTTTTAGAAAAATAAAAGTCCTGTACATTTTCGGTAATAATACAGTTGCAGCCCGAGTGTAGGGCTGCATAATATTGCAGTCCATCTTCAAAATCCTTTATTTTATTATTGGTTGCAGCCTGCATCACCTCGCTATTACCGCAATCAGCTATCAAGAAATAATTTGCCAGCAGCGCCATCCGCTCTTTTGCAGATTTAGTACCATGCTTTTTTTCGGCAAAATAAAAAGTAATAGCCAAACACACAGAAGTTGTAACAAGCTGATGCCCGTTTGCTGTAACCCAGCTTAGTACCCGTGACGCATAGGTAAATAAAGGATATTCTTTATTTATGACTGCCACCAAAATGTTAGCATCAATAAATACTTTCACTGTTTTTATTTGTGGCTTTCGTAAAACGCTTTTTTCTTTCTTTTAGAAGGAGGCTTAGTATTATACTCTGCCGGGCCTTCGGCCACCATGCTTACCCAGTCTTCTACCGGAATATGTTCTATATTATTATGCTGACCGGTTGCAATTACTTTTTGCAGTAGCAGTTCGGTAAGGCGCGAAAGACTTAATCCCTGCGACTCGGCGTACTCTTTTGCCAATTGTATAACCTTGGTATTGAAGCTTAAAGTAACTTTTGCGTCCATAAAATTGTTTTTATACTACAAAAGTAAAAATTTTATACGTACAATAAAACAACTATAATAACTTGCTTACAATCAACTTCAAAATCAAGTAAGATATATAGCTAAATTCTTACCTTCATAAAACTTAGTTGTTTAGCTAACTAATTTAATAATCGGTTGTATGAATCATATCATTAAAAAAGTTGCTGTGTTAGGCAGCGGGGTAATGGGCTCCCGTATTGCCTGTCATTTTGCAGGAGCAGGTATACCGGTATTGTTGCTGGATATAGCAGCAGGGGGAAACAATAAAAATAAAATGGTGAACGATGCATTGCAAACTGCCATTAAAAGCAATCCCTCGCCCGTTTACACACCTGATGTTGCAAAAAAAATTACGACCGGCAATTTTGATGACAATATGAAAGACCTTTCGGATTGTGACTGGATCATTGAAGTGGTGGTAGAAAGGCTGGATATAAAAAAACAGGTATTTGATAAGGTAGAGCAATTCCGCAAACCCGGCACTCTTATTACATCCAATACATCGGGCATCCCGATACACCTGATGACTGAAGGTCGCACCGATGATTTCAAAAAACATTTCTGCGGCACTCATTTTTTTAATCCGCCACGTTACCTGCGCCTGCTCGAGATCATCCCCACGCCGCAAACCGATCCCGCAGTTGTAAGCTTTTTAATGGAGTATGGCGATGTTATATTGGGCAAAACCACGGTGCTATGTAAAGACACGCCTGCTTTTATTGCCAATCGCATCGGCGTATATAGCATCATGTTGATTTTTTCTTTGATCGATCAGTTGGGATTAACCATCGATGAGGTAGAGGCCCTGACGGGACCCATTATTGGCAGGCCGAAATCTGCAACCTTCCGTACCGCTGATGTAGTAGGTATTGACACCCTGGTAAAAGTGGCAAACGGCGTGTATGATAATTGCCCGGCAGATGAGGCAAGAGCTACATTTAAGATACCCGAATGGCTGCATAAACTGGCAGAGAACAAATGGCTGGGCGATAAAACCGGCCAGGGCTTTTTTAAGAAAATAAAAGGGGGCGAAGGATCAGAAATCTTAACGCTTGATCTGAAAACTTTTGAATACAAACCCCGCCTGAAACCAAAATTTGCCACGCTTGAAACCAGCAAAACTGTAGAGGATCTGAACACGCGCCTGAAAATGCTGATGCAGGGGCAGGATAAGGCCGGGGAATTTTTCAGGGCGTTTCATTATGGCTTATTCGCATATATCAGCCACCGCATTCCCGAAATAAGTGATCAGCTCTATCGCCTGGATGACGCCATGAAAGCGGGCTTCGGCTGGGAAATTGGCGCCTTCGAAACCTGGGATGTGCTGGGTGTGGCCAAAACTACAGAAGCTATAAAAGCAGCCGCTTATAGCGTGGCGCCCTGGGTTGAAGAACTCATCGCAGCTGGTCATAACAGCTTTTATAAAGTTGAAAACGGCCGCGCATTATTTTATGATATTGCTTCAAAAAGCTATCTGCCCATTCCCGGCGGCGATGCCTTTATCATTCTTAAAAATTACAACAACCAACTGGTCTGGAAAAACAACAGCTGCAAATTGTATGATATCGGTAATGATGTATTAGCATTGCAATGGAATACCAAGATGGGAACGATTGGCGGCGATGTGCTGAACGGTATACAGACCTCGGTGGAAAAAGCAGAAAAAGATTTCAAAGGCCTGGTGATTGCCAACGATGGGGCCAATTTTTCTGCCGGGGCCAATATAGGCATGATCTTTATGCTGGCAGTAGAACAGGAATATGAGGAGCTAGATTTTGCCATCCGCGCTTTTCAAAATACAATGATGCGGGTGCGCTACTCCGGCATACCGGTTGTGGTAGCCCCGCATGGGCTGGCGTTAGGAGGAGGCTGTGAGTTGAGCCTGCATTCCGATAAAGTTTGCGCCGCAGCTGAAACCTATACCGGCCTTGTGGAGCTGGGTGTAGGCGTAATACCCGGCGGTGGCGGCACCAAAGAATTTGTGCTGCGTGCCAGTGATGAGATACAGCCCGGCGAACCGGAAAATATTCCTTTACAAAACCGTTTCTTCACCATTGCAACAGCCAAAGTAGGTACCAGCGCTTACGAGGCATTTAACCTGGGCATTTACAGGAAAGGGCGGGATGAAATAGTGATGAACCAGGACCGGCGCATTGCCGAAGCCAAAAGAAGCGTAATAGCATTATATGACGGTGGTTATGTAAAACCGGTGGAAAGAAAAGATATTAAAGTGCTTGGCAGAAGCGCACTGGGCGCGTTGCTTGCCGGTATACATGGTATGCAACAGGGTAATTACGCCACCGAGCATGATGCTAAAGTGGCACGGAAGCTGGCTTATGTGATGTGCGGCGGCGACCTTAGCGAGCCATCGCTGGTAAGCGAGCAATACCTGCTGAACCTGGAAAGGGAAGCATTCTTATCGCTTTGCGGGGAAAGAAAAACCCTGGAAAGATTGCAGAGCGTGATCACAAAAGGTAAGCCGGTCAGGAATTAAATGAATAGCATGCCGTGGAGCTTTTACGTTACGCTAAGCACTTCCGGGATATGATCCCAGACCAACCACAGGTTAGTAAATTAAATTAACGTGAGTTTTGGGTCTTCGTTACTTACCACCATTAACAAGCAGTACCTCATTGTAATGAATCTGACGCAGGAGGATGAAGATAGTGTCTGAGTTCGTTATCCAGATCGTGAGCATAAAAAATAACATAGTCGTTAGTGCCATGATCCGCATGAAACGACAGCAATTCCAGAACAGCACCAGACCTTGAAGTAATATTATCTCCTGCCTGTTGTATTTTTTTAAAAAGGGAATCGGGCGTTTTTACCGGCATAGCACCGAAAGCTGTAAAGCCGGTATCCCCCAACTGGCCATAACCATTCAGAAAAAAGGTTAACATGCACGTGAAAAAAAACGACAGTTTTTTCATTGCCGAAAGATAAGTAATAATCAAATGACCAGGATCTTTCCTGAATGCTCATCCTTTCTTCCAATAAGAATCAAAAGAGTTTATCTTATACCGGGCTGTTCATTTAATGATAAAATTGGTGAAGACACAAAATTAATAACCTGCTTAAAACATATTTCCCGCTTCTTCCATTAAGTTTTACGTACATTGCCTGATATTCAACTGATATGGGCACTATTGAAATTCAATCAGGAAATACATTAACCATTTTCTCGCATATTATTACCTACGGGAATGCTTCCGATGCGAATATAACAGAGCAAATACGAGACGAAATTGAAACCATGTGGAATGAACCCAAAGGGCGCATCCCGTTCAATGATAATTACTATATTGTTCAATTTCAAATTACCGCAACGCACAACCCCCATATCCGGCCGGAAGAAATTTTAGGCAACGATAACCCAAGGAATAACTATTTCAGGATTGAAGAGTTTGCGCATGGCAGTATTTCTTTTGTTGACGGGCTTGGCTGCAATACGGGATATTTTAAACTGGAAAACCTTTATAAAGGATCTACTACTGCTGCTCATGAATATGGCCATACTATTGGGCTGGAACATCCTGCAGATACGGACCTGAGAGGGAAAGGCATTCCGGGAATTATGTACCCCAGGGGCACATTAGTTGATGCGCAATACCAGTACGATCCATCGAAGCCGGCAGGAGTAACCGGCGGTACCATGCATCCTATATACAGGAAGGTACAGCAACACGATATTGAACTGCTAAAAATTCACCGGCTGGATTTTTTAAATAACGTGGCTGTAATAGGCGATTTCAGCAGCGTATGGCACCCTGATCATAAAGATATCCGTTTATAGGCAGAAAGATTACTACCAGGCAGGTGGATGGACAATTTGCTTTATGGCTGCACGAATGGCCGGATATAAAAATTCAAAACCCTGTTGCCGCACTTTTGCGCAACTTACAGTTGTACTCTTTAAAACCTCAGCACTCATTTCTCCCAATACTAATTTTAAAAGAGAAGCTGGCACCGGTAAGACTGAATAATATTTCCCCTGTGTTTGTTTTGCCAGTTCTATCACAAAATGCCTGCCGGATGCAGGCTCCGGTGCTACGGCATTATATATCCCTTTATAAGCGTCTTCTTCCATCGCTGTAATATAAAGTTGCACCAGGTCATCAAGATGTATCCAGCTGATCATTTGGCTACCTGGCCCCGGCACACTTGCAAAGCCCAGTTTTAAGGGTTTCAAAAACTCTTTTAAGGCGCCGCCTTCTTTACTCAGTACAATACCGGTACGCAATATTACAAGCGTTATACCAAGTTCGGCCGCCGGTAATATTGATTGTTCCCACTGGTAACAGGTTGCACCTAAAAAATCATTTGCATGCGGATCTGTTTCTACAAAGGGGTGCGGATTGGGCACAACAGGATCGCTTCCATACCAGCCAATAGCAGAAGCATTTATAATTTTTTTTACGTGGTGTTTTTCTTTTTTTAAAACATCGAGAAGTAAGGTACTGCTTTTAACACGGCTACTAATAATTTCCTGTTTGCGTGTTTTTGTCCACCGTTTCTGAGCAATATTAGCTCCGGCCAGGTTAATGATATAATCTGCTTCGGCGACTCTGTCCTGATCAATGATCCCTTTCTCTACGTTCCAATAAGCATAGATTATACCCGGACTATTAGCCGGCTTGTTGCCGCGTGTAAGTATGACCACTTTATAATCTTTAGCAAGCAACTTCCGAACCAATCTTTTACCAACCAGTCCTGTACCACCGGTTATTAATACAGTATCCATATTTGCCGCTATTCATTTATAATATCAACCCATCAGCAAAGCTACAAATAAGCTGCACCATAAAAAAGCCCCCTGTAAAACGGGGGCAACAACTATAAAACTAAACCAAACTTTCCCGATAGAGATCAGGACTGAATTTTCAAAGGAGTATTTAATCTGGCTTTTTACCGTCAAGAAAAGTATTGATCGTATTGATCTGTCCCTGATTATGATCATCAGAAGATATCTCAAATTTGCTGTAATAACTTTCAACATGCGAACTGTGATCCTTCAGCTCCATATTCCGCCTGATGTATGCCGGCACATTCTCAAATTCATCGCTCGGATCGTTCGAGTTTACATTAAAAGAAAGATTGCGCAGTTTTTGAATACGTTCCAGTTGTCTGCGCTTCTGGCTTTCCTGCTCTTCCGCCTCATTGAAAGATTGCTGGGCATGTTTTACTGAAGTATCCGTTAAAAAATTGGTGGCTGTACTTTCAACCTCTGCAGGTTCTGTTTTTTCATAAACCGCCATCTGATCTTTAACAGTCTCATCAGTTATGGCCCGCTCCTGCTTTACTGTTGCAGCAGGCTCTTCTTTTGCTTCTGCATAAATATTGGCAGGTTTTGCCAGGAAGCTTTTAACAGCAGGCTGGGGCGCTTCCATTTCTGTTGCTTCGGTTTCGGCTTTCAGCTCGGGCTGTGCTATAATACGCTCGCCGGGAACTGCAGGCGAATAAAATAAATGATCCTGTTTTTGCCCAGCAGCAACCTCTATTTCAAAATGCTCTACGTCTTTTACAAATTTCAGTTCTTCCCTTACGGCATCCTCCTCAGCAGTATAAAGCGGTAAAGGTGCTTCCTGCTTGTCTGTTACAATGTCCTCAACACCTGGCATTGGAGCGTCCATAAAAGAAAAATCTTCGATCAGTCTGGGCGCCATAGGATCAGGTTTTAATTCGATCGTTTCAGGCACAGCCGCTGCTTCTATAATTTTTTCTTCTTTTTGCTCAGCAGGAACTACAGGTGATTTTTCCTGGCCATCTGCTTTCAGGGTCATTACGATTTTTCCTTCGGCAGCTTCTTCTTTCTTCAAAACAGGTTTTACAAACGGGTCTTTATTTTCAAAACCGGTAGCGATCAACGTGATACCAATCTGATCTCCCAGAGATTCATCATAACCCATACCCAGGATCACATCGGTAGTTTCTCCGGCCTGGCTAAGCAGATGCGACTGGATGATTTCCACTTCATCCATAGTAAACTCATGTTCCCCTTCAGAAGAATTAATATTGATCAGTATCCATTTTGCGCCGCGGATATCATTATCATTCAACAACGGAGAATTGAGCGCTTCCTCAATGGCGCGTTGCGCGCGGTTTTCACCGGCTACAGCGGCATTTCCTAAAATAGCAACACCACCGTTCTTCATTACGGTACATACATCTGCAAAGTCAACATTTATCTGACCGGTGCTGTTGATCACATCTGTGATACATTTTGCAGCGGTAGCCAGCACATTATCGGCCTTTTCAAAAGCCTCACGCATTTTAAGATTGCCAAACTGATGGCGTAATTTGTCATTGCTGATCACCAGCAAAGTGTCCACATATTGTTTCAATTGTTTAATACCTTCTTCAGCCTGTATATGGCGCTTTTTGCCTTCATAAGCAAAGGGCATGGTAACAATGCCCACAGTGAGCACGCCCAGGTTCTTGCATATTTTTGCGATAATGGGAGCGCCCCCGGTACCCGTTCCACCACCCATTCCTGCTGTAATAAATACCATTTTAGTATTTACTTCCAATATGCGCTTTACTTCTTCAAGCGACTCTTCGCAAGCCTGACGGCCGATTTCGGGGTTAGCGCCGGCGCCTAATCCTGAAGTAAGCTGTGGCCCGAGCTGTATGCGGTTGGGAATTTTGCTTTGAGCTAAGGCCTGGGCATCCGTATTACAGATAATAAAATTAACACCGTCGATATTTTGACTGAACATGTGGTTTACAGCGTTACCGCCACCGCCACCTACGCCTATCACTTTAATGATAGAAGATTGCTCTTTGGGTAGATCAAAATGGATCATAATCTAAATTTTTAGTACGCCAGCGCGTACAAGTTTTAAAAAAGGGTTAGTAAGCCTCGCCCCCCGGCCTCCTCTCTTTGCTGAGGAGAGGAGGAGGAAAAGCCTGGCATAAGAAAGTTTTATTTAAAAGAACTTGTTTTTATAAACGACTCTGCGTCTCACGGGCCTATAAATGACCATCTTCTTCTTCTGCAAAAATTTTGATAAGGCCATCTTTGAACTTTCTCCAGAAACCGTCTGCAAGAGGTTTTCTTGTTTTGGTTTCTACGGCAGTTTCTTCCTCAGCCTGTGCCGCTGCCTGGGATTCTATAGCATCTGCTGGCTCTCCTCTTAATACTTCGGGCACTTCAACATTTACATTAATGAAACTTTTCTCGAATACTTTGCGGTTGTTCTCAAAATCGTCATAACCTTTTAAGATCAGTCCTAAGCATGTGGAATAAGTAGGCTTGGCCAGTTCCTCGATATGCCCGGCGGCAAGATGTTCATTCGGCAAGCCAATACGTGCAGGCATCCCGGTAACGTACTCGGTAAGCTGTATCAGGTGCCTTAGCTGGGAACCGCCTCCTGTTAAAACGATACCACCATTCAACTGGCGATTGTCCATCCCGATCTGCTTTAAATGATACGTAACAAAATCCAGTATTTCGCTCATCCTGGCCTGTATAATATTGGCCAGGTTTTTCACACTGATCTCTTTTGCAGGCATCCCACGCAAACCTGGTATGGTGATATAAGCATTCGCTTTTGCCTCGTTGGCCAGCGCGCTGCCAAACTGTGTTTTCATTTGCTCTGCCTGACTTTTCAATACGCCTAAACCGGTTTTAATATCGTTGGTAATATTCTCGCCGGCAAAAGGGATCACGGCAGTATGACGTAATACGCCTTCCGCAAATACAGCCAGGTCTGTTGTTCCGCCTCCTACATCCACTATCGCCACACCGGCCTCCAGGTCTTCCTGGGCCATTACGGCTGCCGCTGAAGCCAATGGCTGTAATACCAGGTCTTTTGTGCGCAACCCTGATTTTTCAACGCTGCGGTTGATATTGCGGATGGCATTTTTATCGCCGGTGATGATATGGAAATTAGCGCCCAGTTTTACCCCGCTGTAACCGATCGGCTTAACAATATTGGGCATATTGTCAATAGTGTATTCCTGCGGAATAACATCAATGATCTGGTCACCAGCCGGTATATACGTTTTGTATTGTTTGTTGATGAGTATATCAACTTCCGCCTGCGTAATCTCTTCTTCTTCATTCTCACGCACAATATCGCCGCGGGTTTGAAGACTTTTTATGTGATGGCCGGCAATGCCCACATATACATCGTTAATATTCAGATTGGGATTTAACGATATACAATTATCCAAAGCCTGTTTAATTGCTTTTATCGTTTCATCAATGTTCAACACCTGGCCATGCTTTACGCCGTTGCTGTTCGCTTTTCCAAAGCCAAGTATTTCCAGTTTGCCGAATTCATTTTTCCGCCCGGCAATGACGGCAATTTTAGTGGTACCAATATCCAGACCTACAATAATGGGTTGTTCGGAGTTCATAGTATGACGTTTTTTAGTTGTTTATCTTTAGTATTTTTTAATCTTGTTTTATTTTACTTTTTGGCAACGCCCGTGTGATCAGTTCTTTTTCATTGTCGCCTTTTTTACTGTCGCTGATGTAACCGCTGCTTTTTTAACCGTCCCTGTGTTTTTTGCGGCAGGCTTTTTCGCTTCAGCCTTCGATGTTGTATTTTTATTTGTTGTTACTTTCTTACTATCAGTTTTTTTGACCTCTGTTTTCTTTGCTTCCAGTTTCTTTACATTTGTTTTTGCGGCTACCTGCTTTTTACTTTCTTCCTTCTTTTCGACAGGCTTCTTTTTCGTAGCTTTTACAGAAGCCTTTTCTTTAAATACAGTTGTATGTGCTGTTTCCTTCTTCGCTGCAGCTTCATGTTTCACCACCGGTTTTTTATCTGTTGCTTTCACTACTTTCTCAACAGCTGTATGTTCAGGTGCAGTATAGGCTTCTTTTTTAACTGCAGGTGCCGGCGCTTCCTGTTTTACAGGCGGCGCTTCGGTTGTATCGTCCTGCTGGTATAAGATCGAATCAGCGGGGTCTTCGCTGGCACTATAAATCATCTTCGCTTCTGCCGATGTGTCGATTGCCATTGCTGCGCTATATCCTACGGCAGGTGCTACCTGAAGCATTTCATTTGTTTCCCTTGACTGCTGCAGCAGGTTTTCTATATTTTTCCTTAGCTGAATAGAATCTATTTTTGTATAATTCCCTTTTACACCAACAACCTGCCCATTATACTGCACATCAATTTTTTGATACTTGTCGAAACCCGTGCGCTTTAATACCTGGTCGTAAAACAGATACAGCCGGTGAAATTTTGATGCGATATCGCTGCCATCGCCCAGTTCTACTTTATGATTGCCCACAACAGGGATCATCTCCATGCTCCAGCAATCGTTGCCACAGTTACTGATATTGATCTGTGCCACCTGTGCGCTCCAGAACGGATCTCCATTCACAAAAGAAGCTGTTGCTATTACATTTTGAATCAAAGCGCTGTCTGCAGCATCCATTATTTTTTTGGAAGGGTACCCGGTAAATACAGGCAGATCGAGGCTTACTTTATCTGAGAGCGGGATGTGTTTTCCTGCTTCATCGATATAAAATGATTCCCCGATGTTCGTAAACACTCTTGCCAGCGGTTTGCGCTCAGTAACATTTGCATGCAGTATATTATTATTGTCAAAATAGAGATCCGCATTGTATACCCAGGAACTTTGTTCGAGCAGATCCTCGATCACCGGCAGGTCGAAATCTGATTTCAGCTGCCCGGTAATATCGCCTTTTGACGCAACTTTAAGAAGGCCCACGATCTGATCTTTGGAAGTAAAGAGCATTCCCTCTTTAAACCCGTCAATTTTTATGTCGTATCCCCTGCACACACCCTCTTCCTGTACCCGCATGGCTGCTGTAATAATCATGCCCATGCCGGCCGCAACGCTTAACCACATCAGGGTTAAGAACATTCTTTTTATAGCTCTTTTACGTTTCAATTTATTTTAATAAAATTTCTTTTACAGGCGCTAACAGCTTATCAATATCCCCGGCGCCTGCTGTTATCAATATGTCGCCGTGCGTTCTGTTATGTTCTTTAAAGTCCTGCTCAACCCAACTCAATAACTGCTCCTTTGTCATTACGGCTTTATTACCCAACCGCATCCTGTCTGCCACCATATTACTGTCCACTCCTTCGATCGGTAATTCCCTGGCCGGGTAAACCGGCAACAGTATTACATTGTCTGCTGCATCTAACACGCGGGCAAAGTCATCCGCAAAATCCCTGGTGCGGCTATACAGATGAGGCTGGAAAATAAGCGTGCATCTCTTTTCCGGGAACAGCGATTTTACACCATTTATCAAGGCGCTAAGCTCTTCCGGGTGGTGCGCATAGTCATCAATAAATACAAGATCTTTTTGTTTAACAATATACTCAAACCGCCGCTTCACACCCTTAAAATCAGCAACTGCCGCCTTTATTTTTTCAGTATCAATTCCCAACCCGGCGGCAACCGCAATAGCGGCCACCATATTCTCTACATTATGCAAGCCCCCCATGTTAAGCTGAAGCCCTTCTATTACCTTTTCTTTTACCTTAGCATCAAACCTGTACCCACCGTCTTTCAAAACAATGTTCGTTGCATACACATCCGCGCCGGTGTTCTGAATACTGTAGCTTACGGTTTCAGTAGCCTGTAGCCCGTTATCAAGTCCCAGCTTTTTCAGCAACAATCCTCCGGGCTTTACCTTTGCCGCAAACTGTCTGAATGCTTCTTTTACATTTTCCTCATTTTCATAAATATCCAAATGGTCTGCATCAACGGCTGTGATCACAGCAATATCAGGACTCAGCTTTAAAAAACTCCTGTCATATTCATCTGCTTCAATTACACAAACATTGTTTTCGCTGCTCCAGAAATTAGTACCATAATTCGCCGAAGTGCCACCCAGGAAAGCATTACAGCCAAACCCGCTATGCCTGAGCAAATGTGCTATCATGGTTGAAGTGGTGGTTTTACCATGCGTACCCGCCACACATATATTAAAAGAACTTTCTGTGATCAGTTTTAAAATATCACTGCGTTTTACAACATTATACCCGTTGGCCTGGTAGAAAACCAGCTCTTTATGCTCCTTTGGAATTGCCGGTGTATATACTACATAATCCACATCTTTCGGTATGGCAGTCACCTCCTCGCTATAATGAACGGATGCACCAGCCGCCTGCAGTTGCCTTGTTATTTCCGTTTCTGTTCTGTCATACCCGCTTACCTTAATTCCTCTTGACAAAAAGTATTTCGCAATAGCGCTCATACCAATACCGCCTATTCCTATGAAATAGACTGATTGAATATTGTTAATATTTTTGTGCACTTCGCTCATTCTTTTTTTATATTGACTTCAATATTTCATTTGCCACTCTTTCATCCGCATCTGTAATTGCCAGCTTTGCCAGGTTCCTGCTTATTTCTATCCTCTTGTTTTCATCGGCAGCCAGCTCAATTGCCATTTTTACTACTTTGTCCTTCGCATCAGCATCAGGCACCATTAACGCTGCCCCTTTATTTACTAATTGCGTGGCATTTACCGTTTGATGATCTTCTGCCGCAAAAGGATAAGGAACAAAAATTACCGGCTTTTGCGTTACACATATTTCAGCAACAGTCATTGCTCCTGCTCTTGCGATAATTATATCGGCGGCTGCATAAGCATACTCCATGTCTGTTATAAACTCATTTGCCCAAACCTCTTTGTGCGCGGCCGCTATACCTGCCGCATCAGCAGCCAATGTTTTACCCGTTTGCCATATCACCTGTAAGCCTGCTTTCAGCAATTCGTCTATACCCTTTAGTATAGCTTCATTAATAGACCTGGCACCTAAACTGCCCCCAACTACCAGCAAGGTTAATTTATCATCAGCCAGGCCAAAATAACCGAGCGCTTCCTGTTTGCTAATATTTGCGTTTACAATCTGTTTACGTACCGGATTGCCGGTAACGATAATTTTATCCGCAGGAAAAAAACGCTCCATGCCATCCGTTCCAGTAAAAATTTTTGCAGCGCCCCGGCCTAACATTTTATTTGCTTTACCGGCAAAAGAATTAGACTCGTGAATAAACGTAGGAATACCCTTTGCCTGAGCATGCTTTAAAACGGGAAAGGTCGAATAACCTCCCACACCAATTACCGCATCGGGCCTGAACTGTTTGAATATCTGCTTAACCTGGAAAAAACTTTTAATAATTTTTACAGGCAACCCGATATTTTTTATCAAAGAACTTCTGTTGAACCCCGCAATATCAATTCCTTTTATTTCGTATCCCGCCTGTGGTACTTTTTCCATTTCCATTTTACCCTTTGCCCCCACAAACAGGATCTCCATGCCGCTGTCTTTTTGCTTCAGTGCATTAGCGATCGCCACCGCCGGGAAAATATGCCCGCCGGTACCGCCTCCTGCTATGATAATTTTCTTACTCAACTTCTTCTTTTACTTTTTCTTCTTTTGTTGTTGCCGCAGTTGCTTTCGGGACCTTTACCGGCTCCAGATTTTCCACATTCCTGGACACGCTTAAAATGATCCCGATCGCAAAACAGGTAAACAGGAAACTCGATCCGCCCATGCTTACCAATGGGAGCGTAACACCGGTAACGGGAAACAGGTTAACAGTTACCGCCATATTTGCCATTGCCTGTATAGCCAGTGTAAAGCTCAATCCCAACGCCAGGAAGGCCCCAAAGGCAAACGGGCAGCGCTTAAATATCCTGATGCTCCTGTACAGGAATACGAGGTAAATAAATACCAGCGCCATGGCGCCTACGATTCCATATTCCTCGATAATGATCGCAAAAATAAAATCGTTATACGCCTGGGGCAGGTAGTCGCGCGTAGTGCTGTTACCCGGCCCTACCCCAAAGAAACCTCCTTTTGCAATCGCTATTTTAGCCTGGTTTACCTGGTACATCTCATCGTTATCGGCCTCCTTACCTCCATATATAAAATTCTCTACACGCCCTATCCAGGTGTCCACCCTGCTCAGCACACCGCCGGTTGCTTTTTTGGCTGCAAGAGTTGTTGCAGTTGTATCAATATCTTTTCCCGTGCTATGCCGCGCCACCGCTGCAATAACCAGCATTGTAATAGGGATCAGTGCCACACCTATTACCAGTAACAGGTGTTTTGTATCTACCCTCCCGATAAACAATAACATCATACAGCTGGCACCCAGCAATAATGCTGTTGATAAATTTGCCGGAGCGATCAGCAAACAGGTAATGCCCACAGGTATGATCACCGGGAGGAATCCTCTTTTAAAGCTTTTAATAACCTGCTGCTTTCGGCTTAATAACCTTGCCAGGTACATAAATAAGGCAAGCTTTGCCAGGTCCGATGTCTGCATGGTCATATTAATAATAGGCAGCTTGATCCACCTGCTGCCCTCATTGATCCTGGCACCAAAGAACAGTGTATATACTAATAAGGGAATGCTTAATAAAAACAGTATTTGCGCCACCTTGGAGTAAATGGTATAATTCACTCTATGTGCAAAATACACCACGGCAAATCCTAAAAGAATAAACACGATCTGCTTAAACAGGTATATCTCGGTATTGCCTTTATAGTTCTTATAAGCCAGCGAACCCGTTGCACTGTACACGGCCAGGAGTGAAGCCAGCGTAAGCACTACCACCAAAGCCCAAATCACTTTGTCGCCCCTGGTGTGACGGTTTAAATTGTCCCGCCAGTCAGCAGACTGTACAGTATTCGATATTTCAGTTATTGCAGACATTTTTACCTCCTCCTGCCCCTCTCCTTTTGGAGAGGGGTTTCACAGGATTTTAATGGTTATAAATCAATTACGGCACGTTTAAATTGTGTGCCACGATCTTCATAATTCTTAAACAGGTCAAAGCTTGCGCATCCGGGGCTTAACAATACCACATCTCCTTTTTCAGCCTGGCCAAATGCAGCCTGAACGGCTTCCTGTGCGCTCGCCGTATCAATAACAGCAGTAACAACGCCATCAAAGGCATCATGGATCTTTTTATTATCGATACCTAAGCAAACAATTGCTTTTACCTTTTCTTTTACCAGCTCCAGCAACAAACTATAATCATTCCCTTTGTCAACACCGCCAAGAATAAGAATAGTTGGCTTTTCCATGCTTTCCAGCGCATACCAGGTAGAATTAATGTTGGTGGCCTTACTGTCATTGATAAATTCAACACCACGTATGCTGGCCACATGTTCCATCCTGTGTTCCAGGTTCTGGAACGTTTGCACTGCCTCACGGATCTTTTCTTTGCGAATATCCATTGTTGCTCCGGCCAGGGATCCTGCCATAGTATTGTATTGATTATGTTTTCCCTTTAACGTAAAATCGTAAATGCTCATTGATATAAACTCATCTCCCGTTCTTACGTACATGTCCCCATCTTTAATAAAAGCCGCGCTGTTTTCTTTTGCCATACTAATTGGTAATTGGTTTGAGTTAACTTTAAACTGATCCATATACTTCATGGTTATTTCATCGTCCAGGTTGTAAATGAAATAATCTTCCTTTGTCTGATTTTCGATTATCCGGAATTTGCTTTTTATGTAGTTCCGGAAATTATAATCGTAACGGTCCAGGTGATCCTCCGTAATGTTAGTCAGCACCGCTATATACGGTCTGAAATCAACAATATCATCCAGCTGAAAACTGCTCACTTCTACTACGTATACCGGTTTAGGATCCAGAGCCACCTGTTTGGCAAACGATTCGCCGATATTGCCCACCAGTGCCGCATCCAATCCGCCGGTCTTAAGGATGTGATAAATAAGGGAAGTGGTCGTTGTTTTGCCATTGCTGCCGGTAATCGCCACGATCTTACTATCTCCAGCATGCCTGTAAGCCAATTCAATTTCGCTGATAACCGGTATTCCCTTTTTACGAATCTTTTTGACCAGTTCATTCTTCTCAGGAATGCCCGGACTTTTCATTACTTCATCTGCCTGCAAAATCCGTTCTTCATCATGCTGCCCTTCCTCCCATTCTATCCCCGCAGCATTTAATTCGTTACGATATATTTCTTTCAAAGAGCCTCCATCCGACACAAAAACATCATACCCTTTTTTTTTAGCCAGTATCGCTGCGCCAACACCGCTTTCTCCGCCACCTAATATGACTATTCTTGCTGCCAATGTTATCTTAACTTAAGCGTTACCAGACAAATCACTACCAACATGATTTGTATGATCCAGAAACGGGTTACAATCTTCGCTTCATGATATCCCTTTTTTTGAAAGTGATGATGTAAGGGACTCATTAAAAATATCCGCCTTCCTTCGCCATATTTCTTCTTGGTATATTTAAAATAAGTAACCTGTATACTAACGCTTAATATTTCCACAAAAAACACCCCGCAAAAAATTGGTATCAGTAATTCTTTATGAACAATGATCGCCATCGCAGCGATGATGCCTCCCAATGTGAGACTTCCGGTATCGCCCATAAAAACCTGTGCCGGATAAGAGTTGTACCATAAAAAGCCCACACATGCACCTATCATTGCCGCCAGGAATATTGACATTTCTCCCAGGTTGGGTATATACATGATATTAAGATAATCCGCAAAAAAGAAGTTGCCGCTTGCATATGCAAAAATGCCCAGCAGTACGCCGATCAGCGCCGAAGAGCCCGCCGCCAGTCCATCCAGACCATCTGTAATATTGGAAGCGTTAGACACAGCCGTTATAATAAATATCACAATCAGCACATATAATATCCATGTATATTTCTGTAAAGAATCCGGCAGCCACAACCATAATTTTGAATAGTTAAATTCATGGTTCTTTACAAACGGAATGGTAGTGATAGGCTCTTTCGATTCTACAAAATGTTTTGCTCTTCCGTTCACCATCTTTGTAATTACACCCGGCTTTGAAGCGTCTCCTGTGTATTCCCTGAATATCTTTACATTACCATTAAAATAAAGCACCGTGCCTACCAATATGCCGATCCCTACCTGCCCAAATATCTTAAACCATCCCGCCAGGCCATCTTTATCGCCTTTTTTATATGCCATTCCCTGCTCTTGTGCCATACGTTTGGCACGCAACTTTAAATAATCATCAACAAAGCCAATAATACCCAGCCAAACGGTGCAGATCAGCATTAATATTACATACACTGTATTTAAACGGGCAAACAATAAAGTAGGAACAAGTATGCCTAATATAATGATCACCCCTCCCATTGTTGGCGTTCCTTTTTTCGCCTGCTCGCCAGCCAGTCCCAGGTCACGTACTGTTTCACCGATCAATTTCGCGCGAAGCATATTGATCAGTCGTTTTCCGTAAACCAGTGTAATGATCAAAGCAAGCAGCACTGCCATCATGATCCTGAAGGTCTGGAACTCCATCAGCGTTCTGCCGGGAAAATTGATCCCCTGCTGCTTAAACCATTCAAATAAGTGATATAACATATTCCTGTAATTACTAATTAGTAATTCTTAATTCTTTTACTTGCCTAACAGCCCAAACATTTCACTTAACACTTCTTTATCATCAAAATGGTTTTTAACGCCATTGATCTCCTGGTAGTTTTCATGGCCTTTGCCTGCCACTAATACAATATCCTCTTTACCGGCAAGACTGATGGCTGTTTTAATAGCCTCTTTTCTGTCTGCAATCGAGATACATTTTCTTCTTGCCGCCGCCGGAACACCAGCTTCCATATCTTTAATAATCTCACCAGCATCTTCAAAACGGGGATTATCGCTTGTAAAAATTACTTTATCGCTATGCTCGCATGCTACTTCCGCCATTACCGGTCTCTTGGTTTTGTCCCGGTTCCCGCCACATCCCACAACGGTAATTACCTGTTCAAAGCCCTGCTTCAGCTTTTTTATGGTAGCCAATACATTTAAAAGCGCATCCGGGGTATGTGCATAATCAATAATGCCTATTATTTTGTCGTTTGGCGATACGGTGTATTCAAACCTTCCCGCAGCGCCCGATAACACACTTAGATTACGCAGCACCTGGAATTTATCCTGGCCCAGGCATATAGCTGCCGCATATACTGCCAGGAGATTATAAGCATTAAATTCTCCGATCAAACGGAAATGCACTTCCTGGTCGTCCACGATCAAATGCAACCCAATAATACTATTGTCGAGTATTTTAGCTTTAAAATCACTTACCGATCTTAAAGAATACGTTTTTACAGTGGCTCCTGTGTTCTGCACCATTACCGTACCGCGCCGGTCATCCACATTGGTAATCGCAAAAGCCGCTTCAGGCAACGCGTCAAAGAACATTTTCTTAACCCGGATATACTCGTTAAAATCTTTATGATAATCCAGATGATCGTGTGTAATATTGGTGAAAATGCCGCCTGCAAACACCAGTCCTTCAATCCGGCGCTGATGAATGGCATGAGAGCTCACCTCCATAAATACATGAGAACAGCCTGCATCAACCATTTGCCTTAATAATGCATTTATCGTGATTGCATCGGGAGTGGTATGCGTAGCAGACAATACCTTATCACCAATGTGATTCTGTACCGTACTTAGCAAGCCACATTTATAGCCCAGGGAAGAAAACAGCTTATACAGCAATGTTGCCACCGTTGTTTTACCATTTGTACCCGTTATCCCTACCAGCTTCACTTTAGAAGAAGGATCGGCATAGAAATTTTTGGCAACCGCTCCCGCAGCAACAGCCGAATCTGCTACCTGTATATAGGTAGCCCCTGCCTGCAGAACTGCCGGTAATGTTTCACAAATTATTGCCGCTGCACCCTTTTCAACTGCCTTGTCAATGAACTCATGGCCGTTAACCGCAACACCATTAATAGCTATAAATGCTGAATCTTTTTCAACCTTTCTTGAATCAATACAAATGCTGCTGATATCAATATCAGTACTTCCCTGCACCGATAACAAATTCGTTCTATATAGTATCTCTCTTAATAACATTCACGAATACAGCTTTTTCATTTCATATACTATTATTCTGAAAACCTTCCTGGTCAAGCAAGGCTTAATACCACCGCCTGTCCTTTTCTGAAGCCCATGCCCGGCGCTATCGATTGTAATGCCACTTTACCGCTGCCCCGCGCCTGCACTTTTAATCCCATATCCTCCAGCAGCCGGATCGCGTCTCTCAGGCCCATCCCTTTTACATTAGGCATCAGCTTATCTTTCACAATACTCGTTCTTACAATACGCCTGTTGTTATTTGCATACATGCTTGCCCATTGGTTTTGCTGAATGGAATCAACAAACGGCATCTGTAAATATGCCAGTACATTCTTTATTCCGTTGGCACTGCCAGCATAGAAATAGTGACTGCTGTCCACTGCGCCTTCATAACTTTTAGGCGTCTTCCTGTCCACATACATGGAATATATTTTAGTAGCGATCTCCCTGAATACCGGTGCACCTAACTGTCCCCCGTAGTGAATACCGGCCCCCGCCCTTGTCCTGATCACCACAATACAGGTGTACTGTGGATTCTCTACGGGAAAATATCCTACAAATGACGCCTGGTATACATTGTGGTTATATTTCGTACTGCCATCCGCAACATGGGCAGTACCTGTTTTGCCGGCAATTTTAAACGGCATATCTTTAAAAGCCGGCCTGCCGGTTCCTTCTGTTATGGTCATTTCCAATGCCTGCTGTGCTGCCTTAACAGTAGCAGGTTCGGCTATTTCCTTTTCCATTACTTCTGGGTGAAATTCTTTAACCAGTACCCCGTTATTCCGGATACTGTTCACCAGGTAAGGTTTTACCATTACCCCGTTATTGGCAACCGCATTATATAAAGTCAGCGTTTGCAAAGGGCTCACCTGAACTGCATATCCAAAGCTCATGGTAAGCATATTCATCAACCCTCCATGATCCGTAGCAAGTGGTGCTACCCTCGGTTTGGGTATATGGGTAAGATCAACAGGCGATCTTGTATCCATGTGTAATTTGTGCAGGTACTCCCCAAATTCGGCGGGCCTTTTTCCAAAAGCCTTTAAGGCCACTTTCGCCATCCCCACGTTGGAACTGTGCGCTATACACTCCTGCACCGTAAGCACCGGCTTAGGCATGCGCTCTGCATCAGTCACCATCCTGGGCCCTACCTGCATGCGGCCTGCGCTGCCTACCTCTATAAGATCCGTTCCTTTGGAACTACCTTTATCCAGCGCCGCTAAAAAAGTAACCATTTTAATGGTAGAACCCGGCTCGGTTACACGCAATGCGTAATTATCGTTTTCCCAATATGTGGTATCGTTAGGATTACGGCCTAAATTGGCTATCGCTTTGATTTTGCCGGTCTTTGTCTCCATCACGATTGCAGTGCCATACTCGCCCTGGCTTTGCTGCATCATGCGCAACAAGGCAGTTTCGGTTATGTCCTGCATATTCACATCAAGCGTGGTGTAAATGTCCTTCCCATTCTCCGGCTCTACCTGGAAACCCTGAACAGGCACTGCACCACCTGATATAAACCGAACAAGTCGTTGGCCGTTTTGCCCGTTGAGCAAACTGTCATAGCTCATCTCGAGGCCCACATTCATCTTTTTAACCTTACCATCGCTGTTAATATATTCCCGGCTCAGGCCAATCGTCCTGTTAGCCAACAGCCCGAAGGGCGCAATACGTTTGCTGGATTGCTCTACAATGATCCCGCTTTTGTTCTTTCCCAGTTTAATCAGCGGAAAATCGCGTAAAGCCTTATAGTCTTCAAATGATATCTTTTTCTTTAAAGCATAATACCGGTTCCCCTTTTTGTAAGCTGCTGCAAATTCGGCTTTGTATTGCTTCTCAGATTTATCCTTAAAATAATCTGCCATGCGCATTGCAAAAGAGTCGATGTATTGCTTGTACACTTTCCCGTCCTTCTCCCGCAGACCATCCGCCATAAAATCCATATAAATATCAAACTGGGGGATGGAAGTGCTCAGCATCTGGCCGTCTTCGCTAAAGATGGTGCCACGGTCCGCGTCAATTTCTACTATCTTCTGGTGCATACTGTCGCCCATGCTGCGCCAGTGATCGCCCTGTACTCTTTGAATAATTACTGCCTTGCCCAAAATAAATAAAGACAATACGGCAATACCTATGAAACATAGATACACCCGCCATAATATGTCCTTTTTTATTTCCATTATTTACTTTATTTTAAGAATAACTTTATTATTACCGGCTGTTGGCAACATAGCTTTCCAGGGAATCTTTCAACACATAAGGCGTTTCATTCAGCTCGCTCAACCCCAGCGGTTGCAATGCTTTTGACAACTGGCTGGGCTTACTGCGAAACATAACCTCACTTTTCAAACTTTTATATTCCCATTGCAACTCCTTTACTTCCCGGGCCATTGTATTTATTTTCCTTACCGTTTTGTCGGCCATGTGACCATTATATATATATACTACGGCTAAGAAAGCCAGGAAAAAAAGAAAGGGCACCTGTTTTACAATGGATTGATAATTCAGCCATTTTTTCCAGTTTAATTTTACAAGCCCTTTTTTCATATTCTTATCTTTTATACCTTCCTTTTAAGAATCACAATTACATTCTTTCAGCGACTCTTAATTTAGCGCTCCGGGATCTGGGATTCAGCTTCAGCTCTTCTGCGGCTGCCGTAACAGGCTTCTTTGTGATCGCCCTTAACACCTCATTTCTTTTTGTATTTATAAAAGGATGCTCTTCTTTTTCTTCAAAACTTCCATCCCTGAAAAAATTTTTTACGACCCTGTCCTCAATAGAATGAAAAGTGATCATTGCAATTCTTCCGCCCGGTCTTAATAAGGCAACCGATTGCTCCAGCATCTCTTTCAAAACCTGTATCTCTTCATTTGCCTCCATACGTAACGCCTGAAATACCTGGGCAAAATATTTTTTAGGATTTCCTTTCACCACCTCATGCAGCGCGCTTTTAAATCCATCGATTGTTTGTAGCGAAGCTGCATTTCTTACGGCCACAATTGTTTTAGCAAGTGTCTTTGAGTTGGTCACTTCCCCGTATTGCTCAAACAATTTATGCAGTTGCGCTTCACTGTAAGTTTGTACAATATGGTACGCTGTTACCGGTTGCCTTCTGTCCATCCGCATATCCAAATCGGCATTAAAGCGGGTGCTAAAACCCCGTTCTGCTTCATCAAACTGATGACTGCTGACACCCAGGTCTGCCAAAATCCCGTCCACTTTATCCACACCCTCCAGGCGAAGAAAACGCTGAATATGCCGGAAATTTTGCCGGATGAAAATTATGCGCTGGTCATCCGGTAAATTCTGAGCGGCATCTTCATCCTGATCAAAAGCATATAACCGGCCTTTGTCGTTTAACCTTTCAAGAATTGCCGCAGCATGGCCGCCGCCGCCAAAGGTGCAATCCACGTAAATGCCATCTGGTTTAATATTCAGTCCCTCCATCGTTTCACGCAGCAGCACGGGAATGTGGTATTCGGTTGACGGGTTGACAGGCTGATTAGTTAAGAAGGAATCTTCACTTTGTTTATTCCTTTTTTTCTTTGTCATACCTTTTAAACTTTTCAACCTTTAAACTTGTAAACATTTCAACTACACCCCACCCATTACTATACTTGCCAGATCACTAAAGGATTCAGGTGAGAAAGCATCAAAGAACTCTTTGTATTTAGTGGTATCCCATATCTCCATTTTATTACCGGCAGGTACCAGAACGATATCTTTTTGCAGGGAAGCATATTCTTTCAGCGCAGCCGTAAGTAAAATACGGCCGGCGCTATCCGGTTCCACCAGAGTGGCGCCGTTCAGGAAATAGCGCTTAAACTGCCTTACCTTTGGATCAAAATCATTCAAAGCATTGATCTTTTCTGCAAGCGGCTTCCAGGAGCTGAGCGGATAAAGACTGAGGCATTTTTCAAATCCCCTGTTTATGACAAAACGAACAGTATCCCCCTCTGCCAGTTGTTTTTTAAAACCGGCAGGTAAAAGAAAGCGGCCTTTTGCATCAACTGTGGCCTCAAATTCTCCCAGGAAACCTGTCATAAATAGTAATTAAATAGCTAAACAAGTACTAAATTAACACAAAATAACACTTTTTCCCACTTATTAACCAAATTTAGTGAGTTTTGATTTATCCACAAATCGAAACCTGCTGAAATGCAGTACAGATAAGGATTTTATCTATTTTTTAGGATTTTATAAAAAAAAATCTGTGAATATAGTGTGAATTAGAGTGTAAAAAATGTGAATATGCATAAAAAACAGGTGGTTACAAAGAAAAAAATGTCAATATACTGTACTAAATGATGAAATTTGCTGCTTTTATTATTAAATGCATCCCAAAGACCTTTCGATCAAAGACTTTACTTATCAGCTGCCCGAGGAAAAAATAGCTTTTCATCCTTTGGAAAAAAGGGATGAATCAAAATTACTGTTGTATCGCGATCATATTATCTCAACAGATGTATACAGGAATATTGCAGATCGTATACCTGAGGAGAGCCTGATGATCTTTAATAATACCAGGGTAGTGGAAGCAAGACTTTTATTTAAAAAAGATACCGGCGGCACTATCGAAATATTTTGCCTGGAGCCTCATGAAATGTATACTGATATTACTGCCGCCATGAACGAAACGCAAAGTGTTAAATGGCTTTGCCTGATCGGCGGCGCTTCCAAATGGAAAAGTGGTACGGTGCTTACCCTGGCATTTACCGATGGGAAAAATGCACATACTTTAGAAGCACATTACATTGAAAAAAGAACCGATTGCTTCGTTATTGAATTAAGATGGCATACTGATCTGAGTTTTGCAGAAGTATTGCACCATGCCGGGCATGTACCTTTACCGCCCTATATAAAACGCGCTGATGAAACCAGCGATAAAGATCGCTACCAGACTGTGTTTGCCAGGCACGACGGATCAGTAGCGGCCCCAACTGCCGGGCTGCATTTTACAGCAGAAGTAATAAAATCCCTGGAAGAAAAAGGGATACAAAAAGGATTTGTGACCCTGCATGTAGGCGCAGGCACGTTTAAACCTGTAAAAGCTGCTATTATGCAGGAGCATGAAATGCACCTGGAATTTATTGAAGTGGAAGCACCATTGATCGAACAGCTTATTGCTCATAGCGATAAACCGGTAGTAGCCGTTGGCACCACCTCGTTAAGAACGCTGGAAAGCCTTTACTGGCTTGGATATAAGCTGATCAGACAACCGGAAGTTTTTGACGCGGGCCTGCCGGGCATTACTCAATGGGAAGTGTATGATGCAAATAATGCGCCTCCGAAAAAGGAAGCGCTGAAGGCATTACTGCAATATATGGACAAACAAAAAATACACAAGCTGGTAGCTAAAACACAGATCATCATTGCGCCGGGCTACACCTTTAAAATAGTACAGGGATTGGTAACCAATTTTCACCAGCCGGCTTCTACCCTTTTATTATTGGTAGCCGCATTTATAGGAGACGACTGGAAAAATATTTATAACTATGCCCTGAATAACGATTTCAGGTTTTTGAGTTATGGAGATGGCTGTTTGTTGTGGACACAAACTATATAACCGGAATAGTTTTTAAAAGTAGTGCAAGTAATATTGCATTTTAAATATTAAAGAAAATGGCATCAAATGTACCGGTAATAAAGCAAATAGCATGGCTTTCTATAATTCCGCAGTTAGCCGTTTTAGGAATCATTATTTATGCGTATCACTTGACAGGTTGGGGCGACCCCTTTCTCTTGGGCCTTTTAACCTTTTACGTCTTATCCTTACTGCTCAGAAATTTGGTTGCCAAAAACCAAAGGCTGGGAATGCGGCTTGTTAAACAGCAAAAATTTACAGAAGCTATTCCCTTCTTTGAAAAAAATGTCAGTTACTTTTCCAATAACAACCGGGTAGACAAATATCGTTTCCTTACACTTTTAAGTTCTTCAAAAATGACTTACAAAGAGATGGGACTTTGTAATATAGCATTTTGTTACAGCCAGACAGGCGACGGCCTGAAAGCAAAGGAGTATTATGAGCGAGTGCTGAAAGCGTTCCCTGAAAATGGCTTGGCAATTGCAGGATTAAATATGCTAAAGTCAACAGCACCTAAAGCACCAGCATAAAATCAATATGCCATCACCAGGATTATAAAATATTCCAAAAACAAATGCGCGCACCCGGAGCGGTTTTAAGCTTTGAGCTCAGGGGTGGCTTTGAACAAAGTGTCCGCTTTATAAACAAATTAAAATTATGCTTGCGGGCGGTATCACTGGGAACTGTTGATACGCTTATCAGGATGAGCGTGGGATTAGAAGACCTTACTGATCTTCTCCATGATCTTGAGCAGGCGTTGCAGCACTAACTAAAAGCAAAAGGCTCCGCCGGTGGCGAAGCCTTTGTAAAAGCTGTAAAAAAATTAATTTAAATGAGATTCAATTTTCTTTACAAAGTTTCCTTTAGGCTGAGCACCCACTAATTTATCAACAACCTGCCCGCCTTTGATAAATAAAATTGCCGGAATAGAAGTAATGCCATAATTCATCGATACCTGGGGATTTACATCCACATTTACTTTTCCCACATTTACTTTCCCTTCATACTCTTTTGCAAGTTCTTCTATAACCGGGCCTATTGCACGGCAGGGGCCGCACCATTCTGCCCAGAAATCCACTACAGTAAGTTTATCAGAGTCCAAAACTTCAGCCTGGAAGTTTGCGTCATTAAATTCTTTTGCCATTATTAAGATAGTTTAAAAATTGATGATTTTTATTTGTATGTGATATCAAAGTTAAGTCCACGAATTTAATAACAGCAATACTGGCATTTTGTTGTGAAGAAAATGTCAATTCTGGTATGCGATCCCTGCCAAAATACCGCTAACAGCTGTTGTATAAGGCAAACCGCTAATGCGAAACCGGCTGAACTTCGGCCGGATGATGCTTATGCCGGAACAAAATGGCAAAGAAGATCGCCACTACGAGGGCATATATTGCAAAAGACAGCCAGATGCTGTGCCAAACCATATCGCCATCCGCTTTTGTAAAAAATTTGTCAATAACAATTCCGCTTACCACGCTGCCGAGTACCGCTCCTATACCATTGGTCATCATCATAAAAATGCCCTGTGCGCTCGCCCTGATTTTGGGGCTGCTTTCGGTTTCTACAAATAAAGAACCCGAAATATTAAAAAAGTCAAAAGCCATACCGTAAATAATGCAGGATAAAATAATCATCCAGAATCCACTGCCGGGGTTGCCATAGGCAAACAGTCCGAAACGCAGCACCCACGCGATCATGCTGATCAGCATTACTTTCTTAATTCCAAATTTTCTTAGAAAAAAAGGAATCGCCAGGATGAACAGGGTCTCAGAAATCTGGGAAACAGACATTACGATCGCCGGAAACTTTACAGCAAGCGTGTCCGTATACGCCGGAATTTTAGCAAAATCGTGCAAAAAAGTATCGCCGTATGCATTTGTAAGCTGTAATGCAGCGCCGAGTAACATTGAAAAAATAAAGAACAGTGCTAATTTACGATTCCTGAAAAGAGAAAATACATTCTTTCCCATACTGGCGCCGGCCTCAATATTACTTTTTCCTTTTAAAGGTGGAGGGCATTGGGGCAGTGTGAACGAATAGATCGCCAGCAAAAAAGAAGCGCCGGCAGCTACATAAAACTGCCCGGTTGTCTTCTCCAGGTGAAGCAGGCTCACTGTCCACATAGCCGCGATAAAGCCAATAGTACCCCATACCCGTATCGGCGGAAAATCTTTAACCACATTTAACCCCTGGTTTTTAAGCACTGTATAAGACACCGTATTGGCCAGCGAAATGGTAGGCATATAAAATAACATGTTCACCAGCATTACCGGAAACATGGTAGCAGGCTGCTCTACCATAGGCACCAGCAACAGCATTGCACCTCCCAAAATATGGCATACGCCCAGTAACTTTTCGGCATTAATCATCCGGTCGGCCAATATGCCGGTCAGCGTCGGCATAAAAAGAGCCGAAATACCCATGGTGGAAAAGATAGCCCCAAACTCTGCACCCGACCATTTTTTGGTCTGGAACCAGTAAGCGCCAATAGTGATCAGCCAGGCGCCCCAGATAAAAAACTGCAGAAAACTTAAAATAGTCAGCCTGAATTTTATAGACATACGTTTATTTTATTTATGAACCGGGCAGTGGTGCTGCTATTCAGCGTATTTGCCACGCTCGGTTTATCGTTCCGTAATCCTATTGAACAACCCAACGAATCTAAAGAAAAAACACGAACAAATTATAGCGTTATCCTATTTGAATTACTCAGGGCCTGAAAAAATTTTAAATCTTTAAACTGCTGATCCGTTTTATCTTTGCAGCATAATTTAATCTACGATGAGTGTAAATGCATTACCGGACGTTGACAGTTCCCTTCAAAAAATAGCAGATAAAGTATATAATGGTGAACGCATAAGCGATGAAGAAGGCCTTTATCTTTTTGAACAGGCCAGCCTGGCTTTTGTAGGCGCCCTGGCTAATTACGTTCGGGAACAAAAACACGGCAATACTACTTATTTCAACCGAAATTTTCACATAGAACCTACAAACGCCTGCATTTACTCCTGTCATTTTTGTAGTTACAGCCGCTTATATGCCCACCGTGATGAAGCCTGGGAGCTTAGCCTGCAGCAAATGATGGACATTGTTAAAAAATATGATAACGATCCTGTTACAGAAGTGCATATTGTTGGCGGCGTACACCCCAAAATGAACCTGGAGTTTTTTGCCGAATTGCTCAGAAACATCAGGGCCCACCGGCCTGGGTTACACATTAAAGGATTTACCGCTGTAGAGCTGGATTATATGTTCCGCAAAGCAAAGAAAACAGTAAAGGAAGGGATGCAGTATTTAAAAGATGCCGGTTTGGAAAGCCTGCCCGGTGGTGGCGCCGAAATATTTGCACCTGAAGTAAGAGCGCAGATCTGTGCTGATAAGATTGATGGTGAAGGCTGGTTGCATATTCATCAAACCGCACATGAACTGGGAATGCAATCCAATGCTACCATGCTTTTTGGTCATATAGAGCAATACGAACACAGAATAGACCACATGCATAAGCTGCGCGATCTGCAGGACAAAACCGGAGGTTTTAATACTTTTATTCCGCTCAAATTCAGAAACAAAGACAATGATATGAGCCATGTGGCAGAATCCTCTTTGATAGAAGACATGAAGATGTATGCCATTGCACGCATTTATCTCGACAATTTTCCCCATATAAAAGCCTACTGGCCGATGCTGGGCCGCCAAAATGCGCAATTATCCCTCTCATTTGGCGTAAATGATATTGATGGTACGATTGATGATACCACAAAGATCTATTCCATGGCCGGCTCCGAAGAACAAACCCCGTCTATGACTACCGATGAACTGGTAGTGCTGATCAAACAGGCAAAAAGAAGACCTGTTGAAAGAGGGACTCTTTACAATGTAATCAAAGATTACGGGGAGGCCGCAGCCATCGATCCTTTGCTGAACTAATTTGAAAAATGCCCCTGAATTTGCTGTTTAGATAGTTTTTTATTAAATTAGCTATTCTAAATCAATTCTATTATGGGCAAAGTTTCAGCGATACTTGCAAGAAAAGGAAATCATGCTATTTCTATACAGGTGAATACTACTGTACTCGATGCTTTAAAGATCATGGCTGATAAAAATATTGGCTCACTGGTGGTATATGATGGTGAAAAATATGCGGGCATTCTTACCGAAAGGGACTATTCCAGGAAAGTGATTCTTTTAGGGAAACATTCAGACGACACTACGGTAGGTGAGATCATGTCTACCGATTTGCCTTCCGTTTCGCCCGATGACACCGTAGAACGTTGCATGCAATTGATGTCCAACAAAAACATCCGTTACCTGCCCGTATTTGATGAAGATAAATTGTCCGGTATCGTTTCCATCAGTGATGTGGTAACCGAAACCATCTTACAACAAAAAGAAACTATTAACCAGCTGCAAAATTATATACAGGGATAACAGATTTTCAGTTTTTTTCGGGTGGTAGTTTACGGGTAACATCGTTGAAACTTTTTCGCTCCACGACCAATACCCTTCAGACATAAACCCATTTACAGGAGACCAGTTCCCGTTATTATCAATTGCAATTTCTCCGTCGGTTAATTGCAGCGCAGAGCGGGCGTATACAGGTTTTCGTTTCTGCCTATAATAGTCAAGGTAAGATTGTTCTTCGGTTTTGTTTTTATTGGATACCGAAAGATAATCCGGCCAATCGGCCACCTTTCCCTGTGGACCGGTGCCGCGTATAATACTATCGGCAGTTAGCGTGGCAGCAGCATATTCTTCTGTAAAATCCGGCTGGGATAATATCTTTTCATAATAACTGCTCGAATCGCCGATCAATTGAGAAAACGATCCCGTTTTGGATCCCGCATCGCACTGTCCACAAGCAGCTTGTATAATTGCCTGACACGGATCTTTTCAATATTGGGAACGCGCTGCATACGCCTTACGGCAAAACCGTCTTCGTTTAAACGATCATTATACAAAGCCCTGAAAAACTGCATTAATGATCCCTGGTATGCCTGCTCCCTGTTCCTGCCCCACTTGCTGATTGCCGATGGCGTCCCTTTCAGATCAGAAAACAAAGTATACCCTGCATAAAAATTAGAATGCTCTTTAAAATTGATCTCAAAATCCTGCAAATCATATACAATTTTATAACCCAGGGCTGAATTCTCAATGATCAGCGGTTCGCGGGCTACTACTTTTAATATATTCTGATTTTTATAAAAACGGAACTGCAGCACTTTATGATTCTTTAAAACCGTTTTACGGCTGTTGTCATTAAGCCCGATGAAGTATTCCAAAAATATCCGCCCCCATTTTTGCCATCTTTCCGTAATATAACCGCCTACCACAACTGTTTCCATCACCTCTGTTTTAGGGCGTACCAAAAACCGCACCTGGACGGGGGCGGTACCTGCAGAAAAGCTGTACACAGCCGTCTCGTAGCCAACATTAGATGTTACCAGCTCGTAATTACCTGGCGGCAAATTATTGATCTCGAAATACCCGTTTTGATCGCTTACTGTTCCAAAGGAAGTATTTGTAATAAAGACACTGCTGCCCGCAACAGGAGTTTTGTTAGTGGCATCTGTTACAAAACCCTTTATTGTATTTTGCGCCGGGCAATACAGGTATGCAATCATCATCACAAACAGAAAGGAATATCTCATACAATAAAGATATACGATAATTTCGTAGATTCCATTTAAATTTATCGGGCTGTTGACAGTGTCTGACCGTCTCGGTCTGACACTAATAATCCGTACAGGCGATTTTCTGCAAAAGCAAAAATGCGGAACATATAATTTATTCCGCATTTCTTTAAGGAGGTGAAGATGGTTTTAGTTTAACCCAAACATGCCTTTATTTAATTGTTGCAGCAGGGGAACTTTATGTTCCGCCGCCACCAGCAGGGAAATATTGTGCTTGCTTCCACCATAAGCAACCATCCTGATCGGAATATCTTTAATAGATCCGAATAATTTCTTTACAATATGCTCCGTTTCGCTGATATGATCGCCAACAACAGAAATAATGGTTTGTCCCTCATCTACTTCCACAGTGCCCAATACTTCCAGCTCTTTTACAATCTGTTTAAGATGTTCATCATTATCAATAGTGAGTGATACGGCTACTTCAGAAGTAGTGATCATGTCGATAGGGGTCTTATATTTTTCGAATACCTCAAAGATCTTTCGCAGAAAACCATAAGCCAGCAGCATGCGGCCGCTTTTGATCTTTACAGCTATAATATTATCTTTTGCAGCAACGGCTTTTACCCCTGTAGCAGCGGCATCCTGTGTAATAAGGGTGCCTTTTGCATCGGGTTCCATTGTATTTAATAATTTAACCGGGATCTTATATTGCTGTGCCGGCCATATAGATGCCGGGTGCAGGATTTTAGCGCCAAAATAAGCCAGCTCGGCTGCTTCATCAAAACTCAGCTGCTCTACAGGAATCGTTTTATTAACCACGCGCGGATCATTATTATGCATGCCGTCTATATCAGTCCATATTTCGCACACAGAAGCATTAATAGCCGCAGCCACCAGCGATGCTGTATAATCGCTGCCGCCACGTTTCAGGTTATCCACCTCGCCCCTTGCATTGCGGCAGATATAACCCTGTGTTACCAGTATTTTTTTGTCCTTATGCTGATTGATCAGCTGTGCAAGTTTTGTCCGGATACTGCCGATCTGCGGTTCTTCATTTTCATCAATACTCATAAACTCAAGCGCGGGCAATAACGCATAAGAAGCGCCGGTTTCTTCGAGGTAACAACAAAATATTTTGGTAGACAGCAGTTCGCCCTGGGCCAGGATATCTTTATTCAATGCCTCACTGAAAGAGATCTTTAAAATAATATGCAGAAAATCGAAATGTTCATTTACGATATGTTCCGCTTTTTTATATATCTCCTCATTGGTAAGCAGTTCCCTGATAAAAGTTTTATAATGCTCCTGCAGGGTATTGATTGTTTGCAACGCCCCATGCCTGTCATTAGCGGCAATGTCGTTGCCGATACTTACCAGGCTGTTAGTAGTTCCGGAAAGTGCAGAAAGCACTACCAGAGCGGGCTCTGTTTGCTTATCCAACAGCGACGCAATGTGTTTCATCCGTTCAGGCCTGCCCACGCTTGTGCCGCCAAATTTCATTACTTTCATTATATAAAATATCCTTATTTAAAATAGTCAATAAAATAATCGGGCTGCAAATATACGTTGCATTATTATATAAAGTCGGATGTCCGAAGTCGGACGCATTAAGCCTTTTGCTTTCAGCCTTATGCTTTACGCTTTGAGCTGTTAGCTTTTTGTCCTTAGCTCCCTACCTACATTTTCCAGTCTACGCCCAGTTTTGCTGCAAGTTGTGCCAGCTCTTCAACTACTGCCGGTAATAAGGGAATACCCTGTTGCCTGCGTGCTGCTTCCGTTTCTCTTTCAGGATCGCCGGGTATTAAAACCTTGTCATATCCGGGTAGTGTTTCCGCATTCCTGAAGCCGCTGATCCAATCGTCCATATCGTTTTTAAATTCGCTGGCCGGGCGGAAGGCATCAACACGCATCGCACCCAAAAAATGCCCGATACCTTTACCCGGCTGCCTGGCAGGCATAGGTACATAAGCGGGGAAAGGAGGCACCCAGGGCGCGTAATTAGCGCCGCTTAACAAAGCCGAAAAAATATCGACCATAGCGCCAAGCGCATATCCCTTATGGCTGCCATGCTCCCTGTCGCCACCCAATGGTAACAAAGCGCCGCCCTGTTTTAAAATATTGGCATCAGTTGAAGGATTACCGGCTGCATCCTGTACCCAGCCAACAGGAGTGTCCTGTTTTTTCCTTTGCAATATCTCCAGTTTGCCATTGGCAGCGGTGGTGGTGGCCAGGTCCATTACAAAAGGCGGTTGTTCACCCGCCGGAGCCGCTACACAAATAGGATTCGTGCCCAGCATTTTTGACCTGGAGAAAGTGGGCGCTACCAGCGGACTGGCATTTGTCATAGCAATTCCGATCATATCATATTCAAGCGCCAGCATGGCATGCGCCGCTGCAATGCCAAAGTGATTGCTGTTCTGAACACTTACCCAGCCGGTGCCTGCATTTTTTGCTTTTTCGATGGCGATGCGCATGGCAACAGGCGCAACAGCCAGGCCCAAACCACTGTCGCCATCTACTACCGCTGTTGAAGGGGTTTCATGAATGATCTTTATTTCGGGGCGGGCGTTTACCCGTTTTGCCTCCCACAATCTTATATACCCGCTCAGCCGGGCCACACCATGCGAATCTACTCCCCGCAGATCGGCCGACAGTAAAACCTTTGCCGCCTCGGCAGCCTGGCCGGCCGGGCAACCTATTTTTTCAAAAATCTTTACCGTAAAATCGTAAAGCTTATCATAAACAAATGTATCTGCTTGCATACAAACAAAGAAACAATAAAATCATGAAGGAGAGAATACTATAAATGAATAGCCAAAAAAGAAGTTCTAAACCTTTTACAGTTTTATAATAAAAAAACTGGGGTAATTATAAATATTTCAAACAGCTATTGACTGCCATACAAAACTAATGCATCAATATCGTTTGAAGCAGAATAATATTTACCCAAACTTTCAATCCATTGTGGAATACTTTGGATCTTAGGTTTTAAGCTAAATCGTTGAATGACTTGCGCATAATCCGGATAATGAATTTTAGCCTTTTCAAAAACAAATAATAAGCTACTATCTTTTATAATGCTCGAATTGCTGTGAAGGATAAAATATTGAAATGGAATTTCTATTACGTTTTTATCTTCATAAGACCGTTCCTTTAAATTTATGAAAGGACTATAAAGTTTTGTTTCTTGATCGTAAATGAGAATAACTGGCTTATTGTGATAGTTTCTATAAATATATTGGGTAAGTACTTTCACGCCATTCCCCATTGGTTTGAAAGCCATAATTAATAAACCGAAAGTATTTATTACCAGAAGTGTTCCAATAAAAAAGGAAATAAGAAATCGAAAAAAAACATTATTACGCTGTGCTTTAAAAATAGTTTTTAGTTCCTGCCAGCCTAATACAATTATAAGTGGTAAAAAATTAATGACTGGAAACAAAAATCTATCTTCCTTATGGGGTATTAATGAATGAATAACTAAAAAGGGGATTAACAGCCACACTAATAAGGACTTTGGCCTTTGATAAGTGACTATGAAAATACAAAGTATAATTAAAACACCAATCACTAGTATCGGCTTAGTAATTATAATTACCAAATAATAATACCAAGGTGAGATTCCGAAATGTGAAGCAGTGTTTAATACGATATTCGAATAAAAATAATTCCATGGAGTAAAAACTATATTACCATAGAACCAGCTATCAATAATAACGCCTATAAGAATAATAGGGAATATAGAAATAATAAAAATAAAGATATCCTTTATGCAATTCTTGTTCTGAAAAATCAGCCAGAAAATAAATGTAGATATCAAAATCGCAGATTGAAAACGACATAAAAAACTAACACCGGCTAATACTCCAGCTAATCCAAATTGCAAAATCTTCTTTTTAAAAGGCAGTTTTATAACTCCAATAGAAAATAAAAAAAATAGTCCTGACCAAGTTTCTGATGAAAATCTTACATTTAAAACCGGAAGAAACCATAAGAAATAGGAAATAAGAATATAAAATCGATGTATCCCTTCGGCCGCCCCCATCTTTTTAAATAATACAGCAATTGCCATTTTTGTGGGATGGAACATACAGGGAATCTAAATCGCGCGGAGGTGATGCGCACCCACATTGAAGCCTGCCGTGCAAG
>JASGEW010000086.1:0-43504 GCA_047606125.1 Niabella sp. | reverse complement strand
GTGTAATTTGTATAAGAAGTAAGATCATTATTATCGATCCTGCCATCATTATTGATATCGCCCGGAGTATAGCTGGCGCTTCCGGGAACTTTAAATACGTATAGCTCCCGGCCCGAACCGAAATCGCCAACGGCATGGGTTATGTTCAGTTTTATATATCGCGCTGTTGGATGTGTTGCAAACACAAATTCCTTGGTATTATTATTCAGTGCCCAAGTGGCGCTGTCAGCCAGCACCCAATTTTTGTTATTGCCGCTATAATAAACCGCGACTTTAGTAATGATACCATTTCTGCCGCTGATACGTGGCAGGTATTGCAATTTGTCCAGTTGGTTAAAGCTTTTCAGATCCAGCACAATATCAAACGGAACCGCTTTGGTTTCGTATGCAGTATGCCAGTCATTCCCCTCATCGAAATCAACAAACTTGCTTATCTCCAGTCCTTCCTGTGCCGGCACCGAACTGCTGGCGGTTATATTTTTTATTGCAAATTGCAGCGGATCGAGGTTTGTTTTGCTGTTAACAGTTGCCCATCCGGAATGTCCTTCTTTATTTACAGCCCTTAGCTTAAAGGTGTAGGCTGTTTCGGGTTGCAGCTCATCAAACCGGAACGCTGTATCTTTTATATGCGTATACAGCATGTTATTAAATTCAATTTCGTAAAAGTCGGCACCAGGTACTTCGGCCCAGCCGGGCTTTAACGAAAACGCGGTACTGTTCTGCTCTGTAACAACTGCTGCCGGTATGGATAATTTTCCTGCTGACTGCTTTAGCTTATTTTGAATGTTAAAGACATATCCTGTAAGTTGCACGATCACCGGATGTTTGGTAATATCCGTTTTTTGCAGCTTAACGACCAGTTGAGGATTTTTAGTGATCGCCACTTTGGCAAACTCGCTTCCCGCGGTTGCAAATTGGTTAAAATTGGGCGCAGCATCGTAGTAATAAACATTCTGACCGGCATTTAATGCGGCTAACGAGTTAACAGGCTTAAGCGCGATACTGCAGTTGCCAATTTTTGCTGTTACTTTTTTAGGCTGCTGCGATACATTGAACTTTAAAATGGTTTCCTTTTCTTTTATAAAACCATTAAAGCCCCCTTTAGTGGGCCGGATCGTAATAACCGCATTACCCCTGGCATCCGCAACGGCATCAATGTCCGTATAAGCACCTTTTCCTGATTTATAACTTTCAGTAATACCGTCGTCGTCATATTCAGTGAATGAGGTAGTTCCTTCCGGGTACAGATCATATATACGCAGAGATCTATTAATTCCTGAAACATTATTGTTGGGATTACTCATAGGGATAATAGCCCCGGGCTTTACAAATACCGGAAGTTTCCAGATGGGCGCTTCAAAAGAGTTAACGACCTGGTTGCCTTCATAACGCTCCCCGGTAAAATAATCGATCCAGCTTCCCGGGGGCAGGTAAATACCATTGCGGATATCATTGCCCTCCTTATCTGCCCTGGTGTCCTGGTAAACAGGCGCTACAAGAAAATACGGGCCGTACATAAACTGGTATTTAGTGGCGGTGCCCATTGTATAAGGGTTAGCGGCTTCTAAAAACATTGCCCGTATTAAAGGCAATCCCGATACAGCGTTTCTGGCAACGCTGTACGTATAAGGCAACAGTTCGGATTTTAGCTTCAGGTAGTTACGGTTGATGGATGCCGCCGGCTCGCCCAATATGTGCGGGTATTTGGGGTTTGATCCCCATCCGTCCATATTCAGTTGCATGGGCGTAAAGGTTTTCCACTCAAAATCCCTGATATTTACCGGTACATTTTTACCGCCAAAAATGCCATCCATATCCGAAGTAATATTCGGCTGGCCGGATAATCCCGAGCCGATATAGGTTGGGATGTGGAAGCGGATATATTCCCACTGGCCGCCGGTCTGGTCGCCAGTCCAGATGCCGGCATAACGTTGCGTGCCGGCCCATCCGTCGAGCGAAATAATAAAAGGCCTTGCGTTATTACCGTATTGGCTGGTAATCTTTGCTACATCGGCAACACCATTTAATCCAAAAGAATAGCCTGCGCCCACCCAGGCCACATCTGTTTTTAAAACGCGTACACCGGCCCCGCCTACTTCTTTCACAATATCTCTTTGCAGCAACGCACTTACATCCGGTTTGGGATGCAGATCGCTTTGTGTCCATAACCCGATCTGCACACCGTTTTTACGGGCATAATCGCCAAAGTTTTTCAGGTTCAGCACATTACTGTCCAAAGTACCGGTTTGCCCGTAACCCGCACCATAGCCGTCATTGGGCAATATCCAGCCCAGCGGCATATCGTTACTTTTATACCTGTCGATAACCGCCCTGGCAGAGAAGGGGTAATTATTTTTCTCGCCGTTCAACGATTCTTTTACACCGCCGTTATTTTTCTGGCTTTCTCTGTATTTTTCCCCGTCCTCAAACAAAATACCACTGGTGTCTTTTTTCCAGTAATCCCTGTTATAGGCATTCAAATGCCCCTCATAAAACCCGAATTTGGGCAACAGTACGGGATTTCCGGTCAGCTGGTAAAAATCATTTAATAAAGCAGCAGGTCCGTCATCTATCATAAAAAACAGATCTACATAATCTGTTTCGTGAGAAAGTGATACCATATTTTTTTCTTTAGCTCCAAAATCATAGCGGCCCTTTTTAAAGGTGTACCACATCATTGCATAACCATTGGTGCTCCAGTAAAACGGATTGGGCGAAGCAACGCCTCCGTCAGTCCAGCTGTTCTGGTTTTCGATGGCAACAGATTTTCCTTTATGGGAAAAACGCCCGTTTTGCACGCCTCCCCCGTAAAAATATTCATCGGGTTGCTCTTTTATATATAGCTGTGCCCCTGATTGGGTAATAGTAACAGGCTTCGCTTCCTCAACCACCACTTTGCCTGTTTTCAGATTGGTGATCCGGAACAACGCATTGCTTTTATTAAAGCTTATATTGATCTTATTGGAAGTAACATATATACTGTCATTATTTTCCGTAAGCGTAACAGACCCGGGATCTTTTCTTGGATGATCCACTAATACCTGGGCTGTTGGTTTTGCTTCCGGTTCCCGCAGGTTTTTAGCGCTGCTGTCAATGAACAACCTGAAAATATTTTCCCCGTAAAAATCTATAACCAGGTGACGGCCGTTGTTTAACTGTACTGCTATTGTAGTTGGGTTAACAGAAGCCGCTTTTTCAATTTGAACAGGAGTGCCCGCAGATTGAGATTTCGCTTTAAAAGCGGGCAACAGCAATAAAGAAAAAAACATCAGAAAACCGCTTCTGCTAATAGACGGGTAATACATAATGGCTTAAAAACTATAATTAAAAGAATAGTAACAAAAGTAGGTAAAGAGCAGGCGCAACGCTCGTTTTGCACAATCGTATGCGCAGCACATTGCAAGGTTATATACCTGAATTTATTTATACCCCGCAAGAAGTAGAAAAGTGATATTGTGTTATTCGGCTTAGCTCCCATCTCCGGCTGTGTCCGGCGTGGCTGGTGAGGTCTGAAATATTATTCACTAATTTATCCCTTGCGCACTATTTTAATAATAAACCAATATTTTTGTGTATAAATAAAACCTATTGATCATGATGAAACAACTACTAACTGCAGGCGCGTTTATGCTGTGCGCCTTAGCCGGTAAAACGCAGCAGGCTAATACCTTGACCGCTTCCCAATTCCAGAGAGATTTTGTAAGTGTCAAAGTTATTGAGCCGGGAAGCCATTTCCCTTTAAGCGTTTCCGGTACATTAAACTACAACAAAGAAAAGTACCGGAAATTTAAAAAAATGCGCACGACCGGCATTATTCTGACGAGTGTGGGCGCAGGTCTTATCACCAGTGGCATTGTGCTTTTATCAACCACCGATGACGACGGAGATGGATACTACGAATATGGAGATTACTATGTCGAAGGAGATGATGGCAAGATCGTTGGCGGCGCCGTATGTCTTGTAATGGGCATTTTATCAACAGGCGGGGGTATTACTATGTGGACTATCGGTAACAGAAAAATGAAACAGTATGGTAGTGCTAATCTTTCTTTAAAATCAACAAAGTCAGGGTTAGGATTTGCCTATACATTCTGATAACAAAAAGGATTGCGCTCAGAGTACAGGAATACGCCGGCCGGTATCCCCCAAACACAGCAATTTATTTCATTACTGTTCCTTACTCGTTGTCCAGCTTTTTCTTTAACTCGTCAATTTCTTTTTGTTTCTGTTGCAGCTCTTTTGCCAGCTCCTCTTTACTTTTATTCTGCGAAGGGCTTTCGTTGTAATGATAGACTTTGGCAGTGTCTGCTACAGTAGGCAGTGTTGCCGGAACCGCAGGTGGCTGTGGTGTTGCACTGTCGGCTGCATCGGCTCCATCCCACCTGTATGTACTTCCGTCTTTTACATTACTGCTGGTAGTTACCTCAGTGTCATCAATATCGCTTTTCAGGGTTCCGTCATTTTGCATGGTATAATCGGTACTGGAACGGTAATCCCTGGTATTATGTGTTATAAAACGGCGGCTCCTGCCCCAGTTACGACGGTTATCAAATTCAAAGTCTGCATTACTGAGTTTATCCAAAACGGTTTCATCGATATTTATCTTTTTACCAACCGGAACTTTTACCTGTACGATTATATTCTGAAACCTGTATTTACTGTTCTTATCTACTGCAAAACCATTTGCCAGGTCAACCATACTATCTTTTAAATTGATAAAATAGCTGATCTTTTTAGCTCTTGCCAATGCTTCCTCATCGGTTTTTCCCACAGCCTGTTTTATGATCGTGATATGATAAAAACTGTCACTGCTTTTCTGAAAGTCGAGCCTTACTGCAGAAAGCTTCAGCGAATCTTCGCTGAGTGTAAATCCTTCTATATCGCTGTTATTATTATTTACCCACCCGAAATTACCTTCGTATCTCAATTCAGGCTGACTTACTGTAAAGATCATTTTACCATTAGACGGCTGCTGAATTGTTACCGGTTCTTCATAAGACTCGCTTCTTTTAAAATCGTTGGTAATGCTTGCCAGGAAAAACATCAGGCAGATCCAGCCTATCGCCCACAAACCGCTGAATGTCCATTTAAGATAATTGCCTGGTGTCCGAACATTTAAAATATTCCTTGCCAGCCACACTACAAATCCTACAACAGGAGCGCCAATAAATAAAATCAATGTGCCCCAACCAAGCATCTGCTGTGTATCATTTGTCCATAAGAAATTATTTACGGGCGCCCACGCAAAACCACTGAACAAAACAGTCAGGAAAACCGCTAACAGCGACACTGCAATGATGCCGCCCAACACAATAAATATGGCCCGGAAGATCATCGCTATCGCATAACCAATACCATGGCTGTTCCGGCGTGCGGCATAGTTAAATTCCCTGCCGAATTCTTTACCGCGTGTATTGGCAAAGGTATGGGCCGTTTGTCCGAATTTTTCTGCCGAATCTTTTACCTCTTTGCTCCAGTTTTTAAGTCTTTCATTAATATCGCCCATAGAGTTCTGTACATTTTGTTTTATGGTATTTACATCAATTGTCTGCCCGTGCATTTCCATTTTCTGATATGGGGTTACTGCTTCAGGCAGTACGATCCAAAGCACTATATAAATAAATACAAAAGTTCCGGTCAACCCATTAAATACAAGATTGGGGAAAATGGTAAAATCATTATTCCAGCCAAATGCGTTTACACCTCTCAGCACACTAAGGATAAGCGGGATGGCCAATATCGCTCTTATTGTATTGGTATTGAAATTGAAATAGGCGCCCATACCACTGGCTACACCGCCAAACCATTTATTGTCGGGATCGCGGTACATTCTTTTACCTTTATAAACCTCCATATTGCGTGCAGGCAGGAATATCCATAGGGCAATATAGATCAGGATACCGCTGCCAAACCCTCCAAACGAAACGATGGCAAACAAAACCCTGACAATAGTAGGATCAATATTCAGCCAATTGGCAACACCGCTGCATACACCTCCCAAAATCTTATTGTTTACATCCCGGTATAGCCTGCGTTTTTCCCTAAAGGTGAAGTTAGGGGTATACCCCTGCGCGCCTTCGGTACCGGCGACAACATCAAAATCTTCGGGCCGGCCCATAGCGCTGATCATTTCATCAACATCGTTTTCGGTAATATGCGGCGCACCTTTCCCTATTTTACCACTCATAAGTTCCGCAAAACGGGATTCAATGTCTGCAACAATTTCATCACGTCCTTCTTCATTTTTAAAATACTGCCTGAGATGCTCAATATAGGCCCGCACTTTTTCATAAGCAGCATCTTCTATAGCAATGCTCCTGCCGCTTAATGTTATGTTGATTATTTGTTTCATCTTGTAGTGTTTATTGGTGTCGTTATTCTTGAATAATATCAAAGATATAGGCAGACTTTAGTAGTAGGCAATGCAAAGTACTGTGTAAGGCATAAAAACTCGGTGAGTGGCGAAGAAGCCCCGGTAAGCAGCAGGGTATTGTAACTGTTTATGGTCAGACCGGGATGGTCAGGACCAGGTAAATGCCCGGCAGCGGTAATCATAATTTGATCTTTTTAATTGTTTTCTTCCCTGATTTTTTATATTGTTGTATCAGTTTCTATTTTTAATATAGCGATGAAAATTGTTATGCAAATTCCCTGTCTGCCCGACAGGCAGGTGGCTAAAATCAAATAAAAAGTATACGCATGAACATATTTATAACAAAACAGATCCCTGATGCCGGTATAAAACTATTGCAGGAGGCAGGGTATGAGGTAACGGTACACCCGGACGAACCGTTGCCACAGGAGAAATTAATTGAGATCTGCAAAAACTATGATGCGCTTATCAGTGCAGGTTTTAATAAAATTGATGCACATTTCCTGGAGTCCTGCCAGAACCTGAAAGTCGTTTCCCTTTTTTCAGTAGGATATGATAGTGTTGACGTAGCTGCAGCTACCCGGTTAAAAATACCTGTTGGCAATACGCCTGATGTATTAAGCCGCGCCACATCAGATATTGCCTTCCTGTTGATGCTGGCTGTAAGCCGCAGGGCCTTTTATAATTATAAAAAGATCCTGGACGGGAAATGGCAGGGTTTTGAGCCAACAGCTAATTTAGGACAGGAATTGTATGGCAAAACAATCGGGATCTGGGGGCTGGGAAAAATTGGATGGGAAATGGCCCAAAAATGTAAAGCGGCATTTGGAATGAATGTTATTTACCACAACCGCAAACCCCATACGGAGGCGGAGAAAGAGCTGGGCGCCACTTACGTTAGTTTTGATGAACTGCTGCGCCAGAGCGATGTTTTATCGCTGCATGCCAATCTTTCGGATGCCACAAAAGGCCTATTTAATAAAGCAGCATTTTCCAGGATGAAACCCAATGCCATTTTTATAAATACCGGCAGGGGTGCCCTGCACAATGAAGCGGACCTGAGATCAGCATTGGAAGACGGGACGATATGGGGCGCCGGGCTTGATGTTACCAATCCGGAACCAATGGACAAAAACAATCCCTTACTATTGATGCCCAATGTATGTATACTGCCGCATATTGGTTCGGCAACTGAAGAAGCCCGGAACGGCATGGCAATCATGGCCGCTAAAAATGCCCTTGCCGGATTAAAAGGAGAACGGTTGCCAACAATCGTAAACCCCGAAGTGTATGATTAATGATGTACGGATTATCAGCCTCTTCTTCTTTCCAGCAAGATCATCATCATTAAGCCCAGCGCCACGCGTTCCTCCTGTGCCGGAGCCATGTTGTTTACAAGCTGTTCCACTTTAAACCGTCTCCCGAAAAAGGATTTCATTTTTTTAATGTGGGCCACTTTTGTACCATGATTGTCGTACACAGAATAGCCGGGATTAAAGAAATAGCCGGTCAGCATACCTAACAGCGGAATTTCGCTCAACAGGCTGTCGCCCACTTTTACCCAGGCATTATCTTCCTGCACATGAAATTCTTTCTGGTCGTTTTCATCAAAGATCTCGTAGGTGGCTTTCCAGATACTGCGCCAGCCTTTACGCCCGATACGGCCCAGGCTTTGCCCGTCATCAGTGGTCACTTTGTAACTGGTGCTCCAGTCGATCCATTGATTGGCTTTTATATTAAACAGCCGCCGTGTTTTGGTTTTATCGGAGTAAACATCTACGTCATCTTTCAGTTTAAAGATCTTTTCACGTACATAGGCTATTGTTTCGCCTTTAGCATCTACCGCTTCAAAATCGTTGGCGATAGTAGTGATCTTAAATGTAAAAAGCAGGGGGTAATCCAGATCTCTCATGGGTTATAAATTACAGGTTTAATTAATAAAACTGCAAAATAATGATTTTAATAAGACGGGAGATGATTTGCAAATGCCGGGAAGAAATATTAATCCCACTCCGGCCTCCTGGGCAACCAGGGCATTACCGGTACTTTTGCCGGCAGGCGGTAATAATTATTCTGTAAAGAATCGTTCCAGCCATTCGGGTTGCTTTTAAATACCTTGCTGCTGTAAAATACACTGCCATTGATACCGGGTGTAAGCCTTGCAATCTTTATCTGATCAGGAAGCTGCTTGGGGTTTTTCCAGTTGGCACTGTTCTCCAGGGCCCGGTATATACCATGGCCGATGTACACATGGCGGCCGAAGCTGTGCTGTGCCCACCAGGTCACCATTTTTTCGTATGGGATTAAGCGGTCGTTGATCTCCCTGTATAATTGCGGTGTTACGTAATCGATCCAGCCTTTGCGCAGCCATAACAATATATCTGCATAGAGGTTATCAAAGTTGGTAATGCCGGCTTGGGTATCACTGCCCTGGGTATCATCCTTCAAATTACGCCATACGCTAAAGGGGCTGATGCCGAACTTTACATAAGGCTTGGTTTCTTTTATAGCCATGTTAATGTTTCTGATCATGGAATCAACATTGCTTCTGCGCCAATCGTCTTTGCTAAGCCCTGTACCGGAACGCTGGTAGGCATAATTGTCGGGAAAAACCTGGCCACCTATGGGGTAGGGATAAAAATAATCATCCATGTGGATCGCGTCCACATCGTATCGTCTTACGATATCTCTTATCACCTCTATTACAAACTGCTGTACCTGCACATTCGACGGATTAAAATAGCGGGTAGTGCCATAAGTAAGGAACCAGTCGGGGTGTTTCCGGATCATATTATCGGCAGCAATCGAAGATTTGCCCACTGTAAATTCGGCCCGATAAGGGTTCAGCCAGGCATGAAATTCCATTCCCCGTTTATGTGCTTCCTGTATCATAAAAGCGAGCGGATCGTAAAACGGAACAGGCGCTTTGCCCTGCACCCCGGTAAGCCACTGGCTCCAGGGCTCATACGGGGAGGGATAAAATGCATCCCCGCTGGGGCGCACCTGTACAATAACCGCATTCATGCCGTTCCGCTTATGTATATCCAGCTGGCGTATGAAATCGGCTTTTTGGGCTTCTGCATTCGAGGCAACGGGTGGCCAGTCTATATTCATCACTGTTGCGATCCATACGCCCCTGAACTCATATTGCGGTTGCGCATCGGATTTGCTTAATAACAGCATCAACGCGATAACAAGGAATAATGATCTGAACTTTTGCATAGTGGCAAAAATAGTCAAGTTGCATGTAATCGGTCAGTTTGAGGGTATCCGCACATAATCCCATAAATTTTTTTAATAGGGCCGGCGCTGATAAAATAAAATATAATCAGATTTTCCTCGAATTTTGCGTTTTTGCATGCAGCATACCCTAAAATATGATATAGTAATACTGGGAAGCGGACTGGGCGGCCTTCTTTGCGCGAATATTCTTGCATTAGAAGGATTTAAGGTTTGTGTACTGGAAAAAAACCAGCAGTTTGGAGGGAACCTGCAAACCTTCTCCCGGGATAAACAAATATTTGATACAGGGGTGCACTATATTGGCGGACTGGATGCAGGCCAGAACCTTTACCAGGTATTTAAGTATGTAGGATTAATGGAGCACCTGAAGCTTGAAAGAATGGATCCCTGCTTCGACAGGATCTTAATCGGAAAAGATCAAACCGTTTATTGCCAGACTCAAGGCTATGATGCATTTATAAAAGAGCTCGCTGCCGTTTTTCCACAAGAAGAAAAGAACATCGTTGCCTATTGTGAAAGGGTAAAGCAGGTGTGCACCTCCTTTCCCTTATATCATCTTACATTAAAGAACGATCAGGGAAACATATATTCAGGTAACAATGAAAGTGCAAAGCAGGTTATTGAGTCCATTATTTCCGATAAAAAATTGCAGGCAGTATTAGCGGGAAACAACCTGCTATACGCCGGTGCAGCAGCAAAAACACCGTTTCATCTGCATGCATTAATTATAAACAGTTATATTGAAAGCAGCTGGAAATGTATTGGAGGAGGATCGCAGATTGCAAAGATACTGGTCGCCGGTATCAGAAAGCAAAAGGGCAATATCGTACGCAATACCGAAGTAAAAAAGATCACTGAGGAAAATGGCCGGGTTACCTGTGTTGAAACAGCGCAGGGTAATCGCATTTATGGTGATCGGTTTATTTCAAACATACATCCCGCGGCTACCCTCCGGCTTATACAGTCCGAAAGGTTAAAAGGATTATACCGCAAACGTATTACCAACCTTGAGCAGACCATCTCTTCGTTTTCGGTGCACCTTGTTTTAAAGGAAAAAACCGTGCCGTATCAAAACAGTAATTATTATTATCATAAAGAAGGACAGGTATGGAACCAGGGCAATTACACAGAAGCCAACTGGCCCCTGGGATATGGGTTATATTTTACAGAAGACAGTAAAAATAAAGGATTTGCAGCAACGATCTCGATATTAACCGTGATGCGGTTTGAAGAAGTAACACAATGGGCAGACACTTATAACAGAGCAGGCAAAGCAGCCGAACGGGGAACCGGCTATGATGTTTTTAAACAAAAAAAGGCGGATCGTGTTTTAAGGCTGGTTGGAGAGCGGTTTCCCGAAGTAATTGCAAATATTAAATACTGCTATGCTTCCACCCCGCTTACGAACAGGGATTATATCGGCGATATTACGGGCAGCATGTACGGTATACAAAAGGACTTTCAGGATCCGCTGAAAACAATGATCAGCCCGCGTACAAAAATTCCTAACCTGTTTTTAACAGGGCAGAATCTAAATTTGCATGGTATTTTAGGAACCTCTTTAAGTGCTGTATTAACGTGTGTACTGTTATTGGAAGATCATTCACTCGCAGATAAAATAAAAAATGCTTAGGAAATAAAGTAAATGGGCGCAAGATGGGCAAGAAGGTTGTTACGGGTGCTGGCAGTAACGGTGCTGCTTTGGGGCCTTTTATTTTTATACCTGGTGATTGTTTCCAGGGTATCGCCTCCTGATATAAAGGACACCAGTAGTATTCATCTGAAAAAAAGCGAACCGGATACAGGACTATACACGATCGGCAACAACTGGTTCCGCAAAAGCAACTCAGGGCTATATGAAATGTATGTAAGGGGGCGCCCTTTTGAACGTGGCGTGATCAACGGAAAGCTCAGCGAAACGCTTGTAAAAAAGCAGGAAGATTATTTCAGTGAGCGGATCAATCAAATGATCCCGTCAAAATTTTACCTGCATTTTTTAAAATATTTCATTGGATGGTTTAACAGGGATCTGTCAGAACATGTAACCGACGAGTACAAACAGGAAATCTACGGCGTATCACAATCTGCATCGGACGGATATAAATATATCGGCACTAAATACTCCCGGATCTTAAACTACCATTCGGCGCATGATATTGGCCATGCGCTGCAAAATATGATGCTGGTAGGCTGTACTTCATTTGGCACCTGGGGTGCCGCCTCGCAGGACAGCACCATGATCATCGGGCGTAATTTTGACTTTTGGGTAGGTGATCATTTTGCAAAAAATAAGATCGTTGAATTTGTCAGCCCTTCCGCAGGATATAAGTTTATGAGCGTTACCTGGGGAGGTTTTATAGGCGTGGTATCCGGCATGAATGAAAAGGGATTAACGGTAACCATTAATGCGGCTAAAAGTGATATCCCTACAGGATCAGCCACACCGGTAAGCCTGGTTGTAAGAGAAATTGTACAATATGCCCGGAATATTAAAGAAGCGATCGCCATTGCTGAAAAGAGAAAGATGTTTGTTTCAGAGTCTTTCCTGGTGGGGTCGGCCGCCGACAATAAAGCTGTGATCATTGAAAAGACTCCCGACTCATTAGCGATCTATGATCCCCGCAGCAACGAAATACTTTGTACCAATCATTTTCAAAGTAATGCTTTCCTGAACACAGCCAAAAACAGGGAGCAGATGGAGCAAAGCGCTTCTTTATACCGGTATCAACGCCTGAACCAGCTGCTACAGCATAACGGGAAGAATACGGTGCAGAAAACCATTAATATTTTGAGGGATTACAGGGGTATGAACAATGCCGATATCGGGCTGGGCAATGAAAAAGCCGTGAACCAGTTTATTGCCCACCATTCCATTGTTTTTGAGCCGCAGAAATTATTGGTTTGGGTATCTACGAGCCCCTGGCAGATGGGCGAATTTGTTTGTTACGACCTGAAGAAAATCTTTGCACAGAATGGCCTGCAAAAAAACCGGGAAGTCTATGAATCTTCTTTAAATGTGCCTGCAGATAGCTTTATTTACACATCGCAGTTTAAAGCCTTTGAGCAGTACAGAAATTATAAAGAACTGGCATTTGAAAAAAAACCTGTAGCAGCGGATAGTGTAATAGCCGACAACCCTACTTTATATAACAGCTATGTGATAGCCGGCGATTACAGCTTTAAACAGAAGCAATACCAGAAAGCCATTCAATATTATCAAAAGGCATTAACCATGGAAATTGCAACCGAAGGGGAGAGAAAACATATTTCAACTCAGTTGGAAAAGAGCAGGAAGGCATTAAAGAAATAGCGGCCCCTGTTATTGTAAATAATAGTGCGCCCGTGCGGGATGTTGCTCATTCATTTAACAGTCTAAAAAGAGATCACTCGGAATATTTATACCCGACCCCTCTTACAGAATGAAAAAACTTCGGATTGCGGCTGTCTTTTTCAAAATATTTCCTGAAGTTCAATATAAAATTATCAATGGTTCTCGTAGTGGGGTACACATTATAACCCCATACATATTGCAGTATCTTTTCGCGTGGCACTACTTCATTTTTGTTCTCGATAAGCAGTTTTAAAAGCATGGCTTCTTTCTTGCTCAGCTGTACTTTGCCTGCATACTTTGTAGTAGCCTCCTGCGCTTTGAAATCAATTATGTTGCCGCCAAAAGTATATGAATTGCCAACGGTGCTTTTATCCTGCAGCTTTAGGTTTTTTTCAATCAGCTTATGAACACGCAATAATAGTTCTTCCAGATTGAAAGGCTTGGTTATATAATCGTCGGCGCCTTTTTTTAAGCCCAGCACTTTATCGGCACTGGTATTTTTAGCGCTCACCATTAAAATAGGCACTTCATTATTTCCGATGCGTATGCTTTCGGCAACGGCAATCCCATCCATTTCGGGCAGCATTACATCAAGTACAATTAAATCAAAATATTCATTCTTTACGGCCTGTATCGCTTCGTTGCCATCGAAGGCCGATGTTACCTGGTAGCCTTCCAGTTCCAGGTTGAGCTTTAACGCTTCATGAAGGTTTTCTTCATCTTCTACCAGTAAAATATTTGTTGATCTGTCTTCCATTCTTAGTAAAGAGTTCGTCAAATTGCCCGGTCAGGCGTAAAATTTAACGGCAAAAATACTTCCCTTTGGATTGTTATTTGTCATTAAAATGTCTGCATTATGATCTTTAGCAATTTTATTACATAAATATAATCCCAGGCCCGTGCCCTGTTTTTTCCTGGTTGCTTCGTTACCGATCCTGTAAAATTTGGAAAAGATCTTTTTTCTCTCTTCATCCGGAATGCCCGGGCCTTCATCTTTAACCTGCATTTCAATGATCCCGTTTTCTTTTACCAGATCAACAGTTATCGCATCGTCTTTCTCAGAATATTTAACAGCATTTTCCAGCAGGTTGTTAATAAGGATCTGCAGGAGCAACGGATCCCCGTTAAGGTCGATCCCTTCGGGTATTTCAGCATTAATAATACGCTCAGGAAAACGTTTCCGGAATTCCCCGACCCTGTCTGCGAGTAACGATGAAAAATCAAGCTCTTCTTTATTCAGCTTAAAGCCTTTATTTTCCAGTTGCGCTGAAACAAGGATATTATTGGTTAAAAAATCAAGCCGTTTAGTCTCATCAAGAGAGGTCTGAATAAGTTTTTTTGTTTTCTGCTCATCGAGATGATGTTTCAGGATCGTTTCAAGATTAAGTTTGGATACAGCAATAGGCGTTTTAAGTTCATGCGTAACGGCCATCATAAAGTTTTGCTGCTGTTCCTGCATGAGTATTTGCTGGCGCATGGAACGAAATACAAAAGCGGCACCCAACAATATCAGGCCCAAAAAAACCACTCCTTCTCCTGCGTATTTAATATTATTTCTGTGAAAAGCTTCATCAATCTTCTTTAATTCTGATGCATACAATCCCGGTGTCTTTTTTTTATCGATCGTTGTATTTAAGTGATTAAGCTGGTATACATGCATTTCCCTACTTTGCTTTTCGAGCGAAATGAACCACCACACCAGCGCCGCTATTACATATATCAGTAACAGCCAGAATTTAACAGTCGTTCTCTTTAAACGGTTTTTTATATGTTGCTCCATTTTATAAAAACGTAACTAAAATAAAACATTATCTGTCCATTGCAATGCCAACATTTAAAATATGAGGAACCAGATCCTCCTTCATTTGCTGCTGTAAAACAAACCGGTATGTTCCGGGTTTTAAAAACAGGGGAGGGTCAATTTTTATCCGGTTATAAAGAATGTCATCCATTTTTTCCCCATTCCAATCTCCCGTACTGTTGGTTAAAGGCGCGCTGATGTTCATTGAGGAAAGTATATGTTTGGCCGTATCCTGAACCGCCAGTTTTACCAGCATTTTATTAAAAGGATACTGTTGCGTATGCCGCACTATAAGGTATAGCTGGTGTGCAGCACTGTCGTTAACATCAAAAATAACTACAGCATTTTGCTTTTTGCTCCACTGCTGCCCGGGAAGATCCACCAGTTTTTCATAAACTGTTACAGGCTTACAGGATGAAACTGATAAAATAATAAATAATAAAAGGTACCGCACTCATTTTTATTTGGTGCAAAAATAAGTTAAAAGCACAGCTTGTTTACAGTACATTAAGCACCTGCTCCTTGGCCTTTTCCAATTCATCCTTCATCATTACCACAATTTTCTGAATGGCCGCATCGTACGCTTTTGAGCCGGTTGTGTTTATTTCACGGCCTACTTCCTGTAATATAAAAGAAAGCTTTTTGCCTTTCAGCTCTTCCTGATCATTAAGGATTTCGGTAAAATAATCGCAATGGTTTTTAAGCCTTACCATTTCTTCCGTTATATCGATCTTTTCGATATAGTAAATCAATTCCTGTTCCAGCCGGTTGCCATCGTAGTTATCCTTTCCTGCTTTCTCTTCAAGCAATTTTACCAGGCCCTCCCGGATATTTTGCTGCCTCTGGTCGTCTAATGGGTTAATACTTTTCTGCAGGCTTTGTATGTTATCAATGCGCTTTTGTAATTCCTTCCTTAAAATTTCCCCTTCGTTTTCGCGGTGCCTGTTTAAGTCTTTGATGGCTTCGCCAATAAGGAGCTGCAACTCCTGCCAGTCTTTGTCCGACAACGTATCGCTGCTTGGTGTTATTACTTCGGGCAGTTTGATCAATGCGTTTAAAATATTTGAAGTGTCGATGCCCAGCTCATCCGATAAAGAAGCAAGGGAATGATAATAGGCTTTTGCAAGATCGGTATTGATCACAACAGGCTTGGCATCACCGGTATCTTTAAGGCTTATCGTGCAATCTACACTTCCCCTGTTTAATCCTTCGGATAAAAGCTTTCTTATATCAAATTCAAACGGTTTAATTACAGCGGGCAGCCTTAATGATAAATCAAACTGTTTGCCATTCAAAGATTTCATATCAATCAAAAAAGTCTTATACCCGATTGCCTTTTCAGCCCTGCCGAAACCCGTCATTGATTTGATCATATCATTGTTTTATGTAAAGATAATATTTGAGCAGCGGTGTTTCATATATTTTTAACGCAGCTCAGTATTGTTTTGATGTATTCTATAAAACAAAAAATCCCTTCAAATGAAGAAGGGATATTTTATATAGATGGGTTAGTAAGTACAGGAAATCAAATTTCCTGACACAATATTAAATATTATTTTAACGATATAAAAATTATTTATCGAAAATTTTATTAACAATACAAACAAGCCGTTGTGGATATCAGGAGCAGCTATCTTTTATATTAAACACGCTGCTGCCCGAACAATCATACCCTTAATGTTACGGAGTACAGCGGCATGCTTTGAAAGCCTTTATTCATAAGGGTTACAAAGGATCGCATCTTTTAAATGATAAAGAATATTTTTTTAGTTGACCGTTTTCATTTTTATGATTTGCGCTGTTACCTCCATAAGAGCATTCATTATTATACGTTAAAAAAATTCGGCCCATTAATCTTTTCTGATAAAAAATTTTACATACCTGTATAATTATACCTTTGAAGAAAACAGATTATGAAGTTCGATCAACCCGTTCCGCTTACTCAAATAGCATCTCTTATAAATGCAACACTTATTGGCAATGCTACAGCTGCTGCCACAGGCATTAATGAGATACATGTTGTTGAGCGTGGCGACCTGGTATTTGTAGATCATCCAAAGTATTATGATAAGTGTATACATTCTGCCGCCAGCTTTATTATTATTAATAAAGAAACAGATTTTCCGCCGGATAAAGCTTTATTGATCACAGAAGATCCGTTTGAAGCCTATTTAAAAATTGTTGATCATTACAGGCCATTTAATCCGTCGATGGACAACATAGCACAGTCTGCAATAATTGGTGAAGGATCTGTTGTGATGCCCAATGCTTACCTGGGGAATAATGTGGTTGTCGGCAAGAACTGCATCATCTTTCCCAATGTAACCATACTCGATCATTGTATAATAGGCGATAATGTAGTGATACAAAGTGGCACCGTGATTGGAAGTGATGCTTTTTATTACAATAAAAAAACAAACCGCGAAGTATATTATAAAAAAATGAGCAGCTGTGGGCGCGTGGTAATACAGGATGCTGTAGAGATTGGCGCCGGCTGTACTATTGACCGGGGCGTAACCGGCGATACCGTTATTGGCAAGGGCACTAAAATGGATAACCAGGTGCATATTGGCCACGATACACTGGTGGGCCGGAACTGCCTTTTTGCAGGCCAGGTTGGCATAGCAGGAGCAGCGGTAATTGAAGATGAAGTGATCCTTTGGGGGCAGGCAGGCATTAGTAAAACACTCACTATAGGTAAAGGCGCCGTTATTAATGCACAAAGCGGTGTGCCATCGTCTTTAGCAGGAGGTAAAGCTTATTTTGGATCCCCTGCAGGAGATGCCAGGGAAAAATTTAAAGAGCTTACCTGGATAAAACGTATTCCCGAAATCTGGGAGCGTGTGAAAGACCTTACCCCCGTTCCCTCTTCAAAGGAAAGGGGTACGCAATTCTCTGACAAACAATAATCTTCTATATGAAATTCGGTCAGGTACCCGACCCTTCCGGTATTAAGTTTGCCCTTCCTAAAGATCCTGAAGCAACCACCCGGTTGCTTCAAAATGCAAAGGGGAAAAAATTTGAAGTATATATAGGTTGTGCCAAATGGAATAAAGCAGATCTTAAAGGCTTTTATCCCAAGGGTGTAAAAGACGAGCTGGAATATTATTCGCGCCAGTTTAATTCTATTGAATTAAACGCTACTTTTTATAATATGCCTTCTGTGGAGCAGGTTATAAAATGGAAAGAAAAAACACCTGCAGGATTCAAATTCTATCCTAAAATAACCAACACGATCAGTCATTACAAAAGATTACTGGATGTAAAAGCCACTGTTGAGACCTACTGCAATGCGGTAGCCAATTTTGAAGAAAAACTGGGTATGGCTTTTTTACAGCTTCATGATAATTTTTCACCAAAGGAATTTGAAAAGCTGGAAAAATGTTTAAAGGAGTTCCCCCGGGGTATTCCGCTTGCTGTTGAAGTACGCAATAGCCAGTGGTTTGAAAATGCAATAGTATGGCAACGCTACTGCACACTTTTAGAAGAAAATAAGATCACCAATATTATTGTGGATACTGCCGGGCGGCGCGATATGGTGCATATACGCCTTACAACACCAGCTGCGTTCGTACGCTTTGTAGGTTGTAACGACGATGCCATTGATCGCAAACGGTTAGACGACTGGTTAACGCGGATCAAAAAATGGCATAAGGAAGGATTAAAACAACTTTGCTTTTTTGTGCACCAGAATATAGAATTATCATCTCCCTTGTTATCCGCTTATTTTATTGAAAAGCTAAATAAAGCGTTAGCGCTCGATTTGCATATACCGCAAATGCCATCAGATAAAGAACAGGGAAAATTATTTTAAGATGAGACTGTCAGAATCTTCAAAACTTTTTGATACATGCTCTGACGTCTGTATTAAAAAATACGCTCCAGTTCTTTTAACGATCGTACCATATAAGTAGGCTTAAAATCAGGAACGGCGTTCACATGATTGATATACACCTGGTCCATGCCGGCTTTATAGGCGCCTATAATATCCGCTTCCAGATCGTCGCCCAGCATAATGCTCTCTTTAATATCGGCTTTGGCGGCAGCCAGCGCGAAATCAAAAATTGCTTTATTGGGTTTTAAACTGTTACTGCCCTCGGAGGTGATCACTTTATCAAAATACTGGTTGATCCCCGAATTATTGATTTTATGGTGTTGTATTTCCTCGAACCCATTTGTAATTAAATGCAGGTTATAATTTTTATTGGTCAGGTATGATAATATTTCTGTGGCATAAGGAAATAAGTTATTTCTTGCCGGCAGCTTTTCCAGGAACTGTTTACTCATCATTTCTGCCAGGGCCTCATCGCCTATTTTAAAATCGAGCAAAGCCAGGCGCATGCGTTTTATACGCAGTTCCCCCTGCTTAATAAAGCCGTTGCGATACCTTGTCCAAAGCTTTGTATTATGCTCCAGGTAGCTTTTATAAAACTGCTCAAAATCCGCTACCCCCCTGCTTTTTAATGCAAGCGTTTCATATAATTCAAAGAGGGTCAACTTTGCATTGGCGTCAAAATCCCACAGGGTATGGTCCAGGTCGAAAAATAAATGCTTATACTTCATAGAATCCGTTTATTCCGCTGCAAAGGAAGCGCGGCTTGTGCTTCCTGTCTGTAGCAACCGCGAAATTATAAAAAGCAGTACTTTGCACGGTACATTTATTGCTATTAATAAAAAGATATTATGTATAACAGTAACAAAACAAAGAATGTGGTGATTACGGGCGCTTCGAGGGGAATAGGGTATGCAATAGCCGAAATATTTGCTCACAATGGCTATAATCTCTTTATCACTTCTAAAAATGAAGTGAATTTATATAACGCAGTAGCCGGGCTCCAGGAAAAATATCCTTTATCCGGCATACATGCTAAAGCTTTTGACCTGTCGGACAAACAAGAGGCGAAACGCTTTGGCGGGTGGGTGCTGGAATATTCGGCACCCGATATTTTAATTAACAATACCGGCATTTTTGAGCCGGGGAACATTAGCGACGAACCGGATGGGGCTTTGGAAAAACAAATGGCTACCAACCTGTACAGCGCCTATTATGTTACAAAAGCGCTGTTGCCGGCAATGAAAGAGAAAACCGCAGGCCATATATTTAATATGTGCTCCATTGCCTCTTTAAAAGCCTATCCTAATGGCGGCGCCTATAGCATCAGCAAATATGCTTTGTATGGGTTCAGCGCCAATTTACGCGAAGAGCTAAAGCCGTACAGGATTAAAGTTACTTCCGTTTTTCCGGGAGCTGTTCTTACCGATTCGTGGGGCGATTTTGACAACAGTAAAAACCGTATTATGGAAGCGGGCGATATTGCCCAAATGATATTTGCAGCCGCTCAATTGTCTGCCGGCGCTTGTGTTGAAGAGATGATACTGCGTCCGCAGCCGGGCGATCTGTAAACAGGTTATTTTAAATTTCTTTATCTAAAATGAAATATTTTATTCTTCTTTGTTTTGTTTTGGGCAGCACAGGAATATTTGCGCAGGATGATGAATATGTTTCTTTACAGGACAGGCTGAAAAGCAATATTTTTTTAAAAACAGAAGCCAGCGCTACGGATTGTTATGTAGGCGAACCGATTATGGTTACCTATAAGCTATATAGCGCGATGGCATCTGAATCCAGCGTCATTAAATCCCCGGCGTTTAGCGGATTTGATGTTAAAAATATTAAAAGCAGTGCAGATGAAATAGCCTCCCGGGAAACTGTGGATGGAGTAGGCTTTGATGTGCACACAATTCTTAAGTTACAACTAACCCCTTATAAAGCAGGCAGGTTAACATTAGGTGCGCTGGTAATGAAAAACCGGGTAAAGCTGGTTGATGCCAATGGCAATGAAGATCCGGTATTAAATGGGGTAAAAGAAGGATACACTTTAAGCAATGGTTATTTTAATCTGAATATTTCATCAGTGCCCATTTCGGTTCTGGTTACCGGGTTGCCCGATAATAAAACTGCTTCGGGAATGAACGGCCTGGTTGGAGATTTTAAGATGAACGTGCAGATACCCAAAACCATATATGCACCCGGAGAACAGGGCCTGTTTACTATAACAATTCTTGGAACCGGTGATTTTACAAAAGTAAAGCTGCCCGAAATAGACTGGCCGGCCGGCGTTGAAACGGCTCCTGCAAAAATTGACGACGATAAATCCTTAAAAGCAGACGGAAGCGGCTACAAATCCTTCCAGATACCTTTTAAAACCAGTAAGCCGGGAAAATATACGATCCCTTCCGTAAGGTTTTCTTTTTTTGATGCGTTAAGCGGACAATATAAAACGATTACCAATATCCCCTTAACCTTCAGCGTGGTTAAAGAAGGTGCCGCTACCGTTAGTGATAGCAGGAACGAAGAGAAGGACGAACATCGGAACATTATTTTAATAATTGCTGCAGGGGCTGTTATGGTACTGCTGCTGCTGGCAATTCTCTTTCAGCGCAGTAAAAAGAACCGGCATCGGTCTGAACCTGTAAAAGAAAAAAAGCAACCGCCTCAAAAGCCGGGGAAAATTATTGCCCCTGAGCCCGCCCTAAGCATTGATGAGCTGTTGAGGTCTGCAGCAGATCGTATTCATTATACAGGCAATGACTTTTACAGCGCTTTGAAACAGGGCCTGATGCAATATTTTGAACAACGGTTTGCCCTGCCCGCTGCCCTGTTTAATAAAGATAGCCTGAAACGATCTATGTCCGATAACCATATTCCTGATGAAAAACAGAAAGAAATAATAACCCTCCTCACAGAAATGGATATGAACATATATAGTGGCGGCGGGCTCGATGGTAATAAGCAGGAACTGCTTTCCAAAACAAAGCGGGTACTGGCACATTTATAACCTTTTTTGCAGTTACAACAAAGCAGTTAAAACCATTTCCTTACCACTATTTTATATTTCCTTACAACCCGATGGGCAAACCGCTGTACAAAATTGCCAACACCGAAACGCAACTGACGCAGATAAAAACAGGACAACAGGTAATAGTGCGTATTGACGATGGCACTTTTAATACGCTGTGTAATCAAGCTCTTCGACCCTCTCAGATGGCAATAACAAATGGGTTTTAAATCCCAGCGCTTCGGCACTGGGGAGGTTGGAGTACGTGTCATCAATAAAAAGTGTTTCAGCAGCTTTTATACCTGCAGTATCTAATACAAATTCAAATGCCGCATTATCCGGTTTCCTGTAACCTATTTTCTGTGAATAAAACGGGATGGTAAAAAAGGGGTCCAGTGAAAAATAATCGGTTTCTGATTGCAGCAACCCGATAAAATAATCATAATGTATGTCGTTGGTATTGCTTAACAGGTACAGGTTATAATCGTTTTTCAACGCGGCCAGATAAAAAAGGCTCTTATACCGGTAGCCAAGCAACATGGCATTAAATGCATTCCTGATCTGCTCTTCGGTTGCAGGTGCAGGGGCCACAGCCTGCATGCTTTTATAAAAATCAGCGGGAGCTATCCGTCCTGTTTCAAGCATTTTAAATAAAGAACCGGCATGGTATTGAGAAAACATATTCCGTATATCAGTGTAGCCTAAAGCCTCGAACGCTTCAAAAGATTTATTAAAATCAAGATCGAATAAAACGCCGCCGAAATCAAAAAGAATATTTTTTATCATGCCTGCGAAGGTAATCGAAGGAAGGGTTTTGTGGATATAAAAACTTAATGAAAATGTATTTTATTGTCGTAAACTTGCTATAAATATTGCCACATGAAGAAAGCTGTTTTTCTGTATGCCGTTACGCTTATGGCCTTACATGCGTTTGCACAACATTCCTGGAAACTGGTTTGGGCAGATGAGTTCAGTTATTCGGGAAAACCCGACCACAAAAAATGGGGTTACGATCTGGGCAGCCAGGAAGGCTGGGGCAACAACGAGCTGGAATATTATACAGATGATTTAAAAAATGCCTATGTTAAAAACGGTATGCTGGTAATAGAAGCCCGGAAAGAAAACAGGGACAGCTTTAAATATACATCGGCCAGGCTGGTAACAAAAGGAAAAGCATCCTGGCAACATGGTAAAATTGAGGTGAGGGCAAAGCTGCCTTCAGGATTGGGGTCCTGGCCCGCTATCTGGATGCTTGCTGAAAACATAAAAAAATGGCCTGATGATGGTGAAATAGACATCATGGAACATGTAGGATACGACCAGGGTTGGGTGCATGGGTCAATCCATTGCAAAGCCTATAATCATGTAATAGGCACACAAAAAACGGCCAAAACTTTCGTTGCCGATGCTTCGTCAAAATTTCATGTATATGGTTTGGAATGGAATAAAGATGCTATGACCCTCTCTATTGATAATAAACCCTATTTCCATTTTACCAATGAACATAAAGGTTATGACTACTGGCCTTTTGATAATAAAATGTACCTGATCCTGAATATTGCTGTAGGTGGCAACTGGGGTGGTCAAAAAGGGGTTGACGATAAGGCTTTTCCAATGAAAATGGAAGTAGACTATGTACGGGTGTACCAGTAAAATGGTTTAACGTTGAAAAGAGAAAAACCCAAACTCCGTATTATTTAAGAGCTTCTTTTAGCAACACTGCATCCCAAAGGGATTTAAAAGGCTCGTAGTTTTTAGCTTTTTGCGCTTCAATCCTGTCTGTAAATAAAGTACCCAACAAATGATCGGTCTCATGCTGGAAGATAGTGGCTGTAAACGCTTCCAGCATTTCAATATGCTGTTGCCCGTTCATATCGGTATAAGAGATCATTATGGCATAGTTTCTCACCACGTCTCCACGGCCTTCAAAAGAAAGATCGCCTTCTGCCCCTTTACATAAAAGGGCAGATCGCCATAATATTTTAGGATTGACAAAAAATTCAAAAGGCTGTCCCGGTTTATCAAAACGCTGTACCCAGATGAGGTTCCGGTTAATGCCTACCTGGGGTGCTGCAATGCCTACACCCTGATGATTGCTATCCAGCACCGATTTCAGCATCCTGTTTTTCAGCACGGATAGCAGCGGATCGCTGAAGGCAATATCTTTTGAAATAGCCCGCAGCGCTTCTTCGCCGGCCGGTTCTTCTAACGGAATCACACGAAGCATCCTGCTGGTATCGCCACCCAGGATTATTTTCGCTTCAGTTGCTGTAAAGGTTTGGGCGTTAATAGCTAATACCCAAAATAACAAACCGGAGAGAAAAACAGGTTTCATCAATTTATTTTTTATGCCTGCCTTGCCGGCAGACAGGTTTTTACAGTTCACATACAGCGTTAAACATCCGTGCCATGCAGCAGGCTAACACACAACGCACATATTTCTAAAAATCAATAAAACTGCAATAAAAATTACTATAAATAATATACCAGTAATAAAACCGATCCTGGCTGGCGTATTTCTTTTGATAATAAGGCTGTATGCTCCAAGTATTAAAGCACCTACAAAGAAAAAAATACAGGCCTTAAAAATACCATCGAACCAATCCTGCGGACCAACGAACAGCAAAAACAAGCAGATGATTCCCAACAGCCCGCTAACAAGTGATCCTGTTGCCAACACGCGATATTTTTCCCCCATATATGCCCTTTTAAATTTTTAAATTTATTCCGCACCATACCAGCTAACCTGTAACATTCCTAATGCGCCTCCAGCCAGTTCTCGCCTTCCCCACATTCTGCAATAACCGGCACGTCGTTCGGCAGCGGCATTGCGGCCTGCATATGCTCCAGGATCAATGGTTTCAGCTCGTTCACTTCATCGCGCAAGGCATCAAAGATCAGCTCATCATGTACCTGCAATATCATCTTGCTTTTCATACCTGCTTTTTTCATAGCGGCATGCACTTTCTGCATCGCCAGTTTGATCATATCTGCAGCAGTGCCCTGTATCGGTGAGTTAATGGCATTGCGCTCTGCAAAACCACGCACGGTAAAGTTGTTAGAGTTAATGTCTTTCAGCCAGCGCTTGCGGCCCATCAGCGTTTGCACATAGCCCTGCTCACGCGCAAAATTGATGGTATCGTCCATATAACGTTGTATCCCGCTAAACTCCTTTTTATAGCTGTCAATAATAGCTTTGGCTTCCGTACGGGAGATGCCTAAATTATCTGCCAGCCCAAAAGCGCCCTGGCCGTAAATAATACCAAAGTTGACACTCTTGGCCTTGTAGCGCATTTCTCTGGTAACCTCTTCAACCGGCACATTAAAAACCTGGGCTGCTGTTGCCGTATGAATATCCACTCCACTTTTAAACGCCTTCACCATATTCTTATCGCCGCTGATCCCTGCCACAATACGCAGCTCGATCTGTGAATAATCTGCTGAAAGTAATATATGATTGCTATCCCTCGGAATGAACGCTTTTCTTATTTCCTTACCACGATCTGTTCTTACCGGTATATTTTGCAGGTTGGGATTGTTACTCGCCAACCTTCCGGTAACAGCAACTGCCTGTCCGTAAGTGGTATGTACGCGGCCGGTTTTAGGATTGACCAGTTGCGGCAATGCATCCACATACGTTGATTTTAATTTGGTCAGTTCCCGGAAGGTGATGATCTCCTCTGCAATAACATGGCCTTTGGCTGCCAGCTTCTGCAGCACGTCTTCCCCGGTTTGATACTGGCCGGTTTTTGTTTTTCTGGCCGATGGATCCAGCTTTAATTTATCAAACAATACTTCTCCCAGTTGCTTTGGCGATGCCAGGTTGAACCGTACCCCGGCAATATCGAATACTTTTTTTTCTGCTTCTGCAGCGTCTTTTTCCAGCTCTTTGGAATACGCTTTTAAAAATTCCTCATCAATTTTCACGCCTTCAAACTCCATATCAGTAAGCACCGGCACCAAAGGGTTCTCCACTTCATTAAAGACCTTTTCTACTTCTTTCTTCGTCAGCAATGGAACGAACACTTCTTTCAGCTGCAGGGTAATATCAGCATCTTCGGCAGCATAATCAGTGATCTTTTCCAGCTCCACATCGCGCATAGTGCCCTGCTGTTTTCCTTTTTTGCCGATCAGCGCTTCGATATGTATAGGCTCGTAACCCAGGTATTTCTCACTTAACTGGTCCATACCGCGTTTACCATCAGGCTCGATCACATAATGCGCCAGCATGGTGTCGAACAGTTTGCCTTTGAACTCAATGCCATACCATTTCATGATCAACAGGTCGTATTTCAGGTTTTGTCCTATCCATGTTTTAGTGCTGTCCTCAAACAAAGGCTTAAAGGCGTTCAGTATTTTATCTGTTGCTTCACGTTCGGGCGGGCAGGGTACCCAGTAAGCCTCGCCGGGTTTTACGCTGAAGCTCATACCCACCAGCTCTGCAAGATTGGCATCGATACCAGTGGTTTCCGTATCAAAACAAATTTCATCGAAGGTGGAAAGCTGCTGTACCAGGGCGGAAATGGCTTCATCATTTGTTATGGCAACATATTCGTGCGGAACATCAGCAATGGTTTTAAAAGAAGTGAACGAAGGCGCTTCCTCTTCTTCCCCGCTAATGGCGGCAGGTTTTGTGGCTTCCCCACCGATCACATTGCCAAACAGGTCTATCTGTACCCCTTTGCCGGATGGTTTTTTATCAGCAGGGGCGGTTGCCGCGGCTTCTACCTCTTCTCCCAGCAATCTTTTACCTAAAGTACGGAACTCCAATTCTGCAAAGATCTCTTTCAGCGCCTCTTTATTCCATTCTTTTACACTAAAATCTTCTTCATGAAAGTCCACCGGGACATCCGTTATGATCGTCGCCAGCTTTTTGGAAAGTATGGCCAGGTCTTTACCTTCTACTACTTTTTTTCCTAATGCGCCTTTAATGTTCTCTGCATTGGCAACTACATTCTCGAGCGTTTCATATTCAGCCAGTAATTTAGCCGCGGTCTTTTCTCCCACGCCAGCAATACCCGGAATATTATCCACGGCATCGCCCATCAGCCCCAGCACATCGATCACTTGTGATACATCTTTAATATTCCATTTGGCGCATACTTCTTCAGGCCCCATAATTTCCACGTCACCACCCTGGTAACCGGGTTTGTAAATTTTTATTTTATCGGTCACCAGTTGCCCATAGTCTTTGTCCGGCGTTACCATAAACACCTCATAACCAGCGGCGGCGGCTTTTTTAGCCAGTGTGCCGATCACATCGTCCGCTTCGTAGCCATCTGTCTCAATGCAGGGAATATTAAAGCCTTTGATGATCCGTTTAATGTCCGGCACCGCGATCAGTATATCTTCCGGTGTTTCCTGCCGGTTAGCTTTATAATCGGCATAATCGGTATGCCGCTCTGTAGGCTCGTGTGTATCAAAGCAAACCGCCATATGGGTAGGCTTTTGCTTGTTCAGCAGCTCCACCAGCGTATTGGTAAACCCGAACTGGGCGTTGGTGTTTTTATTTTTACTGGTAATGCGCGGGCTGCGAATGAGCGCGTAATAAGCACGAAACACCAGGGCATAAGCATCTAACAGAAATAGCTTTTTTTCCATAAATGCTAAGGTAAGCGGATAATGAAAAATGAAAAACTAAAAATTAAAATGGAGTATGAGGTCGTTGGCCAGCTATCCCCCGCTGGCGGGAGTGCCCTGAAGGAGGGGAGGGTAAGCCAGTTGCCACGCTGGTGTGCATCACCTGGAGAAAGGAAGTGTATGGGTTAGGAAAAATTCACATTCTATTATATTTGCAGCATTAATAATCCACTTTAACCTTATTGGCTTATACTATGAAATTAAAAGTTTAAGCAAGTTCAATTATCATTTTCTTAACACGTGTTGTAATAACAAAAAACAACACGTATTTTTGAAAAAAAAAGAAAATGAATACGAAATTAACATTGACAATTGAAAAAGATATTATAGAGACAGCAAAAGAATACGCAAAAGAAAAAGGACAAAGCCTGTCCGAAATGGTGGAAAACTATTTCAAACTTTTAACTGTTAACCGAAAAAAAATGAAAGAAAAACAACTTTCTCCGAGAGTGAGAAAATTGAGAGGAATTATTAAGGCTAACGACAGCTTTGACTATAAACAAATTTTAACTGAAGAGCTTTCAAAAAAATATGGGGTATAATCTTTTTGTCGATTCCGATGTAGTTATTGATTTTTTTACAGACAGAGCGCCGCATGTAAATCCTGCCAGTGAGCTTTTTGAACTGAATGAGCAAGGTGTTATCAAGCTTTATGTTTCAGCAGTAAGCATCAATAACATCTATTATGTTGTAAGAAAGTTCTTAGGTCATAAAAAAACTATTGAAGTTGTTGAAGCATTGACGGAAATGACAGAAATAATTGGTACAACAAAGATTGAAATTATTCAAGCCTTGAAAAATGATTTTTCAGATTATGAAGATTCCGTTCAATACTCTTCGGCATTAACAGTAAAAGGATTAGATGCAATAATTACACGTAATATAAAGGACTATCGCAATGCTTCAATTGCAGTGATGACACCTTTAAATTTCCTGAAAATGAAACGTTCATTATAAAATTTTCATTTATCAAAGCAATCACCAACGCAAGATCCTGTTTAACGTGAGTGTGGATATTTGTGATTGAAAACTGATCAAATACACCGTCATGTCGAGTAAAACGAGACATCTCCTGATAAAAAGTAAGATTTCTCTTCATTCCGTTGTACGGAACTCATCGAAATGACGTACTGCTTGTTAATGGTGGTACGTAACGAAGACCCAAAACTCATGTTGTTTAGTGCCTTATAATCAATGGTCTTTGTGATATGTAATGCTTCTTTTTCTGCTGTCGCATATACACCATCTCAGACATCCCTCTTTCTCTGCATTGCTCTCAACAGCAGCTCCATAACGCCAGAAACATCACTGGTATTCTTTCATTTTTCAATTGTAAAAAGTAATTTTGACAGAAGGTTCTGCAATATGTGTGACTTAATATTCAAAAATGTTTCTGAATATATTAATCTGAGTGCAGCCGAACCACCGACATTCCCCGGCCGGTTACATAAAAAAATATCCCATACTGCTGCGATGGTTTTATTTTTGCCCAAAACAGATCGATATGTTACAAGTAAATGTGATCAGGCAAAATGTGCAGGAAGTGAAAGACCGGCTTGCCGTAAAGCATTTTAAAGACCCTGAGCTGGTGGACAAAATAATTGAACTGGATGATCAGCGTAAAAAATTGCAATTAGAGTTTGATACGACACAGGCATCGGTAAACAGCGCATCTAAAGAAATTGGCGGGCTGATGGCAAAAGGTGAAAAAGAAGCGGCTGAAGCTAAAAAAAAGGAAGTAGCAACGCTGAAAGCCAGGCTGCAACCTATCAATGAACAACTGGTAGCTACAGAAAATGAGCTGCAACAAACCCTGGTGCAATTACCCAACCTGCCGGCTGCGCTGGTACCTGCCGGTAACACAGCCGAGGATAATGTAGTAATACGTGAAGGAGGCATTAAACCGCAACTGCCTGCGGGGGCAGTACCGCACTGGGATCTGATTAAGCAATACGATATCGTGGATTTTGAGACCGGCGCAAAAATTACCGGGAGCGGCTTTCCTTTATACAAAGGAGCAGGCGCTAAACTGCAACGCTCACTGGTGCAGTATTTCCTGGACTACAATATTGCCGCTGGTTATACAGAGTATTTACCGCCTTTTATGGTAAATGAAGCGTCTGCCTACGGTACCGGGCAGCTTCCTGATAAAGAAGGGCAGATGTATTTTATGCCTGCAGATAATTTTTATATGATCCCTACCTCAGAAGTGCCGGTTACCAATATTTACAGGGATGAAATTGTAAAGGCAGAACAATTGCCCATTAAAATGACGGCGTATTCTCCCTGCTTCAGAAGAGAAGCCGGAAGCTTTGGTAAAGATGTACGCGGCCTTAACAGGGTGCACCAGTTTGAAAAAGTAGAAATCGTGCAAATTGTACATCCATCCAAAAGTTATGAAACGCTTGATGAGATGGTGGCGCATGTGGAAGGGTTGCTGAAAACGTTAGAACTGCCTTACAGGATCCTAAGGCTATGCGGAGGTGATATGTCCTTTGCATCTGCCCTTACTTACGATTTTGAAGTGTACAGCGCCGCCCAGGAGCGGTGGCTGGAAGTAAGCTCTGTATCTAACTTTGAAAGCTATCAGACCCATCGCATGAAAACAAGATTTAAGGATGAGAACAATAAAACACAATTAGCTCATTCGCTTAACGGAAGCTCCCTGGCCTTACCAAGAATTGTGGCATGTCTTTTGGAAAATAATCAAAAGGAAAATGAAATAAAGCTTCCAAAAGTGTTACATTCATATTTCGGAAAGGAAACTATTACAAAATAAATACTCTCGTCATGAAGAAAACTATTGTAGCAGCTATCTCTATCGCGGCATTTGTTATCGCCTGCTCACCCAAAGCATCCAAATCCGCTTTGGCAGGATCTGCCGACGCCGGTGGTGCTATTATTGCCTCTGCAAAATGTACAAAATGCCACGGCGATGAAACAGGCCATGTAGCCAGGCATACATTTGCAGATCAGGAAAAACTATTCATTAATATGGCAGGCAAGGCTAAACTTACCTGGGCTGAAACGCAGGACCTGATGGCTTATGTAACCGCCCATGCTCAAAAATAATTTTTAAGTATCCTCTCTTTTATGAAATCCGGGAAACAGTCCGGATTTTTTTATAATTAAACCTTCTGCACACATACCAGTCAAATTATAAAAGTAAATTGCATGGAAATAACCAACCAGTTAAAAAACCAGCATTTGTTATGGAGAGCCGGTTTTGGTCCTGCGGTGGAGCAACTGGATGATCTGCACAAATATAAACCTGAAAAATATTATGCAGCACTTGCCAAAGCCTCTTCCGGCGAACCACAGTATATTAATGTTGCAGGACAGCCCCTGATCAATGCCTATGAAGATTTACAGGACGCACGGAAGAAAGGGGATTACAGCGATATACAGCGGCGCGAAATTAACCGGATGCTGCGGACCGCTGTTAAAGATTTAAACCTGTACTGGCTAAAAGAAATGATAACGACGCCGGCACAACTCCGGGAAAAAATGGCTTTTTTCTGGCATGGGCATTTTGCCAGCCGTAACGGGAATATATTCTATAACCAGTTGTTGCTGAATGTATTTCGCCAATACGCCCTGAGCGATTTTGGAACACTGTTAAAGCAGGTATCCCATTCAGCCTCTATGCTGTATTTCCTAAATAATCAGCAAAACAGAAAGGGCCGGCCCAACGAAAATTTTGCGAGGGAAGTAATGGAGCTGTTTACACTTGGCCGGGGCCATTACACCGAAAAAGATATTAAAGAAGCAGCCAGGGCCTTTACCGGGTGGGCATCCAATGCGCACGGAGCATTTATTTTCCGGGAAAATTTTCATGATGACGGCATAAAAACAGTATTGGGTAAAACCGGGAATTTTAAAGGGGATGATGTACTGGATATTATTCTTGAGAACAAACAAACAGCGAAATTTATTACACAAAAGATTTACAGGTTTTTTGTAAATGACAATATAGATACAGCCATCGTTAACCAGCTTGCAGATCGCTTTTATAGCAGCAACTATAACATTAGTAAGCTGATGGAAGATATTTTTACCAGTGATTGGTTTTACAGTGAAAAAAATATCGGCGCCCGCATCAAATCACCTGTTGAGCTTTTAGTGGGTATACAACGGATGGTGCCCATGAAATTGGATAATGACGCGCCGTTGTTCAACCTGCAAAGAATACTGGGCCAGCAATTATTATATCCCCCGAATGTTGCCGGATGGCCGGGCGGAAAGTCATGGATCGACAGCAGCACTTTAATGATGCGGTTGCGCATTCCGCAAATGTTTAATGATAAAGATGAACTAAATGTGGCTCCCAAGCAGGATGACGACGTAATGATGGGCAGAAAAAATGACGGTACGGCAGCTGTACCCGGCAAACAGGCGGCACCTAAAAAGGTATACGGTGCCATTGCCGCTAAAATAGACTGGGCGCAGTACGTTGCCCGATATGATAAAACGAAAAAAGAGGATATTTTAAGTAAAATAAAAACAAACCTGTTCCTGGTAGACGCATCAGGTGTTGAAAATACGGTTGGTAAAAATATTGATCCGTCGTCACCCGAAATGTATATTAAATCCGCTACCATCCAGTTGATGAGTACGCCGGAATACCAGTTGTGTTAATGTTATCAAATCTCATCCCGAGCCTGACGAAGGATGGTTGATTGTTCATTCATGGTTTGTCAGGCTCACCATGATCACTTTTAAAAATTCGCCATGCTGATTAAAAGAAAAGATTTTTTGCAAATAGGTTCGCTGGCCACAGCTTCCATGATGTTGCCAAAATTTTTAAAAGCATTTGAATCGGATGCTTTGGTACCACAGGGCAACAAGGTTGTGGTGGTATTGCAATTGAGCGGCGGTAACGACGGACTAAATACGGTTATCCCGGTTCGCAACGATATTTATTATAAATTAAGACCCAGCCTGGGTATTAAAATGGAACAAACGGCAAAGCTTACCGACGAGGTGAGTTTGCATCCTTCATTAACGGCGCTAAAAGCCTTATACAATGAGGGAAATATGGCCATTTTAAATAATGTGGGCTATCCTAACCCCGACAGGTCGCACTTCAGGAGTATGGATATCTGGCACTCCGCCAGTCAAAGCAATCAATATTGGAACACCGGATGGATCGGGCGTTATCTCGACGCCCAATGCAGCGGATGTGACAAGCCCACACAGGCGCTTGAAGTAGACGACGTATTAAGCCTGGCGTTAAAAGGTGAGCAGGCCAATGCCATTGCGGTTAAAGATCCCGGGCGGCTGTATGGCACATCTAATGAAAAATTTTTTAAGTCCGTGATGAAAAATCATGCAGCCGATCATCACGATGAGCAACCTGTGGAGTACCTGTACAAAACAATGGCGCAAACATTATCTTCCGCTGATTACATTTTTAAGCAAAGCCGCCTGCATCCCACTGGTGCCACGTATCCCAATACAGAATTGGGAAACGGCTTTAAAACAATTGCATCTTTAATTTATTCTGACATTAATACCAAAGTATATTACATATCCTTAGGTAGTTTTGATACGCACGTAGGGCAGGAAGGGCAACAGGCCAGGCTTTTTACACAGATGAATGATGCCGTAAAAGCATTTACCGACGATCTGAAAAAGAATGGCCGCATGGAAGATGTGTTATTGTTTACCTTTTCTGAATTTGGAAGAAGGGTAGCGCAGAATGCCAGCAACGGCACCGACCACGGCACTGCAAACAATATGTTCCTGATCAGTGGCGGCTTAAAACAAAAAGGCATGCTCAATGCCCTCCCCGACCTGGAAGATCTGAATGAAGGGGACCTGAAATATAAAGTGGACTTTAAAGATGTATATGCAACTATTTTAACCAAATGGTTGCAGGCAGATGCTGATAAAATCTTAGGGGGCCATTACAGCCCCCTTGATTTCATTTAACCGCTTATTCGGTTTTATTATTTTAATGATGCTCCTGAAGCTCTCCCTTGGCCGGCTCTTCCTCATGTTTGGGCGCCGGATGTTTTTGAGCATCGGTAGACATTTCCAGCTGGTATTTATCGTATTTATTCCGGAGGTTTTTATAGGAATTGCCATCTGCCAAAAACGCTATAATAAACCAGATAAATAATGCCAGCGGCACTACAATGGTCATTATAAAATTACGGATCTCATCGCCCAGGTGCATAAACACTGCAACGATATAATAAGCTTTGGCCAGGGTAGCGATACAAATCACACCTTTCAGGAATAAAACCCATGCGTAGCTTGGCGCTCCTTTATGCAAATAATAAATGTAAAAACCCAGCAGCAGCTCACCAATGGTTATCAATGACAATATCCAGGTGGTTCTTTTTACTTTGCTGTAAAAGCTTTCATCATCATGATGATTGCTGAAAGTAACCTCAGGATAGGCCGCTGAAGGTGAAATATCTTTAGTAGGATCGTAATGCTCTGACATATAATAAATGCTGATTTTTAAGATTAAATAAGATAGAAACACAGGAACACAAATACCCAAACCAGGTCTACAAAGTGCCAGTACAAACCAGCCTTTTCGATCATTAAATAATGTCCTTTATTTTGAAACACATTGGCCCGGGTCATCAATAACATAACAATATTAATTATTACACCGCTGAATACGTGAAACCCATGAAACCCTGTTATAGTGAAAAAGAAATTGGTAAAGTTGGTCGATGCCACCGTTCCATTGGCATTAGGGAAAGGGTTACGCCCCCACCATGCACCTTCGTGATACAGATGCGTCCACTCCCAGGCCTGGCAGCTTAAAAACGCCAACCCGCCCAGTATCGTCCACAACAGCCATTTTTGTACAGCAGCCTTATCGCGGTTATGGCCGGCATGCACTGCAAGCACCATTGTTACGGAGCTGATGATCAGGATAAAAGTCATAAGGCTCACAAAAGCCAGCGGCAAATTAGCATGTCCTGCAAACGGAAATGCGTTAAATACGTGGTTGGGGTCGGGCCATGAATTGCTTGAAAAACGTACGGTGCCGTAAGAAATAAGGAACGCGCCAAACGTAAAGGCATCGCTCATTAAAAAATACCACATCATCGCTTTTCCGTACTCCAAATTAAAGGGACTTTTTCCCCCGCTCCACCATTTGGTACGATGTGTGTTTACTGTTGCTTCTTGTGCCATTCCTTAACTAAAGTTTTTATCCAACAATTATAAAAAAGATTAATAAATACAACCACAAAATGTCTACAAAATGCCAGTACATACCCATTACTTCAACAGGTACCGCGCTATACAGCTTCACTTTGCCCATAAACGATCTTGCCAGCATAATTACCAGGGCGGTTACCCCGCCTAAAACGTGCAACGCATGTAATCCGGCAATCGCATAAAAAAACTGCCCGGCCCCGGAAGAGCCTTTAAACCTGATATTATGCGCCCACAAATCAGCAAACCCAAAAATCTGGCATACCACAAACACCAGCCCCAAAACGAAAGTGGCAGCCATTAAAGAACGGTACTGCTGCATATTTCTGCTCTTAAATGCCTTTATTGCCAAATGCATGGTTACGCTGCTTGATAATATTACTGCCGTAGAAACCCAAAAGAGCTTAGGTAATACAATGGTTCTCCAGCCGGTAAGATTACTTTTTACTATAAAAGCGCTGGTAAGCCCGGCAAACATCATAATAATGCTTGCAATGGCAATCCACAAGGTAAATTTATGCGGGTGCAGCCTCTTATGTTGCTCATTGCTCACTATATCCATTTCCATTTTTTTTATTTAACCATCTGTGTACAGGGCTTGTAGCTTTTGCCTGTCCGGCAGGCATGCGTTGCACGCCTGTGTACCTGTAATTTTTTTCAGCGCTATTTCCGGTCATATTTTTGCCAGCAATAATGCCAGTAATACCACCGGTAAATACATATAGCTGCCAAACATCACATTTCTCGCGCTCTTTACATCCATTTTGTTATACAACGTCACGCACCTCATGATCATAAAAATATTCGCAATAATGATCAGCCCCAGTCCTATTAATCCTTTTGCATTAACCATCGTGCTTATTCCTGTAAAAAACGGCGCTATTGTTATCGGGATCAATAGCAATGAATAAACCACCGTTTGTAATGCCGTAAATTTTGTTGGTCCTTTATCGCTGGGCAGCAATTTAAAGCCTGCTTTACTATAATCAGTATGCGCAACCCAGGCTATTGCCCAAAAATGCGGGAACTGCCATAAGAACTGTATCCCGAACATAATGATACCGCCCAGCCAATCCACCTCCTGTCCCGGCACAAAGCCAGCCACCCAGCCAATCAGGCAGGGCAGCGCCCCCGGCACAGCGCCCACCAATACAGCAATGGAGTTTACTTTTTTTAGCGGTGTATAAATAAAAGCATACAAAAACAAACTGAAAGCAGCAAGCAATGCCGCGGTCCAGTTAAAATAATACCCCAGGATAAAAACACCCAAAGCGCCTGTCAGTAACGCAAACCCCCAGCCCTGCTCGGGCGTAATGCGCCCGCTGGCCACAGGTCTTTTTGCAGTACGTTTCATCACCGCGTCGGTATCCTTTTCCACAACCATATTGATAGTGTTGGCGCTTCCTGTTACCAACATACCACCTGCAAAGAGCAAAATAATCCTCCACCAGTCAATCAGCACATTGGGCACCAGCAGGTAACTGATCACACTGCTGAACACCACCATTATACTTAAAGAGGGCTTAATTAACTGAACAAAATCTTTTAAGCCGGCTCTTTCCTGTTTCAATTTATTTAATAGTTGATAGTTTATAGTTCATGGGTAGCCATCCTATTCACCACTCACTATTCACCTGATTAATGCGAACTTTCTTTTTCCCCTACCGGTTCTGTTTGCGGAATAAAGTCTCTGCCGTCTTTTCCGTAGTCGTACGCCCAGCGATGCACTTCGGGGATTTCGCCCTCCCAGTTTCCATGACCCGGGTGAATAGGCGTGGTCCATTCGAGCGTGGCTGCGCCCCACGGATTCAGCGACCTTACTTTTCTACCTTTGTACATCGAATAGATATAATTAAATACAAACAATAACTGAACGGCAAATACCATAACAGTAACCACGGTGATCATTGCATCTAACCCATGGAACTGGCTGAAGCTTACCCAAACGCTTTTATCGAGATACCTCCTCGGCATACCTGCAAAACCTTCGTAGTGCATCGGCCAAAAAATAAGATAAGCGCCTATAAGCGTAACCCAAAAGTGTATATACCCCAGTGTATTGTTCATATACCGGCCATACATTTTAGGGAACCAGTGATAAATACCGCAGAACATGCCAAAGAATGCAGACACGCCCATCACAATATGGAAGTGCGCAATCACGAACATCGTATCGTGCAGGTGTATATCAATAGTAGAGTTTCCCAGGAATATACCGGTTAACCCTCCTGAAATAAATAAACTTACAAACCCGATCGCAAAAAGCATTGCCGGGGTGAACCGGATATTGCCCCGCCATAAAGTAGTTAACCAGTTAAACACTTTGATGGCCGAAGGCACTGCAATTAACAGGGTTAACAATACGAATACCGAGCCGAGGAATGGATTCAGACCTGTTACAAACATGTGGTGGGCCCATACCAAAAAGGCCAGCACACATATTGCGAATAAGGAAAACACCATGGCCATGTATCCAAAAATAGGCTTCCGTGCATTTACCGACATCACTTCGGAAACAATACCCATAGTAGGTAAAATAATAATATATACTTCCGGATGGCCCAGGAACCAGAACAGGTGCTGGAACAAAATAGCGCTTCCGCCCTCGTTGGGTAATGCCTGCCCGGCCACATAAATATCACTCAGGTAAAAACTGGTACCGGCATGGCGATCAAATAACAATAAGATCAACCCGGATAATAAAACCGGGAAAGACAATACACCCAGTATTGCGGTAAACAACAACGCCCATATAGTAAGCGGCACACGTGTCATTGACATGCCTTTTGTACGCATATTTAAAATGGTGGCGATGTAGTTAAGCCCTCCTAACAGCGATGATACTACAAACAGCGCCATAGCCACAATCCAGTAGTCCATCCCCGCTTTAGAGCCTTCCGAAGCCTGGCCCAGGGCGCTCAGCGGCGGGTATACCGTCCAGCCACCAGATGCCGGCCCGGTTTGAATGAACAAAGAAGAGATCATTACAATGCTTGCCGCAAAAAAGAACCAGTAAGAAAGCATATTCATTAACGGCGAAGCCATGTCCCTTGCCCCAATCTGCAACGGAATAAGCAGGTTGGCAAACGTTCCGCTTAATCCGGCTGTTAATACGAAAAATACAAGCACCGTACCATGCATGGTTGTTAGCGCATAGTAAAACTCTGGTTTTATTTTGCCTCCTTCAGCCCATCTGCCAAAAAATGTTTCAAGAATTGGAAAATGCTCATCCGGGAAACCTAATTGCAACCTGAATAATACCGAGAACAAACCGCCAATAATCGCCCACACAATACCGGTAATCAAAAACTGTTTGGCGATCATTTTATGATCCTGACTAAAGATATACCTGGTAATAAATGTTTCTTTATGATGTGCGTGCACATGGAGGTCATCGTGATGATGGCCGTGGCTTGTTGTTTGCTGCTGTGTATGTAAAATATCGCTCATAAAAATACTCCTGAATTATATATCTAAGGTATGCTAAAATTATTTTTTTACTGATGCTGAATCTGTTTTCGCCGAAGACGTGCTGTCTGCCGGCTTATTTTCCTGAGTGGCGGCCCCAGCTGCAGGTTTTTCTTTATCAAGCACTGCTGTTTGATATTGAGCTTTTTGAGTGGTCATCCACTGATCGTATTCTTCCTGCGTTTCTACTACAATTTCACCACGCATGCCCGTATGCCCCGCACCGCACATCTGGTCGCAGGCAATTTCATAAACAAAATTATCGTTGCCTGTTTCCTGTTTCATTTGTTTGGTTGTTTTAATGGGGGTAAACCAAAGAGTGGTTGGCGTGCCGGGTACCGCATCCATTTTCAAACGGAAATGCGGAAGCCCCACACTGTGAATAACATCTTTGGCATTGATAACCAGTTTTACGGGTTTATCCACCACCAGGTGCAAAGGACTGCCGGTAACAATATCGTCATGTGTAGCCACATCGTCCCATATTAACCCCAGGGAATTATCATTACTTTCATCAATAAATGTATAATGCTTTTTGCCGAGGATACCATCTTTTCCGGGATAGCGGAACTCCCATTTGAACTGGCTTCCGGTTATTTCAACCGTTGCTGCGTTTTCCGGAGCCGGCCCGGTAATCTGGTACCAGTACACCAATCCAAAAGAAATTAAGATCGTAAGCACAATCGCAGGCACCACTGTCCAGATCATTTCCAGCTTATTATTATGCGGGAAATAATAGGCCGCGCGATCTTCTTTTTCACGATATCTGAACGAATACCAGAATAATAAAATCTGGGTCACAAAAAATACGAGGCCTGTAGCGATCAAAGTATAGGTCAGCATCTTATCCACCTTTAAACCATGGTTGGATGCTGCGCTGCCAAACTTTAATATTTTGTCGCCTAAAGTGTGGTGCGCCCAATACACCCCAAACAAACCAAAAATTAAAAACAGCAATAACATAACTGCATTAATCTTGTTGGATTGCTTTCTCGTTCTTTCCTCACCTTGTATTATGGATACAAATTCAGTGGCCCTCGCTATTTGAAAGGTGATGATGAATCCCAATAATAAAATCGTTATTAATAAAAAAGTATGCATACGATGTATTGTTCTGTTATGATTCTGTTTCGTTCAAGGTTTAATGTTTCTGTTCTTCCGATATTGTCAATGGTGCAGTTTTCACTTTTTCATTGAACAATGAACGCGTTCTTTTTATGTATGATGTATCACTGTTTCTTTTGCAAACGGGTGATTTTTGGCAACTAACGGGTATTTGCTTAATGTTCTTCCCACCACGTAAATGATCAGCCCAATAAAGAATAACGCTATGCCCAGATCAAAAAACATTACCGGTACTTTAGCAGGCGACACCCCAGGGAACACCATCTGGTAAAAATCAAGCCAGTGGCCTAAAATAATCAACCCGGCAACAAAAGTTACAATGGTATAGTTACGTTTGGAATCGCGGCTCATCAGTATAAGTATAGGGCCAATAAAGTTGATGGTCAACATCGTCCAGAATATCCGGTTATACGGACTGTATCCGGCGCTGTTACCGATCCTGTTAATAAAGTAAATCGTTTCTTCAGGCTGGTTGCTGTACCAGATCAGCATAAACTGCGAAAACCAAAGGTAGGTCCAGAAAATGGAGAAAGCGAACATAAACTTGCCTATATCGTGCAGATGCTCTGTTGACACAATTGCCAGGTATCCTTTATGTTTAAGATATACAACAAACAATGCTATTACCGACATGCCCGATACAAAGGTGCTTGCAAAGGTGTACCAGCTGTACATGGTACTGAACCAATGCGCATCGATGCTCATCAGCCACAGCCACGGAAGTGTGGACATAATGGTTAAAGCAAACACCACTATATATATAGCAGCCATTACCGTATTGTCCCAGATAAATTTTTTACGGGCTTCCACTGTGGCCGGAGGGTTGGTATCGGTCATTCTTGACCGCTGTCTCATCTTCCATCCTAAAAAGCTCCACAATACCACCGTTAATACGGTTACCGTAGTAAAAAATCCTTTATTTAAAAAACCTTTTTTATGATTTAAAATATGATCATGCGCAACATGCTCTGTATCCGTCCAGTGATAGATCACATGATTGTCTCCAAAAACGATTGACAGCAGGATAACCGCAGCAATAATACCAATCACAGGAACGGCAGAGGAAACGGCTTCGGTAACTCTTGTAAAAGCTATTTGCCAGCCACCCCATGCAAGCGTTGTGGCACACATAAAAAACATAGCAGCATTTACCACAAGCAAAAAATAAACGCTGTTTTGCAAAAGGCTTGCCCAAAAACGCGCATGATTTGCCTGCTCTTCCTCCACACTGGCAGCAGCACCATGCGTGGAAATATACAGGGCGATTGTCGCAATCAGCCCTACTGCCATTAATACAAACGCAACGGTGTTATATTTTTTTGCAGGTATAAATTTTTCTACTGTTGACATTCCTGATCTCTTTATTAATAAGTTTCAAATAATTATTAGTTCTTCGCTGTTTGTGTACCGGCTTCGGGTGCGGCGGTTGTTGTGCTGTCACTCGCTGCAGGTGTTGCAGGCCCCTGTTTGGATTTTATATACTTGATCACTTCCCAGCGCTGCTTAGCCGTTAGCTGCGATGCATAGCTACCCATCTGGCCTTTACCATAAGTAACAGAATAGAACATGGTACCCGCAGCCATCGCCTTCATATCGTCGGCCATAAAGTTTTTAGGCGCTGCGGTAAAAGGGCCATCCCCTCCTTTAAACAAAGGGCCATTGCCATCCAGTGCCTGCCCGTGGCAAATACCGCAGTTTACCAGGTATAACCTTTCGGCTTCTTTTATGTTAATAGTCACGGTATCAAGCGGGTTCTTAAGCAACGCTGACTGAGCATAGCCTAAAGAGTCGTGCTTCAGATCAAAATAAAAGGCCAGATCCTCATCGCGCGAAACGGTTCCCGGAACCGGCTTCCGGTTATAATTTACTCCGGAATCTGTTAAAACTTCTGTAGGCGCATAAGTTTCATACGCCCTGCTGTAAAACATATCAGGCATATACGCGTACCCCGGATTTTTATCTGCACCGCAACCTGCGGCTACAGCACCAAGTAACACAGCAGCTATAAAAAATTTTTTGTTCATCTGTTTCTTTTCCTTGTATTATTTAATTAAACCTGGGGTACTTTTTTGCCAAAACGCACTGTTTCCCTATCGTATCTGCCAATCCACCAATCAGCCTCACGGTGCTGTACCTCCACATCCTGCGCGCCCACGCTTTGCAAAAAGGCAATGGCTTCTGCCTCGTTTGTTTTGCCTGTGCACTCAATAACCATTGTAAAAGTATCATCGGTGCTGCGCAGGTTGAAATGATCCTTCTTTACAAAAGGGGCCAGCTGACAAAGCCAGCAAAAAGTAAGCACCATGCCCACTGCAGCAAATAATACCGTAAGTTCAAACATAATAGGTATCCAGGCCGGCAGCGAAAAGAAAGGCTTTCCGCCAAAATCTATCTGCCAGTCTACAGTTAATGCCCATGTAATAAAGCTGATCGCCGTAGTGGTACCTGTAATGCCATAAATAAACCCGGCAATGTGAAGATCCGTATCTTTTAAGCCCATTACCTTATCCAGGCCATGGATAGGAAAGGGCGTATACACATCGTGTATCTTGTAACCGGCGCGGCGCACTTTTGTAACCGCAGGAAACAAAACGGTTTCTTCGTAAAAATTACCTACAACAAATTTTTTAACGTTCATTATATATTGCTTTCGCTTTTTATCAATCTAATTAATGATGTCCGTGATGGCCGTTTTCGTGTTCAAACGCATCAAAGTTTTCATGCTCTTCTTTGTCCATCTGAGCTTTATAATTGTTCCCGCTGCGTTTTAAGATATGTTTAATTTCTGCAATCGCAATAACCGGGAAGAATTTTGAAAACAGGAAGTAGCACGTAAAAAACAATCCGAAGGTACCCATGTAAAACCCGATCTCCCATATTGTTGGAGAATAGTAAGTACTCCAGGAACTGGGCAGGTAATCGCGGTAAATAGAAGTAACAATGATCACAAACCTTTCGAACCACATACCGATATTTACAAGGATGCTCATAAAGAAGGTTACCAGCAGGTTGCGCCTCATTTTTTTGAACCAGAAGATCTGGGGAGACAATACGTTACAGCCCATCATCAGGTAATAGCTCCACCCGTAAGGGCTGTTAAGGTTTACCCGGTTTTCTTTAAACGCAAACCATTCATAGCTGGAAGCGCCATACCAGGATATAAACAATTCTGTCAGATAAGCAATACCTACTATAGAGCCTGTTAATACGATAACCTTGTTCATTACATCAATATGCTCCATTGTAATATATTCTTCAAGGCCCAATACTTTACGTGTAATCAATAGCAGGGTTTGTACCATTGCAAATCCGCTGAATACCGCACCCGCCACAAAGTAAGGAGGGAAAATAGTAGTGTGCCAGCCCGGAATTACCGACGTGGCAAAGTCGAACGATACGATGGTGTGCACTGAAAGTACCAGGGGGGTAGACAACCCGGCCAGCACCAGCGACAACGCTTCATGCCTTTGCCAGTGTTTGGTGCTGCCTGTCCAGCCAAAGGAAGTTACACCGTAAAAGAACTTTCTCCATTTCAATTTGGCCCGGTCGCGCAGCGTAGCCAGGTCGGGCAGCAGCCCCGAATACCAGAATAAAAGAGAAACCGTAAAATAAGTTGATATCGCAAATACATCCCACAGCAGCGGAGAGTTAAAGTTTACCCACAGCGGCCCGCGTGTATTAGGGTAAGGCATTACAAAAAATGCATTCCACACACGGCCCATGTGCCATATAGGAAACTGGCCCGCGCACATTACCGCGAAGATCGTCATGGCTTCGGCAGCCCGGTTCACCCCTGTACGCCATCCCTGGCGGAACAGCAATAAGATAGCAGAGATCAAAGTACCGGCATGGCCGATACCCACCCACCATACGAAGTTGGTAATATCCCAGCCCCAGCCGATGGTTTTATTCAAATTCCACTGGCCGGTACCGTATGTTACATCCATATAAATGGAAACCACACCAAAACCTAATAAGCCAAGCGAAATAATAAAGCCGACCCACCACAACTTGCTTGGTTTGGCTTCTACCGGGCGGCAAATATCTTCCGTTACATCGTGGTAGGTTTTATTTCCCTCCACCAATGGGTTCCTGGCCTGTGATTCGTATCTGAGTAATGACATATTTATTTATAAAAAATTCTAAAAGTCAAATTCTAAGTCCCAATATTATTATTAGCCCAACTGTTGCACTGCTATTGTGCCATCTTGCGTCGCACAGCGTTATCTGCAGTGCCTGCATCACCTGCTAATGATGCGCTTCCTCAGCCGCTGCTTCATGTTTTTCTGCGCCATGCCCTTCAGCGGCTCCCTCTTCATGATCTTCTCCTTCAGCAATGATTTCATCCGTGTTCCTGATCTTTGCCAGGTAATTTACATTGGGCAGCACATGCAATTGCTCCAATACGTAAAAAGTACGAAGCGGGTTGTTTTCGCGCTCTTTGGTAATGGCGCTTTCAGGATCGTTTACATTACCAAAAACGATAGCATCAGCTGCAC
>JASGEW010000085.1:0-10879 GCA_047606125.1 Niabella sp. | reverse complement strand
TAGATCGTGAAACAACCACAACGGCACCGGTGTCACAGCGAAATCACAACGTTGTGAGACCTTTGTGTCGTTAAGTCGTTGTGTTTTATTCAAAAAAGAACATTTTGATTAAAGTTTAAACAAGTTCTCTCTATAAAATTAAACTCACTTTATTTATTATACACATTTATCAAAACGTCCAATAAAACAGCGTCACGAAATGTATGCAGGTGACAATTTTTCCAATTGCCCCATCTTTGTGATTCTGTCACTTTCTATCGTTTCGTCGGATCACGTACATATGTTTGTTTCAACGCCACCATATTTGTCCCTAAGCAAACCTGTACAGTATTTGAAGGGTAAGAATTCATACAAGTTGTTGCAAGAGGATAAACAGTTGTCGAAGGTCTTTTTGGGGTCGCCATCTGTGGGGTAGAGGATATTTTGTATCGACATCAGGAAATGTAACAGATGAAGTGATATCTGAAATCGGAAAATTGCATGGTACGATAATTTTTGATGCTCCATAAAGTGGCGAGTGCCGGTTCAATTCCTGTAAAAGTGCGTGTCTTTTATGTGTAAAAGAATGTGAAAAGAAGCGTAAAAAGTGACACTTTTTGACACGCATAAAAAAACCGCTCCCCTATTTTGAGTGCGGTTTTCCGGCAGGATGCCTATTTTTTCTATCGTTTAATTAAGCATACATTTCTTCGCGCAGTTGCTTTACACGCTCATCGCCCAGGTATTCATCAAATGTCGAAAGCCTGTCTATAATACCTTTAGGCGTCAGCTCAATAACCCTGTTGGCCACCGTTTGCATAAAAGTATGGTCGTGGCTGGTAAGCAATACAATACCATTGTACACACTACATTGTTCGTTAAAGCTTTGTATGCTTTCGAGATCGAGATGGTTGGTGGGCTGATCCAGTACAATAACATTGGGGTTCTGCAGCATCATTTTGCTGATCATGCAGCGCACTTTTTCTCCTCCGCTCAGTACATTTGTTTTCTTCATCACATCTTCGCCGCTAAACAGCATTTTACCTAAAAATCCTCTCAGGAAAGGCTCATCCACATCTGTAACATGGCCCGGCACATATTGGCGCAACCAGTCCATAAGGTTAAGGCTGCCCGTAAAGTATTTACTGTTTTCGATCGGCAGATACGCTTCAGTTACCGTAGTACCCCATTCATATTTACCATCATCAGCCCCCGCTTCTCCATTGATTATCTGGAAAAACTGGGTTACTGCTAAAGGGTCTTTAGAAATAAAAGCGATCTTATCCCCTTTATTCACGCTAAAAGTCACCTTATCAAAAAGCACACGGTCTTCGGTAGTGGCTTTTAATTTTTCAACATTTAATATCTGATTTCCCACTTCGCGTAACGGCTGGAAGATAATACCCGGATACTTGCGATAGCTGGGCTCTATCTCTTCAAAATTAAGCTTTTCCAGGGCTTTCTTACGGCTGGTAGCCTGTTTGCTTTTAGAGGCATTGGCGCTGAACCGGGCAATAAAGTCCAAAAGATCTTTACGCTTTTCTTCCATTTTCTTGTTCTTATCCGCTATCTGGCGCGCCATTAACTGCGAGCTTTCATACCAGAAAGAATAGTTACCGGTGAATACTTTAATTTTTTGCCTGTCCACATCCGCAACATGCGTACATACTGCATCCAGGAAGTGACGGTCGTGGCTCACTACCAGTACTATATTTTCGTAGTCAGCCAAAAAGTTTTCCAGCCAGCCGATCGTTTCAATGTCCAGACCATTGGTAGGCTCATCCAGTAAAAGGATATCAGGATTACCAAAAAGCGATTGCGCCAGCAGCACCCTCACTTTCATGTTAGACGGGATGTCTTTCATCAGCATCTGGTGCATATCGTCCGTAACGCCCAGGCCGTTTAAGAAAGCGGCGGCATCGCTTTCGCTTTCATAGCCGCCCATTTCGCCGTATTCAGCTTCCAGCTCGGAAGCCTTCATATAGTCGTCCTCAGTAGCATCGGGATTTGCATAAATTGCATCGCGCTGCTGTACCGTATCCCACATTTTTTTATGTCCCATCAGCACGGTATTTAAAACCGTTTGGTCATCAAACTCAAACTGATTTTGTTTCAGCACCGCCATGCGTTCGCCGGGCGTAATACTTACGGTTCCTTTATTGGGCTCTATTTCGCCGCTCAATATTTTAAGAAAGGTAGACTTACCGGCCCCGTTTGCGCCTATTACGCCATAACAATTTCCTTTTGTGAAGTTCACATTCACCTCTTCAAACAATACGCGCTTACCGTAAGCCAGTTTAAGATCTTTTACACTTATCATTTACTGCTGATTTTTTAAGGGGGCAAAGGTAAAGTAAAGTTGGAAGGTTGAAAAGTTTAAGGTTGAAAAGTTCGGGAAATAACCAAAAGATACAAAAATATTATTCTGTTATCCTGAGTTTGCAACTCAGGATTTTATTATCTTAATAAAAAATCCCGCCTCCTTTAAGAAGCGGGATCTTTTTATTGTAACAGTTAACGTACCGCCAACTGCCATCTTAAAACGGTCAGCTATTAATAACCCATACCACCCATATCCGGACCACCTGGCATTGCAGGGGCTGCAGATTTAGGTTCCGGCTTGTCGGCAATAACCACCTCGGTTGTTAATAACATACCGGCAATAGAAGCTGCATTTTCCAAAGCCACACGGCTTACTTTAGTTGGATCGATAACGCCGGCTTTGAACAGGTTTTCGTAAGATTCAGTTCTGGCGTTGAAACCAAAATCACCAGTGCCGTCTTTAATTTTCTGCACTACAATAGAACCATCAATACCTGCATTGTCTGTTAAGGTACGTATAGGTGATTCCAAAGCACGCTTTACGATAGCCATACCTGTTTGCTCGTCTTCGATCTGGCCTTTTACTTTTACATCTAATGCGCTTATGGCACGGATGTAAGCTACGCCGCCACCTGGTACAATACCCTCTTCTACAGCCGCACGCGTTGCATGTAAAGCATCGTCTACCCGGTCTTTTTTCTCTTTCATTTCTACTTCGGTAGCAGCTCCAACATACAATACGGCAACGCCTCCGCTTAATTTGGCCAGACGCTCCTGTAATTTTTCTTTATCGTAGTCAGATGTTGTAGTTTCTATCTGAGCTTTGATCTGGTTTACACGGCCGGCAATGTCAGCTTTTTTACCTTTACCACCAACAATAATGGTATTGTCTTTGTCGATGGTAATAGAAGCCGCCTGACCTAAAGTAGCTAAGTCAGCGCTTTCTAATTTTTGCCCTAAATCTTCAGAAATAACGGTTCCGCCGGTTAATACGGCAATATCCTGCAACATTTCTTTTCTCCTGTCGCCAAAGCCCGGAGCTTTTACTGCCGCTACTTTAATAGTGCCCCGTAATTTATTAACCACCAGGGTAGATAATGCTTCTCCTTCGAGGTCCTCAGCAATAATTACCAAAGGACGGCCGCTTTGGGCAACTTTCTCCAGCAATGGTAAAATGTCTTTCATTGCAGAGATTTTCTTATCATAAATCAAAAGATAAGGATTCTGTACCTCTGCTTCCATTTTTTCTGTATTCGTAACAAAGTAAGCAGATATATACCCTCTGTCAAATTGCATACCTTCTACTACATCCACTGTAGTATCGGTGCCTTTTGCTTCTTCAACGGTAATAACTCCTTCTTTACCCACTTTGGCAAAAGCCTGTGCTATGAGGTCGCCTATCTGCTCATCGTTGTTAGCAGAAATAGATGCTACCTGCTTGATTTTTTTGCTGTCGCTGCCAACAGTCTGGCTTTGAGATTTTAAGTTTTCCACCACTAAGGAAACCGCTTTGTCAATACCGCGCTTCAGATCCATTGGATTAGCACCTGCAGCAACCATTTTCAAACCTTCGCTAATAATGGACTGGGCCAGTACAGTAGCAGTAGTAGTACCGTCGCCAGCAATATCTGCGGTTTTGGAAGCTACTTCTTTTACCATTTGAGCGCCGATATTTTCGATTGAATCTTCCAGTTCAATTTCTTTTGCCACGGTAACACCATCTTTAGTAACGCCGGGGGCACCAAATTTTTTCTCAATAACCACATTGCGTCCTTTAGGTCCTAAGGTTACTTTTACCGCATTTGCCAGCGTATCCACGCCTTTTTTCAGCTTATTTCTTCCTTCAATGTTGAAGTGTATTTGTTTTGCCATTTTTATTTAATTTGAAGATTTGAAAATTTAAGAATCAATTTGAATTTTATTTGAAACGGCCAATCCTTTCCATATCAGCACATTTTCATATTTTCAAATTATACAATCGCCAGTATATCGCTTTCGCGCATAATTAAAAGATCCTGTCCCTCAATCTGGATTTCGGTGCCCGCATATTTGCCATACAATACCGTGTCGCCTGCTTTAACAGTTACTGGTTCATCTTTCTTTCCCGGACCGGCTGCTACTACAGTTCCACGTTGCGGCTTCTCTTTAGCTGTGTCAGGAATAATAATACCGCCGGCAGTTTTTTCTTCAGCGGCTGCTGGTTTTACAATTACCCTGTCGTGTAAAGGGGTAACAGATACTTTTTTAGCCATAATCTATTTTTTTATAAAATTTTGATTTTTAAAATCCTTATTTTTTAAGGACGGCAAATGTAGCGTAAATAACATGCCATACCGGATAAATATGAAATTTTTTCAGGTTTGTGTATCAGTTGAGAAGTGGACAGGCTGATAAGTTGGCAGATGGAGGTTAGCGGTTGACAGGGTTTCAGGTAACAACCGGGTGGTTCAATAACATTAAATTAACCTCAGGAATATTCAGCAACCTTAAACAATGTTAAACAACATTCAACCAATAAACCCTATCTTCGCCGCCTCAAAAAAATAGTTCTTGATTAAATGATTAGCAGAAGAAACATAAGGGTAAAAGTGATGCAAACCCTTTATGCATATAATACCAGCCTGGAATCAGACAAACCCCTTGATCCTCAAAAAATTTTAAAGCAACATTTCAACCAATCCCGATCGCTCCTTGCCTATTCGGTTTTTTTTCTGACTGAAATTGCCCGGTATGCAGAAAAAGATGCGTATAAAAAATCGCACAAATTCATTCCTACAGAAAAAGACCTGAACGTAAATACAAAACTGGCCGGCAGCAATCTTTTATGGCAGATCCTGGAAGCGAACGAATTTAAAATGGCCGTAAAAAATGAAAAACCCGAACAATTTATTGACGAGGAATTAATAAAGAAAATCTATACACAACTGGTTAGTTCGAAGGAATACATTCATTATATCGGGGTACAGCAACAAAGCCTCCAGGAAGACCGGAAAATATTTGAGTATATATTCAATAGCCTGATGCTGGGCAACGAGCATTTTGTGAACCATACAGAAGAAGCGTTCAGCAACTGGGGCGATGACGGTGAACTCATCGCCCAAACCATACCTGCCCTGATCAAAAAGCCCCAATCGGTAAGCTTTCAGCAAATCATCACCCCGGACAAAGAAAAGTTTGCTTTTGATCTTTTAAAGACCACGGTTGATAAAGAGGCTTACCTGCTGGACATTATTAAACCTAAATTAAAGAACTGGGACCCCGAACGTATTGCTTTGCTGGATATGGTGATTATGAAAATGGGGATTGCGGAGTTCTTATATTTCGATACCATTCCTCCAAAAGTTACGATTAACGAATATATCGACCTGGCTAAGGAATACAGTACTGCCCAAAGCGGCCATTTTGTGAACGGTATTCTTGATAATATTCATAAAGAGCTGGTGCAGGATGGTAAACTGAAAAAGAAAGATTTCAGGAAAGGCTCATAAATTTTAAAATCAGTATTTCATTAATGATTTTTTGCAATACTTTCGCAACTGTTATAACAAACGCTTTAAATTCAAAATATTCTTCACGATGAAACGTTTTATAATCATTGCAGGCATGGCAGCGGGTTTGATCGCCTGCAAAAGCAACGGGAACAAAGTTACTGACGGCCCCCTCACAGATTCTTTGAAACAGGCGGCTATTAAAGATTCTGCAAATTTCACCACTATAAAATGGGTGGACTCTACTTATAAAGATGTAGGTGAAGTAAAAAAAGGGCAAACGGCTGAGATACCCTTTGTTATAGAAAATACCGGAAGTAAACCTTTAATTATTTCGAGCGTGCAGCCGGGTTGCGGCTGTACAGTAGCTGAAAAGCCGGAAAAACCTATTTTGCCCGGTAAATCTGAAAAAATTGTTGCCAAGTTTAACAGCACGGGACAAACGCCCGGTCCACATACAAAAACAGTAATGGTAACCGCAAATACTAAACCCTTTACCACCCATACCCTTACCTTTCAGGTAAACGTAACTAAATAATTTCTAAAATAAAATAATGACGCATTTTAACATTCTACAAGCCCAATCGGGAGGAGCCGGATCATTCCAGTTGATTTTTTTAGGTCTTATGGTAGTCGTTTTCTGGCTGTTTTTCATCAGACCACAGGCAAAGAAATCAAAGGACCAGAAAAAGTTTATCGAAAATCTTCAGAAAGGAGATAAAATTGTTACCATCGCCGGTATACATGGTAAAATACAGCAGGTAAATGAAGATGGCACTTTAAACATCGAAGTGAATCCCGGCAACTATATTAAAATTGAAAAGTCCGCCATCAGCATGGAGTGGACAGCGCAAATAAACAAGCCGGCAGCAACTGCTGCTACAAAATGATATTGTTAACAGCGCTCACAAAAATATTTGTATGTTGAAAATTGGCCTCACAGGCGGTATTGGCAGTGGTAAAACAACCATTGCCAAAATTTTTTCTACCCTGGGCATTCCCGTGTACGATGCAGACAGCGCTGCTAAAAATTTAATACAAACCAGTGAGACCATCAGGAAAGCGATACTGGAAACTTTTGGCAGCGAGGTTTATAAAAACGGGCAATTAGACCGCAATTTCCTGTCGTCCGTTGTTTTTAATAACGAAGAGAAGCTGCAACAACTAAATGCTATTGTACATCCTGTTACGATCGCAGATTCAATCGGGTGGTTTAACAGGCAAAAAGCGCCTTATGCCATAAAAGAAGCAGCCCTTATTTTTGAGAGCGGGAGTGAAAAATACCTCGATTATGTAATTGGCGTCCGTACCCCTGAAGCGCTGCGTATTGAAAGGATCCTGCAACGTGGCGGCATTACCAGGGTGAAGATAAAAAAAAGAATGGCGCAGCAAATGAATGACGATGAGAAAATGGATCGCTGCGATTTTGTAATTGATAACAGCGGACAGGTTTCCGTATTGCAGCAGGTGGTAAAAATTCATGAGCAGCTGCAAGAGATTGCATTGAAGCAAACAGAATAAAGATTATTTTGCATTATAATGGCACTCACTTCCATCATTACTGTAAACTATAACCAGCCGCTGGCAACTATCGCCTTCCTGAGATCTGTAAAACGCTATACCCATAGCGATGATGTGGAGGTTATCCTGGTTGACAATGCGCCTGCCGAGATCAGTAAAGCAGATTTTATACAGGCTTATCCCGGCCTTAATTATATTTATTCCAAAAGCAATCTTGGCTATGCAGGCGGCAATAACCTGGGCATCAAAAATGCTAAAGGGTATTATCTTCTTTTGCTGAATAATGATACTGAAATTACGGAAGACTTTCTTGAGATAATGACCCGAGAAATGGAGCGGAACAGAGAGATCGGTCTGCTGTCGCCCCTTATAAAATTTTACGAAAATAAAAAAGTGATCCAGTATGCGGGTTTTACGAAAATGAACTACCTGACCGCACGCAACAAGGGCATTGGATTTAAAGAAGAAGATAAAGGGCAATATGCCAATGATAGCCAGGAAACCGGTTTTTGTCATGGCGCTGCCGTAATGTGCCGCCGTACCGATCTTGACGATGCAGGTCTGATGGATGAACAGTATTTTTTGTATTATGAAGAGCTTGACTGGTGTGAAAAATTCAAACGCATCGGAAAAAAAATATGGTTTACCGGCAAAGCGGTCATTTATCACAAAGAGTCGATAAGCGTGGGTAAAGAAAGCCCGGTAAAAACATTTTTTATGACGCGTAACCGGATGCTTTATATCAGGAAAAATACTTCCCTCATCAATAAGGCTTTTTTTACTTTTTATTATACCTTCGTAGCTATACCAAAACAAGCGGCTCTTTATTTAAAAGAAGGCAGAAAAGATCTGGCCCGGCAAACAATAAGAGGGCTTTGGTGGAATTTTACGCATCACTCAACAAGCAAATCTTTAGGATATAAAATACCATGATTCCATTATTCTGGCTCAGCCTGTTCATTATTTTTTATGCCTTTGCAGGCTACGGCATCCTTCTTTACATACTTGTTAAAATAAAACGGATTTTTAGCGCCAAAGAAAGCGGATATATTACCGATGAAAACGGCCTGCCATCTGTAACACTTTTAATAGCTGCCTACAATGAGGAGGCTTATATTGAAGAGAAAATAAAGAACTGCCTGCAAATTGATTATCCCGCTGACAGGTTTGAAATTATTTTTGTAACCGATGGGTCAAACGATCGTACACCGGAAATAATACAAAACCATAACCGGGTCAAACTGTATCACAAAGATGAGCGGGCCGGGAAAATGGCCGCTATAAAAAGAGTAATACCGTTTATAAACAGTGATATTATTGTATTTACAGATGCCAATACTTTTTTGAATACCGAAGCCGTTAAAGAATTGGTTAAGCATTACCAGCTCCCTAAAGTGGGCGCGGTTGCCGGCGAGAAAAAGATCCTGGTGGATGAACTGGCCGATGCCAGCGCTGCCGGAGAAGGTTTTTACTGGAAATATGAATCAGCATTAAAAAAATGGGATTATGAGCTGTACACCAATGTAGGCGCTGCGGGAGAGCTTTTCAGCATCAGGCGTACCCTTTACGAACCTGTGGAAACCGATACTATTATCGATGATCACATGATCGCTATGCGTATTGCGGAAAAGGGATATATTATTGCCTACGAACCCAATGCCTATGCCATGGAAACCGCTTCCGCTAACTCAAAAGAGGAATTAAAAAGAAAGGTAAGGATCGCAGCAGGCGGCATCCAATCTATATTCAGACTTAAAAAAGCAGCCAACCCCTTTCATAACCCGGTATTAACCTTTCAATATATCAGCCACCGGGTATTGCGCTGGACCGTTACGCCTTTTTTAATGATTTTGGTTTTGGGTCTTAATATTTTCATTGTGCTTAATAACGGGCACATCGTTTACAAATTATTGCTGGCAGGGCAAATTATATTTTATGCGCTAAGTATTACCGGTTATTTTTTTGAGAAGCGAAATGTAAAGATCAAAGCCTTTTTTATTCCCTATTATTTTTGCCTGATGAACTACGCGGTAATAGCAGGCATCAATCGGTATTTTTCAAAATCGCAGAGCGCTGCCTGGGAAAAATCAAAAAGGAAATAATATTTAATCCCGTTGTTTCGGGTTAAAAACTTGCGTTGCCTGCCTACCGGCAGGGCAGGCAGACAAAATCAATCGGGCGATGACAAAAAGTGTTCGTCATGAATCGAGTAAAACGTGATGAGAAGTCTTTTGGTTTACCAGGAAATTTCTCTTCGTTCCGTTATACGGAACTCGTCGTATGATGAAAACGGATGTTGATCCTGAATAAATGAAACTGTATTATTGAGGTTGAGTCTTTGACTGTCATTCGCACTATAGGTTGTCTATTTCGTCACATAAAGTATTAATGTGATCAAGTCCATACAGAAGCGCGCCTTCATTAATTTGCATCCATTGAAAATATATGTATTGTTATACTGCAATGCTGGTGTTGAGATGGGTTTTGACGGAAAAACTTGTAGTAGAATCCTACCAGTTGCGTTAAATTGATTTTTTGCAAACATATATCTCCAAAATCCAAAGCCAAGTTCAGCCACCAATTTGAAATGGCTATAAATCACTAAGTTTCCAATTGCATCACTAATATTTCGTTCGGTTAGAAAACATCTCACATTATCAAAAATCCCTCCCACTGACGCGCCGTTTCTTAACCAGTCATTTCCCAATACAGATGTACATTTAATGTCTATCGCGTTTCTGTGTGCAACTTCAAAACAGCTAATAACAGTAAAAAGCTCCTTCGTTAGCTGTAGATTTTGTCATTGCTTTACGAGAATTTGCTCCACAAACTTGTAAGTACCTATTCATTCTCGCAGGGGTCATAATTCGCTCAAACTGAACCACTATGGGTTAGAAACCCATAGGTTTTTTTCGACTGAAAGTCGCTCTTCTCTCCTAAAGCATAAATACCCTACTCTAATATAAAATCCTTATCGCTATTTGGACCGCCTTCATGATGATTTAGATACTCCTGAACCATCTCATCTGTTATATTACCTGCACTCCACACTCCATAGCCTATCCCCCATAAATGACCTCCATAATAGCGACGCTTCAGTTCCGCATATTCTGATAACAGCAATTTAGCGCTACGACCCTTTAAACGCTTCACCATATCACTCACACTTAACTTCGGTGGATAACTTACATGCAAATGAATATGGTCTTTACTTACTACTCCCTTCAGTATCTGGATATCCAACCCATCGCAGCTCTGACGAAGCAAATCACGACAGCGTACCTGAATATCGCCTCGCAATACCCCATAACGATATTTCGTACTCCACACTATATGTGCCTGCAATTGATGAATACTATGGGTCCCCTTACGTACATTTTGCATCTCCAAATTTATGAGATTTGTAGAAGCTTAAGCCTTGCCCTAAAGGGCATAGCTTGAACGTATCCCTTCGTCCAACCCCATCATTTTTAATAATAAAGGGGTTGTCATTTTTGCGGGATGGAACATACAGATAATCTAAGTCGTGCGGAGGTGATGCGTGGTCATATTGAAGCCTGCCGTGCAAG
>JASGEW010000084.1:0-16055 GCA_047606125.1 Niabella sp. | reverse complement strand
CAGTTTCGAAGGACGCTCCTCCAATTATGGCTTCCTCCATTAGCGGAAGCGCCTCTTTAAATCGTTTTGTTTCAATTAAGATACTTGTATATACGTTTCTGACGGATGCCTTTGTCTGCTCTTGCAAAGATGTATCACTATTTACTTTTTTATATGCTTCAACAGCTAAAGGGTAAGCAGCCTCAGGGTTCTTTGTCCCTAATAAGGCATTCATATAGCCAGTTAAATATACATAATAACTACTCTTCACTCTCATTAAAAGATTAGCGTTGCTTTGAGGATTCACTTCAAGTTCATCTAAAGAAATTCTGGCTTCATCAACAGCGGGTTTTAAATATTTTAGTGCAGCACCTGGGTTTGATCGGACTAACCCAGATGCAATAGAGCCGTATAACTTAGAAGGAGTTAATTTATTCCCCTTGCCATCTGTTGCTGTTTGGCCAAAAATATCGGCATACTCAAGCATTTTGGCTTCGTTGCCTTTTCCCGCATAGGCTCTGGCCATATTGTAAGCTACAAATCCTAAATTTTGTTTAGGAAACGATTTTTGCAATTCCTTTAACCTCCGGTCTTTCTCATCTAAATCTTCAATTTTTGAAATAGCTTCTATTTTGCTCTGAAAAGCCAGCGACCCTTTAGGGAATTTTTTAATGGCTGTTTTTTTCACTTTTTCAGCTTCATCGGCCATCTCTTTATAAGAATAAAAGGAATAGGCAATTGACAGATCGTCTTCAAGATTGCTTTTAGATAATTTGTTCAATTCTGCTTTTAGCTGAAGCGGGTCTTTAATCTCGTTCAGGGCTTTCAGCCGTTGCATTCTGTTAGCGTCTGTTGAGCTTTGTTGGGCATGGGTTGCGGTCAATGATATGACTGCTAAAACTATCAAGAGGAATTTTTTCATTTTATTATTATTATTTATATTTTTAATTAATGATGGATGGTTAACCGGCTTCTCTGAAGCTCAGATGTGCGATTTCTCCAAACCCTGTAAATTTTTTGGTAAATGTGTCGTTTACAATGCTACCCAGGTTGTCAAGGTCAAAGTAATAGACTTCACCTTCAGAATCATTATTAACACCAACTACAATTCTCTTACTGGTAGCGCGAAGCATATTAATAGAAGCAATTTTGTAGTTCTCAGGAAAGGAATAAACCAGTCTGGATGAATTGGCTAAAATATCGTATAAATAGATTTTATTATCAGCACCATAATACATGTGCCTTACAACACTTGAAGTTGCAAAGGCTGTTGCTTTTAAAATATCGGGACTGTTATCAATTTTCTGGTTCAAAGTAGGGGTTCTGCCCTGGCTTCCCTCCAGCGACATTAAATACCTGCCGGAATCATCTTCCATAACAAAGTAGTACGCATTGGCATAATAACTTGACACGCCTTTATCAGCGGCAATCATTGTTTTGCCAACATCAGACAAGTTAAATACTGCTGTAGTACTGCCTGATGAAACAGTAAGATTACGGCTAAGATAAGATGCCTGCATGAACCGTTTATATTTATTATCATAGAAATAAGTGATTAAGATATAACTTGGGAAAATACCAGGGAAAAGATTATAATCTCCGGTTATCCTGTCCGAGTAAGGTTTTAAAACTTCCTCGGGATAGAAGGCTGGCCCGATCCCCATATACAGGCCTCCATCAGCAACAATATACTGATCTATAAGATATTTACCCAAAGCATAAACTGGCATGTTTACAAATTGTTTGTCATCAGTAAATAAATCAGTTGTACTTCCATTTTGAACAAAATCATTTGCATTAAACCGAAATACACCCTGATCAGTGAAAAACAAAGCAAGCGAAATATTAGTCCCAACTCCGGCATAGGCGGCTAATGCATTACCCGGGTAAGTTGTATTATTCACGGCATCTGCGGGGTTAAGAAATATTGCATCGTCAGACCGTATAAAAGAAAGCATCGCCTTGCCGGATTTATTGCTGGACACTAACCATCCTTCATAAAAGGCGCCGTTTACAGTAAGGGAATACAATTCAAACGCCGACAGGCCGGTTGTGTTATTAGTTACCCTGTATTCTAACTCATATTCGCCTGGAGGAAGCGCTATCGTATCGTTTAGCTCTTTGTTGGTAGATAAAATTATAGGAGTTCCTCCTATAACATACGCCTTCCATTGATAAGAATAGGTGTCGTTATTGGGTTTTGATTCTGTAAGCGTTGGGTTTATGTTGAGAACTTCAAATTGTGTTATAGCATAATCCAAAGTATCTGTTGTAATACTAACAGAATTAACATTGTTGTACTTATAGTCTGATGCGTTTTTTTTACAGGCTGCAAAAAACAAGACTATTGCTGAAAAAAAGATGTACAGTATCCGTTTCATATTTATATTTTTTGTACCCGGCTATCGACGGTATAAATGTTTCTAAATAAAAGAATTTAAAAAGTAACTCTGTTCCCAAACTCATCAATCAAAGGCCCATTAACAGCTTCGTATGCAGCAAGGGCATTTCGTAGCTTCACCGGTAGGTTATAATACCCGTCTATTCCAATGGCATCGAAGGAGAAATCAGTTAGTCCTGTTACCTCTACCATAAATTGGAATTTAGTTTGGCTAAATGTTCCAAAAACAGAAGCCACACTTGACCAATAGGATGGCTCAACAATCCTGTTAGTGATATCCAGCTTTATATTTTTTACATTATAGGTGAGGCCCACTTCCTGGCCAATGGCTCCCTGTTCGAAATCCTCGTTGGGTACAACTTCTGTTATAAGGCGAAACGTTTGTGTAGTCATTTCCGCAGAATTAAGAACAATGACAGGATAGTTTATTGTCAGTGAATCGGCCGGAAGCGCCACTTCGGGAAGTATGTAGTCCACACCTTCGCGTGCCGTGCTGCCCGCTGCTGCTTTTACAGAAATAGTCCTGTCATAATCTTTTGCCGCCCCCGTAACACGCATTTTTATAAAAACGGTGTCCCGTGTTTTAGGTGTAAACGAGAACGCAAAAGAATAACTCAGGCTATCTGCGTCATATTGGCCTATATAAAAAGAAATACCCTCACTGCCGTCATAGCTTTTAATTTCATCTTTTTTACATGATGAGAATAAAAGCAGGAATATTATAATTACACTTATATATTTCATAATTAATTGTCTTTAATAATTAGGATTAAATTCCAGCTCATCTTCAGGAATGGGGAGCTGGTAGAGATTTAATGAAATATCGCTTGTCATAAACTGCATACGGACTACATTTTTTCTTTTATAATAAAAGAACAATTGTCCTTCTGCGTAAAATTCTTTCTGATATTCTTTTGTAATTTCGGCATCCAGCGTAGCCTGTGTTACAGAGGTTGGTAGTTCTGGCAAAGCCCTGTTAGTGCGCACAGTATTTAAGTACCCAACACCTTCGGCAGGGGTAAGGGCCGTTTCCGCCATAATATAATACATTTCAGATAAGCGTATAGCGGGTACATACTGGTCCAGCCTGTTAGAGTCTAAATTGTCAAACTGATACGTTTGCCAAAATTTAGAAGGGAATGGCGCCCCCTGATCATCTTCAATACGATATAAATAGCGCAGATCAGTACCACCACCGGAAGCCGTTTCATACAAGGTATTAAAGTCTGCAGCATCGGTACGCGTCAATTTTAAGCTGGCAGATCCATTATATCTAAAATAAAAATCAACCCAATCCAGCATATCTCTAACCCTAACGCAAAAAACCTGCTCTGTTAAATACAGCCTGTCTCTTGTACCAGCAGCAGCAGATGCAGCAGAGGTGGTTACAAAAGGAAATTTGCCCGAATTAACAACTTCCTGCGCCGCGGCAAAAGCGCCTGTTTTATCCCCTGAATACAGCCGTATCCTTGCCTCTAAGGCTTTTACAGCGTAATAGTTCATTTTAATGCGACGGTTGGGGGAAGCGTCTAATATGGGGTCTGTAGTTTTCAATAAACCGGCAGCGGTATCTAAATCTGCCAATGCCTGGGCTACTACCTCAGAAGTTACGTAAGGTACTACGGTGTACTGATCCGCTGTTTTCTTATAAGGGATAGCCTTAACCCCGGCGCCAGTTACATACTCGGGACCAAAAATACGAAGTACCTCAAAATGCAGGAGCGCCCGAAGCCCCATAGCCTCTCCGCGTATTAACGCATAGTTTGTACCTGTAAGCACACTGCGGTACTTTTCAGTATTGGCAATAATCTTATTCAAACCGGCTATTGCATTATAAGCAGTGTCCCAAATAGCTTGTGTGTATTCCATCACTTCGTCTGAAGAATAATTGAGCGCTTTTGTTTGTACAAATGGGGCAGTGCTGCCAGATACATCGTAATTCTGGGCCAATGCAGATACGAATCCCATGGTAAGATTATCCCCATACAAACTCCGTGAAGCCAGTAGAGAATAAATACCGGTGAGTGCCTGTTGAAAGCCTACCTCAGAGGTATATAATTCGTCTTCTGACAAGGTGGATTTTGGATTTACATCCAGGTATTTTTTACAACCTCCCATACCAAAGGCTAATGCTATGTATAATATTATAACTGATATTTTTTTCTTCATACCTATCTCATTTATTTTGGTAACATTTACTTAATTAAAAGCCGGCTCTAAGGGATAAAGAGTATGTACGAGCAAAAGGATTGCTTGTACCTCTCTCTATTTGTATAGAGCTGATCCGAAATGCATCATTGGTAATGGCCGTCAGTTGCAGGCTTCTCATTCCTAATTTTTTCAAAAATGCGGCTTTATAAAAATTATACCCTACAGATGCTGAACTAAGGGAGATCGTATTATCATCCTGCACAAAACGGGAGGTAAGGCGTGTGGGAGCGGTTCCTTCGTATATACGTTTGAATTGACTGATATCCCCGGGTTGTTGCCATCCCAAATTATAAGCGCGCTGGTCAACATTATACTGTGGGTCAACATTCTCCACCCGGTCAAGAAGCGTTTGGTTATAGAGCTGCCCGCCAAACTGATAGTTAAAAATAAGTCCTACCTCAATACCTTTATAAATAAAATTGCTGCCAAAATTGCCGTTCCATTTAGGCTGATTAATGCCATAAGCGATTTTATCAGCTGCATCCCATGTATAGGTTTTGGTGCCATCCTTTTTAAGATACACTTCTGTTCCGGTTGCAGGATCAATACCTAAAGAACGCACTACATAAATGGCATTGATAGATTGCCCTTCCTCAAAAAGTACATTAGGCTTCACCTGGTCTTCATTCTCATCATTCAATTTTTGATTTGAAGAGGTTAATTTATTTGACAACTTCTTTAATATATTTTTATTAGTGAAGCCATTAACATTTACCGACCAAAGCATGCCCTTAGCTTTGTTTTCGAGGATTTTCACTCTTGTTGAAAATTCAAAGCCTGTATTTTGTATTTCCCCAAGATTTTCACTATAACTGGAAAAGCCTGTTGATGGGGCAAGGGTAATTTGGGTGAGCGCATTTTGTGTATTCTCTTTGTAAAAATCAAGCCGGATGTCTACTCTTTCTTTTAATAATGTGGCATCCAGGCCCGCATTGGCTTTATATACATTTTGCCAGCTTAAAAAGTCGTTGCCCAAACCTATAAGCACAGCTCCCAGATCGCCATAATAGCTTGTATTTACACCAAAAGTATAGCGAGATTGGGCACTGTATGCCGGTATATTTAATGATCCCGTAACACCATAGCTGGCCCTTATTTTCAACCGGTTAATTGCATTTACATCTTTAAGGAATTTTTCGTTGTGTAGATTCCAGCCGATACCTGTAGACCAAAAAGTTCCGAATCTCTTATCGTCCCCATATTGTGATGATCCATCCTTTCTTATTGACACATCTGCCAGGAAGCGATTATCATAACTATAGGTGCCGCTATATACCAGGCCAACCCTTCGAATAGTGCTTTCATCACCTGACGGACGTCCGTTTTCCTCGTACTGTGCAGCAAATAACAGGTTATCTAAACGATCAAAAGGAAAACCTTCTGCGACAATGGAATAATAATCTGTTGAGTTGCTGGAAAAGTTAAATCCAAGTGTTGAAAATATCTGGTGTTTATTAAGTTTAAGGTTCAGGTTGCCTGTTGTTAAGCTCTCATATCCCAAACTGTTTTCATTTCTTTTTGTGTAACTTCCCTTACGGCTAAGATCCGTTATATCGGCAAACCGACTATCCTGTGCTGAATAAAACTGATCCCCGGCAGTGGTTTGCTTATTAATGCTAAACCCGGATTCAATATAAAAAATACGGGATGGAGTGTATTTTATTTGAAAATTATTTTGCAACCCAAAATACTGACTGCTGTTAACTGAATGTAAAGTAGCGTCATACACAGGATTCGTCTGGCGATAATTAGTATTATTAATACTTAAATCCTCCAGCATTTGTTTCACTCTGCCTGTTGAATCGTAGGGGCTCCAGTATGGGTTCATACTAATATACTCGCTAAAATCCCCATAGGGCGATTCGTTGGACTTGTTTGCAAATACACGGAGGGAGTTTTTAAACTGCAGTTTTTTGACATTATAGGTCAGATCCACCTGCCCTGCATAATTATTCCTGCTCTGACCTTTCATCACTCCTTTTTGAAGATCAGCATTAAATTGAAGGCCATAGCGGATAGTAGCATCTCCCCCCTGTAAATACAAAGACGTGCGGTTACTATAGCCATTTTGCACAGGAATGGAGGTCCAGTCTGTATTAACGCCACTAATCATAGCTTTATACCGTTCGTTATACAGAACATCAAGCTTATGCTGAGCCTGGGCGCTGGTAGAAGAATATACCCCGGTGCGCTGTTCAAAATCAAGTTTTTCTTTTGCATCCAGCAGGTCATATACAGACAGGTCGGGGGTTGTTATTCTAAGATCATTGTTAACTGTTACCTGAATTTTTCCGGCTCTGGGGACAATGGTAGTAACAACCATCACTCCGTTAGCGCCTCTGGAACCATAGATAGCCGTTGCCGAAGCATCTTTTAACAGGGTAATACTACTTATCTGGTTAATATCGAGGTCAACAATGCGCTGTAAAGAAACTTCAAAGCCATCTAATATGAACAACGGAGCATTGGGGTTGTTAGATAACTCGCCACTTAAATTAGGAAATGAGTTTTGCCCCCGCATTTGTATTTCCGGCAGCTGGTTAATATTGCCTCCCAACTCATTATTGGATATAATGCGAAAGGATGGGTCAATAGCTGAAATGGCTGCGAAAATATTGGTAGCGCTTATTTTCTTCACTTCAGCGCCGGTAATCGTTTTAGAAGATCCCGTATAATTATTAATATCCCGCTGAAATATACCGGTGAGTACCACAGTTTGTATGCTCTGGACGCTCCGTTCCAGTTTGATAAAGAACTCCCCGTTATATTTTACAATAGTACCTATTTTATTATCTATAGATTCCTGTTCAGGACTTCCGGGCCTGTCGTTTGAGAGTATAGTAAATTTGCCGTTGTTGAACTTAAGGGATAGCGGAACATATCCAACTGAACTAATCATTATAACGGCCTCATCCGGCACGTTTTCTAATTTAAAATTGCCATTGGCGTCAGCCTTAGTGCCAGATTTTGAAGCTAATAAGGTGATAGTTGCATTAGCAATAGGCGCATTATCCACATCTGTGATCCTGCCTGAAAAAGTGAAACTTGCGGGTTGAATAGCTGGCGTCTTTGGCGGCTCTGTATTTATATTTGCGGGCGGCGTAATAGGTGCCGGCTTGGTTGATAATACTATTGTTTTCCCTTCTATAGTGTACTTATACGGCCGATCTTTTAATATGGTACTTAGAAAAGTGGTCAGGGGAAGATCCTTTGCGGTAATCGAAACTGTATTACTACTCTGCAACAAACTCTTATTGTATAAAACAACGTACCCCGTTTGCTTCTTTATGGTAGCAAACACTTGTTTTAATGATATATTGTTGCCGGATATAGTAACTGTTTGAGCCAAAGTGCCAGCATTAGCCGTAAACAAAAACACTAAGATTAATAACGGAATAAGTCTGATCTGCATTAGTATTTTCTTTTTTAAAACCGAGTCACTAATTGATTGATACCATTTAGTTACAGCGAACATTTGGTTACAGAACAAACACAACATTTCTGCTGCGCCTAAGCTCATAAGCAATAAGAATAATCTGACAGTATTTTGGAGGATAGAAAACTTTGGTTGTTTAAACCTGTCAAATAACTCCTTAGGACAAACAAGTTGTTTGCCCCAAATAGAGAACTTTGTCATATTTTTGAAAAAGTTTTGGGTTAAAAAGATGATTACCAAGTCATTTATTTTCTCTTAACATGCCGGGATTCGACTGCTATCGAACCCGGTTTTGTTTTATACATACTAATGCATTCTTCTCATAATTTTTTTTTTTGGTTATTTGTTAATAATTATTAATTTTTTCCCGTTCAGGTGGTAAGTTATACCGAGTTCTTTAATCACATTTAATAGTCCCATCAAGGTTACATCTTTCGACATTTCACCTGCTAACTCCTGGTTAGGAATGCCATTCTCATAAACAACATCAATATCATACCATCGTTCTAATTGCCGCATAGCTTCATCTATTTTTACATTATCAAAATTGAACACACCATTTTTCCAGGCAATAACCCCATCAAGATTAACGTCATTCACTACCCGTAGTTTTCCCTCGTCAGGTTGTGCAAGTGCCTGCTGGCCGGGGTTAAGAAAAATAATATTGTTGTCTTTTTTAACTTCCACTCTCCCTTCTAAAAGAGTGGTTTTTATTGTAGGTTCATCACTATAGCTATTAATGTTAAAGTGGGTGCCTAAAACCTTTACGTTCATGTTTCCAACCTTGACATTAAACGGCATTGAAGCATTATGCGCTATCTCAAAGTATCCTTCTCCGTTTAGCTCTACTTTACGCTCATTTCCAACAAATGCAATAGGATAAGTAATGGAACTACCCGCATTTAGCCATACCTGGGAGCCGTCAGATAATCGCATTGTAACCACATTACTTCCACGAGGGTTAGTAAGCGTATTATATTGTAATTCTTTTATGATCTGACCATCACCGGTGCGATAGGCAACTTCCCCGTTAGCCAGTTTTACCAGCTTTATATTGCCCACCTGGGCTAATTGCCCAATGTTTACACTGTCTAAAAATACCTTGTTCCCGTCTGCAAGTGTAATCATGGCGCGGTTTGTTCCCGGAGCTTTTACATCCTGTGAATCGTGCTTTGTTTGCGCTATATCACTCAGTCTGCTTCTCTTATTTAAAAGAAAATACCCGCCCAGAGCTAATGCCAGTAATATGGAGGCCGCTGCTGCCCATTGCTTCCAGGATGACTTCCTTAGTTGAAAAGAGGCTGACCTATGAAAAATATTCCTAAAAACCTCATCGGCCTGTTTGTCCGACATCCGAAAATCCACCGGCAGTTGGTCATAAGCAGCATCTATAAGGGCTTTCTTTTTTTCAGTCAAGGCAGGGTCTTTTAGCAGGCTCATCAGCTCCTGCTCATCTTCCTGCGTTGTTGCTTTTTCTATAAACCGGGCAAAAAGTTCTTCTAATCGTTGCTCTTTCATCATTCAGAATAATTTAATGTAACCATAACAATGAAGTTACATTTATACTTTAGACGAACAACTGACGATAAAGAGGGGGTGGCTCAAAAAAATTAATGCCATAATATGGCAATCAGCAGCATAAGTCCGGTATAAATTCTCTTTTCAAGATAGGCTCGTATAGATTTTAGGGCCAATTTTATATGCTCCTTTACAGTGTAAACGGAAATATTGAGCTGCCGGGCTATTTCCTCCTGCTTTAACCCCTGCTGGCGGCTTAGCAGGTAAATCTTTTGCCTTTGCGGGGGTAACTGGCGTATCGCTTCCAACAGCACCTGATCGTACTCCCTGCTTAATACTTCATCTTCGGCAGATCGGATGCTATTTTCAATCTTCGCCGCAAGCAAAGCGAGAACTTTATTTTCAATCTCAGCGCTGCGCAGGTAGTCAATACAGGTATTGCGGGTAACAGTACGAAGCCAGGAGTTAAAATAGTCAATGTGTTGCAGCTCCTCTCTTTTAGTCCATGTTTTAAGAAAAACCTCCTGTACAATTTCTTCAGCCAGATATTCTGACCGGGTAAGGTGCATTCCCAATGAGTAAACTTTATCCCGGTAATGGTCATACAACTGCCGGAAAGCAACCTCATTGCCCTGGGCCACCTGTTCCAGCAGATTATTTTCTCTATTTGACGGGTCGTATTGCACAGCAGTAACAACCCAAAATAAAATAATTTTCCAACAATTAAGAAAAAAGCTTATTTTTCAATGTCAATATATGATTTATAACCTCTTATAAAAAGTTGGCGCTTCCACCAATCGGGCGCATTGTATTGCACCAAGTTCTTATTAATCGAGCTTAAATTTAGTGATACGATTTTTTCTATGCTGCATATCTGACGTGGTCTGCATGAAAATACTTTTGCACCTGCTTTTTATTGTTCTTCCTTTCGTTCATAAAGTTTTCAACATTGGCGCGCATTTCAGCCTTATTGACAGGGCGTCTTTTGCCGATCACATTGGTCTTTACATCCTGGTTCAAGTACTCCTGCGCATTCAATTCCGGGCTATAAGGTGGAATAAAAAATATTTTTTGTTTACTATACCGTATCAGTCTTTTCAAAAAATCAATAAACACATCGCCGTTGAAATTGTCTATAATCATAAATTGCAAATGGCCTTTGTTGCTGATGGCTGAAATCATATTGAGTGAGAACCGTTGCCCGGTGCTTTTTACAACAGGTGTTTGTCCTTTGGGCGCATAGCTCCTGCCTGCCTGATGGTCGCTGCCCATACCTGTCTCGTCCCCGAAATAAATCGCTGCCTTTTCTTTGGCCGCACGTTTTTTAATGGCTGGATACTCTTTGTCCAACCATTGCTTCACTTGTTCAGGCTTTTGTTCAAATGCTTTGCGTATGGGCTTTTGAGGCGTATAACCCCAGTTTTTCAAATAGCGACCCACTTGCCAGCGGCTTAGTTCAACACCGTAATGCTCAAAGATCAACTGCTGAACGGCTTCCCGCGTCCATAAACCAAACGGCAACTTCAATTGGTCGGGCATTTTATTCCGAATCAACTGACGAACTTCGGCAGCTTGCTTACCGTTTAGCTTTTTACCCTGCTTCACTCCACGCTTGCGGGACGATAATCCGAGAAGACCTCCTTGCTTATACCTTGTCCATATTTTATCTACCGCACTTTTGGACAACTTAAATAACGCTCCAGCCTGACGGTGTGTGCCTTTTTTCTTTTTCAGGTACTCAACTACCAATTGACGTTTCGTTGCCTGACTGTCTTTGCTGCCTCTTTTTTTATGCATGCAACAAAGATAATTTTTTATATATCACTAAATTATGCTCTTGTTAATAATATGGAAACAATGAAAGAGGAAGTGGAGTCCTGGCAAAACATAGAAATAAAAAAATATCCAAAATAGATTGGCAGTTTCAAACTAAAGACGCAAGAATAAAACTAAAGCACCTTTACCCGAAATTAAACGGCTGACAGGACAATAGTGTCTTAACAAAATAAGAGAATATAAAATAGCAACTTGTAATAATTGGCTGCGACCATCGTTTTTATTGACATTTTCACAGTCCGGAATTTCACAGAACTTCAAAAAATCATCTACAATTTGGTTCGATAATTTTCCCGGTTCGGCTGCAAGAAGGCTCCCTTTTCGGAAGCTTTTTTATTGCCTATGCACTACATTGTTTACGTACTTTTTTCTCAAAAATCTAATAAACACTATACCGGATACACTACGAACCTGGAACAGCGGCTGCAATCACATAATTTACTCGGCAGGAACTGGACTGCAAAATATAAACCATAGAAACTCATTTTTACAAAAGAGTTTACTGATAAAGCTGAAGCTTTGAAATACGAAAAATGGTTGAAAACGGGAGTCGGACGCGACTTTATAAAAACATTACAGCATTAGTGCAAGAATTATATCCGCCGCCGCGGACATGGGTTCAACTCCCATTCAGGGCCTCTTAAACAACCGGGCAGGCACTTAATTTTTCAGCGAAGCCATATCAATTACAAACCGGTATTTAACATCGCCTTTCAACATGCGTTCATAAGCCTTGTCGATGTCCTGTATCCTGATCAATTCAATGCCAGAAGTAATATTGTGCTGACCACAGAAGTCCAGCATTTCCTGCGTTTCCGCAATACCGCCGATCATAGAGCCCGAAAAACTTTTACGACCGGGAATCAGACTGAACGGCGCAACCGGAAGCGGGTCCTCAGGTGCTCCTACCAGCGTTAGCTGACCATCCCTTTTTAGTAGCCTTAGATAGGTATTCATGTCGTGCTGGGCAGATACACAGTCCAGTATAAAATCCAATGTTCCGGCATTGTTTTTCATTTGCTCCTTATCATTTGAAAGAATTACTTCGTCTGCTCCCAAACGTTTTGCATCTTCGGTTTTGGAAGCGGAGGTAGTGATCACCACTACATGGGCTCCCATTGCCTTCGCTAATTTCACGCCCATGGGCCCCAGGCCACCGATACCCACAATGCCGACCTTTTTACCAGGGCCAACATTCCAATGCCTTAATGGCGAGTACGTAGTGATACCGGCGCAAAGCAGCGGAGCCGCCGCCGCTAAGTCCAGATTTTCCGGTACGCGCAACACAAAATCTTCATCTACGTCCACGCGTTCGGAATAACCGCCGAAGGTTTGTATTCCCAAATGCTTATCGGAAGCGTTGTAGGTGCCCGTCATGCCGTTTTCGCAGTATTGCTCCAGTCCTTCCTTGCAGCTCTCACATTCCCGGCAGCTATCTACTATACAACCAACGTCCGCTAAATCGCCCGCTTTAAATTTCGTAACGCAGCTACCTGCTTTTGTGATGCGTCCGACGATCACAAAAGATTTTATACCTATAAGATAAAGATTTCTTTGTTAAATGTTACCTTTGGCGAACCAAATAGAATTACTTAACCTTGACAAACCGGAAACTAACATACGAACAGGTTATATCTGTACTTGCAAGATCTGAATCTGATGAATTTATTCAGGATGTCATTTTGCTGTTGCTGATGGTACACGATATGATCAGGGAGCAATCGCTACATAAGTCCGACTTTGTATTTACCCAATATAAAGAGGGGCATATACTTGTGTCAGAAATCAAAGATGCAACCTCCATTTAGCATCCTGTTTATGGCGGATACAGTACCAGAATGAATACAAAAGTAGCCCACAAAAAATAGTTGGAGTGCCACTCCAACTATATCGTTTATGAAACCGCTCTTTAAAACAAACCTGTTCAATCGTTCGTTGCTTTAACAAAAGCACTGATCTCTGCCAGTCCTGGTTGTGGTTGGGCATCATAGCCCGATACAGGCACTAATTTAAAATACCGGCATCTTTTTCTGGACGGCAGCGTAAGATATTGCCGGGTGCGTTCAATATTATTCAATGTAAATACACCCAGGCTTTCCCAGCTTTCGTTGTCATCACTAATAAGGATCTCAAGTTCTTTTATTAACCGGTCGCCCAGTTTCTGGGAAACGGTAACCCCATCTACAATCAATTGTTTGTCTTTATGTATCTACCCAATAACCGCTGTGGAATAAACAACAAAGACGCCGCCATCGCGCCCTTGGAGTACCTGGGATCCCTCTTTAATTGCGTTTCCAATCTGCTCCCAGCATATATAATTCTCCTTTAAACTGCAATATAGTTCCGTCTATAGCCCATTGATCAGAAGAATCAGCAACCTTGCCTTTCATTTCCCAACTACCTTCCATTGGATCAGGAAAAGTGTTTTCGACTACGTACATACGATGATTGGCATTTGATCCGTTATCTGCGGCAAAATAGAAATACCATTTCCCATTTATTTCATGTAATTCAGGTGCCCACAGGTTTTTAGAATAAGACGTCCCGGAAGGCGGGATCCAGGCATCCTTTCGGGTAGCTGAAGCCAGTTCAGATATATTTTCCTATTATTTTGAATTTGTAACAGGTGGACACCAACAGGGAAACCAGAGCGAAGTCGAGTCAATTATATGCGTCAAAGAATGACACTTCAGGGAGTGTTGGTTATTTATATAACATGATGAACTTCTATACCACTTTTATTGTATGTCTTGTATCATTTTAATATGCTCGATCCCCGCATCGTCATAAATATCGCTGCACTGCCTGAAACCTAAAGATTCATAGAATTTTTTCAAATGGTATTGTGCGCCTATTTTCAAAGGCAATTTTCCAAAAAGTATACGGCTTCTGGTAATACTTTCCTGCATCAGCTCTTTACCAATACCTGTGCTGCGTGCATCTGCGCGTAGCACAACCCTGCCAATAGAAGGTTCTTCATAGCTTACGCCGGGTGGCAATAATCTTGAGTAAGCTATCAGCCGGTCATCCTTTAAGCCCATCAGGTGGTAGCTTTCCTGGTCTTTATCATCCACATCCTGATAGTAACAATGCTGCTCCACAACAAATACTTCGCTGCGTAGTTGCAGTACAGCGTACAACTCGCCAAGCAGCAGTTCATCAAAAGGTTTACATATCCAGTACATATCTTTTCCTCAGTTTTTTCATTTATAAAGCCAAAGGCTTAAAGCATAAAGCTTAAAGCTTTCTTAATATCCGTACTTGTCTTTCCAGAGTTTTTTCAGATAATTCCGGAGTTCGTGTTCCCTCGGGTTATCACCGGGGTTATAAAAAACAGTGCCTGCAAGATTTTGAGGGAGGTATTCCTGTTCTGAAAAATTATTTTCGAAACTATGTGCATATTTATAGCCCTTTCCGTAATCAAGATTTTTCATCAGCCGGGTAGGTGCATTGCGTATATGCAGCGGTACGGGCTGATCGCCGGTTTGCCGAACAGCTGCCAGGGCCGCATCAATTGCTACATAAGAAGCATTACTTTTAGGAGAGGATGCCAGGTAAACGGCACATTGCGACAAAATGATACGGGCTTCCGGGTACCCTATTTTATTTACCGCCTCAAACGCAGCATTAGCAAGCAGCAAAGCATTGGGGTTAGCATTGCCAATATCCTCACTTGCCAGTATAAGCATCCTGCGGGCAATAAATTTTACATCTTCACCGCCTTCTATCATACGGGCCAGCCAGTATACTGCCCCGTTAGGATCGCTGCCCCGTATAGATTTAATGAAGGCAGAAATGATATCGTAGTGTTGCTCGCCGGCCTTGTCGTACAGCGTAATTTTGCGCTGCGCCACATCCATTACCAACCGGTCGGTAATAATGATCTTATCCTTTCCCGAACTGCAAACCAGGTCGAGCAGGTTCAGCAGCTTGCGGGCGTCTCCCCCACTCATATTAATCAACGCTCCTGTTTCTTTGAGTTCAATTTTCCTTTTCTTCAGCAGTTCATCTTCCCGGATAGCCCGTTGTAATAACTGCAAAAGATCTTTCTCATCCAGCGGCTTCAATACATATACCTGGCAGCGGCTTAATAATGCACTGTTCACTTCAAAAGACGGGTTTTCGGTGGTAGCGCCAATTAAGGTAATGATGCCCTTTTCTACGGCATGGAGCAGCGCATCCTGCTGGCTTTTGTTAAACCGGTGTATCTCATCAATAAATAAAATACTGCCCGGTGCCTGTTTAGCCTTATCAATCACTTCCCTGACATCTTTTACACCGGCATTTATGGCGCTCAGCGAAAAGAAAGAAATAGAAAGTTCGCTGGCTATAATATTGGCCAGCGTGGTTTTGCCGGTGCCCGGCGGTCCCCAAAAAATAAGGGAACTTAATGTTCTGTTTTCAACTGCTTTTCTCAAAACACTGCCGGAACCGATGAGGTGTTGTTGTCCAACAACCTCATCAAGCACACACGGCCTCATCCTTTCTGCAAGTGGAGTCATACAGCTAATGTAAAAAATTAAGCGATAATAGCGGATACTAATTTTGGGTGTATGACAAATTGCATTATTAAGCGGCTGCTTTGATTAGCGCTTCGACCCTGTACCATTGCTTACTTTTTTTATATGCCCGTAGATTGACAATCTTTTGTGCGCCTTCTACACTCCATCTTTG
>JASGEW010000083.1:0-15717 GCA_047606125.1 Niabella sp. | reverse complement strand
CTCCTGGTTTGACAATGACCGCAGATTGTGTAGAAACTATGAACTACTCATGGAATCATCGGAAGAAATGGTCAAACTGTCCGCTATAAAACTTTTATTGAATAAATTTTAAACAGGCTCTAAATAAATATAATGACAAATAAGATTAAAAAAATTATATGGTTGCTGTGTTTTTTATTCCTGCTACAGGCGGGCAAAGTCCACAGCCAGGAACCGGTTGCAACAGACCTGCTGAACCTGTCCAGAATCAAAAGCGGGCTGCACAACCGCAGGATCAGCAGCTACGACAGGGAAGGAGGAAATAACGACCGGTTAGTAAATATTAAGCCGGGCGAAAAAAGAATCCTGGCGGAAATACAAGGAGCCGGTATTATCAACCATATCTGGATTACCATAGCGCCGCGTTTTGACAAGGCCAGCAGGAATGATATTATCCTTAGAATGTACTGGGACGGCAATACCTATCCTTCGGTAGAAGCGCCTATTGGCCCGTTCTTCGGACAGGGGTGGGAAGAGCAGTATATTTTTTCCTCACAGCCACTGGCTGCCGGCCCGGATAAAGGCTCCGCGCTGGTATCTTATTTTGCCATGCCCTTTGCCAAAGGAGCGAAAATAGAAATAGAGAACCAGACGGGCGTTGAACTGAGAGCCTTTTATTTTTATATTGATTATGTGGAAACGAAAGCGCCGCCGCCGGACCTAGGACGTTTTCATGCCTGGTACAATCATTCACTGACAAAGCCGGTACCAGAACCCCAAGATGCTGCACTGAAAGGTAAAAATACGACCGGGGTGGATAACTATGTTTTTGCAGATATCCAGGGAAAAGGGCAGTTTGTAGGCGTTAATTATTATGTACAGAATCCTTCTTCTAACTGGTATGGAGAAGGGGATGATATGTTCTTTATTGACGGTGAAGAAAAACCCTCTTTACTGGGCACCGGCACGGAAGATTTTTTCAATACCTCCTGGTGCCCCAAAGAAGTATATATGCATCCCTATTATGGCTATGCCCGGGTGAGCAATGAATTCGGATGGCTGGGGCGGGCGCATGCCTATCGTTTCTTTATCGCTGACCCTGTGTATTTTGATAAAAGCCTTAAGGCCACTATAGAACATGGTACGGCAAATAACCTGACGCTGGATATGGCCACAGTGGCATATTGGTACCAGGATAAAGCGGCGAAGCTGCCTCCTGCACCTGCAAAGGAAATGCGGAAGCCAAAGCCGTTAATAGGCCCCGCAGATGTGAACAGGTGGCGGCAGATCTGGCTGGAAAAAACGGGCGCTGATGCTACCCTTTGGGGGAATGAAAAGCAATAAGAATGTCAAATAACAACATATAAAAAAAGGAGTATTGGTCCGGACTGTCACCACAAATATTCAAAAGATATGCATCAATTGAACATCAACCGGAGATACCTCCCGGTTCCGCTCAAGATAACAACATGCCCGGATATTTCACAACGATAAAAAAAACGTTATGACAAGAATAGTGCTGAAGGTGCTGGCAATGCTGCTATACTGCTTTCCTGTTGTTGCACAAACCGCAACAGACACCTCCCGTTTTTATTTTGAGGACGATTTTGAAAAAACAGCCGCAGGCACCAGCCCTGAGTACTGGATAGAAGACCCCGCAGCAAATGACTGGACCATTGCACGCACAGGACAAAATCAGGTGTACGGCGTTCGCACTACCGGAAACCTCTCGTACTCCTGGCTGCATGTGTTTGAGCGGGATGTGTATTTTACCACGCGCTTTTATATAAAAGCTGCAAAAAAAACAGACGCTTCACTGGGCTTTTCCGTAAGGTTCAATTCAAAAGAAGCGCTGATCAGCATCCGGTACAACATCAGCAAACAATACTGGTATATCAGCGAGCGGCGCGGGCTGGATTTTGAGGAAAAGATACTGGCCAAAAGCGCGGTCATTCCCGTGCCACAGCAGACCTGGCAGACCATCCGGATCGTTTCCCGGAACAATACCTTACAGTTTTTTTATAATAATATAAAAACGCCTTTGCTGGAAACCGATAGGCTTACACACCAATCGCCCGGCAGGGTAGCACTCTGTGCTCAACAGGCCCAGGTATATTTTGATGAGGTGACGCTGGAGTTGCTTAGCAGGCAGGGCAGGGTGAATAAAGGAGTGCTGGAGTATAACCTGAACCCGGAAGATGGTAAGTTCCGGGAAGGAGCGTCGATCGTTGAAAAAAAGAATGGCGGGCTGATATTACTGCATCGTTCAGAGGAATATCATTCAATGGACAGCGGAGCGACTTTTAAAGGGCCTTTTCCCATTACATGGCCATACAATAATGATGCGCACCATAGCGCTCTTCGTTTAAAATCGGGTAGGATCCTTAAAATGGTGGCAGAATATAATACAACAGGCAAGCGTGCTTTTGATGCACCGTTGCGGTACCGGGCTAAACTGTCAGACGATGATGGAAAAACCTGGTCCGACGGAGGTGTTACCTGGCAGGATTTTGTTCCGGATGCCTTAACGATGAACGATAAGATCACACAGATGCCCGACGGGCGGATCTTTTTTGTGATCACGCGGCGCACACATGTAGAGCAGCCCACAAGAGGACATAAATCGGTTGTTTATTACAGCGATGACGAGGGGAAAACCTGGCACGAATCCCGCAATGATACCAAATCACTTACCAAGCTGGATCATTATTGCGAAAGCAAGGTGATGTACACCACCGACGGCAGGCTGCGTTTATATACACCCTGGTCAGAAGCGCCCAGCATTCATTATGCAATATCTGATGATAACGGGGTGACCTGGAAGGGCGATCATCCCAGCGATTCACTGAAAAATTCACGGTCTTCTTTTGCACTGATCGAAGATCCTTATGCCGGTAAGCCCACTTTCTACATGATATGGGTATATGACGACCTCTATGCCTCACTGGTAAACTACCTGCCACGCGACCGGCTGGCGCTGGCCAGGAGCTGTGACGGAAAGACCTGGGAATACCTCATGGATGTGGAAAGATGGATAAGTCCCACCAATAGTGAGATACCAGGGGCTAAATCTGCTTCCAGGAACCGCCGGTCAATTGTACAGATTCTTGATCCCAGCCTGACGGCAACAAAAGATTATTTGCTGATCACGATCGGTCGTTCCGAAAAAGAAGGTCAGCAGGGGCATAACGAGCAACGGCTGCGGGTGTACCGGATCAGGAAATCAGATTTAAAACCTTATACTGAATGGCCATCCGTGTACTGATAATAATGTGTAGGCATAACATATACAGATCTATTCTTAATCGGGCCGGCATCCTTACCGGCAAGATGCAATTGCTGCTACTGTCAGCAGCATTATTCTATAGTCTGCCGGGTACAGCGCAGTATGATACGGCCTCCTTTACCTGGCAGCAGTTGCAGCCACATGCCGCTGTGCCGGCTGCTGCTTTTACCCAGGGGCTGGCCGGGCATTTTTCAGGCATCAGTAATAATGCGCTGTTAATAGCCGGCGGCACCCGCTTTGCAGCAGGCGGAACGCCCTGGAATGGTGCCGTTAAAATATGGAACGATAAGATCTTTGTATTGCAAAAAAAAGGTGCCACCGGTTATCAGTGGGCAGATAAAGTGTATCAGTTGCCCGCCCCTGTTGCATACGGCGCTTCTGTAACACTGCCGCAGGGGCTGCTATGCATCGGCGGTACAGATGGTAAAAAAAATTCCGGTCAGGTTTTTTTGTTGAAATGGAATGAACCCGCTAAAACAGTTGAAGTGCAGCAGTATAAACCGCTGCCGGTTCCGCTGGCCTATCATGCAGCGGTATATTTAAAAGGAAAAGTGTATGTGGCAGGTGGTTCCTCGGTTCCGGAGAACGATCATTCTGTAACGGATTTCTTTTCATTGGATGTATCAGGAAATGACCCCGCAGCCGCTAACTGGGAACGGCTGCCTTCATGGCCGGGCCCTTCCAGGATGATGCCGGTATTATCCGCGCAGAATAATGGCAGGCAGGATGTCCTGTATCTTTTCAGTGGCCTGCAGGCAGCAGGCGGGGAGCCGGTACCGTTATCCGATGGATATTCCTATAACACGGCCACCGGTCAATGGCGCGGCCTGCAGCACGTGCACCTGCAGCACGGACCGGACCGCTGTATTTCAGGCGCCGGGGCATTACCCATTGGGCTAAATCATATTCTGGTATTTTCGGGTGCGGATAATGAAGTACATCGCCGGTTCAGGAAGCTGCTGGCACAGTTTACTCAAAGCAGCGGATCAGCAAAGGACAGCCTGCGGCAGCAGCTGAATGAAGTATTGACGCAGCACCCCGGTTTTTCAAAAGATGTGCTGGCCTATCATACACTTACCGACCAGTGGATACGGGTAAGCGATTTTCCCGGACTGGCGCCGGTGGTGGCGCCGGCAGTAAAATGGGGAGATGATATCTTTATTGCCGGTGGAGAAGTAAAACCCGCTGTCCGTACTGCTGCTATCTGGAAACTGCAGGTACATCCCCGCCAGGCCTCAACGTTGCGGATCGTTGATTATATACTTATAGGGATCTATTTTCTCGTCATCCTGCTGATCGGCTATAAATACAAAAAGAAAATAAAGACCACGAATGATTATTATAAAGCAGGAGGCCGTGTGCCGGGCTGGGCTTCCGGTGTGGCCATATTCGGCACCTTGCTGAGCGCGATCACTTTTCTGACCACGCCAGCAAAAACATACAGCGAGAACTGGATCTATTTTTTACCGACCATCAGCAGCCTGGTGGTAGCACCATTGATCGTGCTGTTTATTGTGCCGGTCTATTTTAAGCTGAATGTGACCACGGCTTACGAGTACCTGGAAAAACGCTTCAGCCCCGCGGTACGCCTGCTGGGCAGCATCAGCTTCTTAAGTTTTCAGGCTGCCAAGTTCGGGATCATGTTGCTGCTGCCCTCACTTGCGGTAGCGGCCATCACCGGCGGCGATCCCCTCACCTGTATCCTGGTCATCGGGTTGTTTTCCACGGCATATGGTGCATGGGGCGGCATTGAAGCGGTAATATGGACAGAAGTTCTGCAGGTGTTTGTGTTTTTGCTGGCCGCTTTGCTCAGCATCCTGGTAGTGGTATGGCGGCTGGACGGGGGCCTGCAGGAAGTGATCTCGGTAAATAAGGCTTTTGAAAAATTCAGTTTTGTGAACTGGAAATTCAGCTTTTCAGAAGTGACCATTTTTGTGGCATTATCGTACTGGATCGGTGGCGGCATGGTTCCTTATATTTCAGACCAGACGGTGATCCAGAAATACCTGGTCACAAAGGATATCAAAAGCGCCTCCCGCGGTGTATGGACAAATGGTATCCTGATCGTGCTGTCTTCCGTATTGTTCTTTTCAATAGGAAGCGCCCTGTTTGCTTACTACCAGGCCTTTCCGCAGAAACTGGATATCACGCTGCCTACCCAGGAATCCATCTATCCCTGGTTTATCGTAAATGAGCTGCCGGTGGGCATTAAAGGCGTGGTAGTGGCCGGCATATTCGCCGTAGCCATGTCTACCATCAGCAGTACTATGAACAGTATGTCTGCCGCTGTTATTACGGATGTAACAAGATTCCGCAGGATAGCGGCCTCCAGGCAGCTTCCGCTGGCAAAAGTGATCTTTGTGGCCTTTGGTCTTATAGGAACGGCGCTGGCCGTGTACATGTTTGTGTATAAAGTAGGCTCCCTGTGGGATATGGTGCGGCGGTTAACGGGCCTGCTTACCGGGGGGCTTGCCGGTCTTTTCCTTCTGGGGATCTTTACCAGAAAAGCAAATACCGCCGGCGCAATAGCCGGGTTTGTTATAAGTGCCGCAGTGCAGTACTACATCAGTGTATATACCACGGCGCATTTTATGATCTATAGTTTAACCGGTATGCTGTCCTGCTTTCTTTCGGGCTACCTGTGCAGCCGGTTGTTTTCTGGCAAACAGGCAAAAAAAGAAGAACAGGAACCACCTGTGTAAGTGCCTGCTGAAAGACAGCAGGGAGTTTTAATTCAATGACAAAAAATCGTAGCGCAGCTACATACGAAGAAATATACGGATGATGCAGAAAACTGATTTTATAACAGAGCCATCAAAAAAGATACCTGTAACCGGTAGGGCAGATGTGGTTATTTGCGGCGGCGGGCCCTCGGGTTTTATTGCCGCCATCGCAGCCGCACGCAATGGCGCAAAGACCCTGCTGATAGAGCATTATGGTTTTTTAGGGGGCATGGCAACCGCAGGTATGGTAGGCCCCATCAGTAAATTTAACTGCAACGGTGAGCGCATTGTGCGGGGCATACCCGATGAGTTCCTGCACAGGATGCACGACTTGCAGGGTGCTGTTATCGATCTCCCGAGCGGTAACATACCGTACGACCCCGAAGTTTATAAATACATTTCCCTCAGGATGGTGGAGGAGGCCGGTGTGCAGGTGCTGCTGCATACCAGCGTGGTTGGATGCATACCCGGCGAAGATATGCCCGGGTGCATTTCGCACATCCTTGTTGAAAATAAATCGGGCCGGCAGGCCATTGAAGCGCGCTATATCATTGACTGCACAGGAACCGGGGATGTGATCAGCAGGAGCGGACTGCCCTGGGAGTTCCGGAACAAAAAGAAAGGTGAATTACAGCCCATGAGCCTGTTTTTCCGGCTGGGCGGTGTTAATACCGCGGATATAAAAATAGTAATGGCCCAGGATGGTGTAAAATACGCCAACCGGGAGCTGGGAAAACTCCTGGAAGCAGAGATGGCCGGTAACAGGATCCATAATTTTGGAGGACCCTGGGCGGTACAGGGCAGTACCATCCGGCAGGGCGAAGTTTCAGTGAACGCAACACGGTATAAAGGGAATGCCGCCGTAGGGCGCGATATTTCCGATGCAGAACAACAGTTGCGCAAGGATGTTTTTGCCATCACCAATGCATTCAGAAAACACAACCCGGCCTTTAAAGATGCCTACCTTATAGATACCGCCACCCAGGTTGGCATCCGTGAAACCAGGGGCATTATCGGGTTGTACACAATGCAGGCAGCGGATATACTGGAACCGCGGGATTTTGAGGATACAATTGCGTATGGTGCCCACCCGATAGACATCCACCGCTCCGATACCCCGCAGCAGGAGGTGAATTTCATCAATAAGCCCTACCCGATTCCTTACCGGGCCCTGGTACCGGCAGGTTCCCGTAATGTGCTGGTAGCAGGTGGCTGTCTTTCTGCCACCCGTGAAGCTTTTGCTTCCGTAAGGGTGCAGGCGCAATGCATGGCATTGGGAGAGGCTGCGGGAGTGGCGGCTGCCATGTGTGCCGGCAAACAGATTGGAGTCAGCGAGCTCAGCGGGCATGAGCTGCGGCAGCAATTGGCCCGGCAGGGGGCATTGGTTTACCGGGTGGAGGGATCATACACCCAATAGCGTTTCTTATCCGTTTTATTGTATAAGCAGGCTTGCTTCTGCAACGCGTGCATACAGCTCTGAACAGGCCTTCTTAAAGAAAGTGTACACTGCAATATTTTATTTGGAAAAAAAATTTGGAGATAAAATAATACATACATTTTTTATTCAGGGCGTGCGCATAAAATATTATTGATTATCAGTAGTTGTTGAAGTTATGCGAACTTTTCATTTACGAACAATACAAAGTTTATCCAGATGCATACCAACCCGTTAGAACATTTTAGTTCCTTAGAAGATTACCGAGACAGCCGTTACATCAAACACAGTTTGTTAAGTATAGTCGGCATTAGTATATGTGCCATTATATGCGGGGCGCAGGATTGGGAGGATATAGAAGATTTTGGAGTAGCAGCAAGAGAAGCCTGGCTGCGTACTTTTTTAGATATAGGCGAACGTCCTCCCTCTCATGACACCTTTAAGCGGTTTTTCAGCTATGTAAACCCCGTGTCCCTTGAAAAGTGTTTTAGTAGCTGGATTGCCTCCATAGCAGATATTACCGAAGGCCGACTGATACATATAGATGGCAAAACCCTTCGGGGCAGTAAGAAAACAGATGATAAATATTTTGTACACATGGTAAGTGCCTGGTGCAGTACCAATGGCTTGGTAATGGGACAACATAAAGTAGATGAGAAAAGTAATGAGATCACAGCCATCCCGGCCCTGTTAGAATTGTTGGTTGTAAAAGGCTGCATTATCACCATAGATGCGATGGGCTGCCAATAGGATATTGCAGCAGCGATTATCAACAAAGAAGCAGATTACATACTATCTGTAAAGGATAATCAGAAATTTTTACACCAGGATATACAAGAGGCCTTTGCAAATGATCGTGCTGCAAACACGTACAGCAGCAAAGATGTGGGCCATGGCCGCATAGAGACCCGAACAACCAGTGTTATTACCGATTTAGATTGGATATGCAGGTCTCAAAACTGGCACTCACTATACTGTATCATCCAAGTATTGGCTACCCGGGAAGATAAAAAAACAGGGTTAATACAGAAGGCTACGCGCTATTACATCAGCAGTAAAAAAGCTGATGCGGCATGGTACCACCAGGCTATTCGCCTGCATTGGAGTATCGAAAATCAATTACATTGGGTGTTGGATGTGTGTTTTGGCCAAGACGCATCTAAAAAGCAAAGCGAACATAGTGCTCAAAATTTTTCCCTGTTAAACAAGATCGTCTTAAACATGCTGCGCCATTACCAGGTACCCGGCAGAACAGGAGCCAAAAAGATAAGCATCAAAAGAAAAAGAAACATTGCAGGCTGGAGCAATGAAATCTTAATGAATATGTTGTTCAGTATCAAATAAAATTTATGCGTACGCCCTGATTTTTTATATAGTACATAACTACTTATTTTATATTTTTACGGGGTTGGCAACCACTGCCGGTAACTGTATAAATTTAAGGGGGAAATGAAGTGTATAAAATGCCATTGCCGGTCTGTTGCCTCGTAAAATTATTATGGATTGTTGTTATGCCTTATAGATGATTGTTGTACAAAAAACCGTTATGATCGCCCTGGCTATTCCGGATAGTACCAGCTAATAGCGCTTGTTTAAACTCAAAAACTATTGATAGATCCGTATGATTAAATATTTGTTCTTCTTCACCTTTTCTTTTTTGGAAATAGTGTGCTTTGCCCAGCATACCGGTTTTAATGAGCGGCGTTATGTGGTGCCCCTGGTAAAGGAAAAGGAATATACAACTGTAACCAGGATAGCAATTGAAGCAAATACAACTGAACACCGGTCATTTCTAAATCAGGTGATGATTGACCTTGCCGGCAGTGATCATATAGAAGATATAGAAGGTATTAATATCTATTGCAACGCAGACAGTAATTATCTTACTGAAGAAAAGTCACTGGAAGCAGCTCTTTTTGGCTCCTGTGATGTAGCATCACCTATAAAGGGTACTAACATGAAGGTGGAGGGCAATTTGCGTTTGGACCCGGGGATCAATTATGTGTGGGTTGGTTTGAAGATCAGGCCGGCCGCCGATGTGGAGAACAAAGTGGCATTTCAGGTATCCGGTATCACTGTTAACGGCGAAAAACTGCAGAACCGGCAGGCAACGCCGGGCATATATCGTATAGCCAGTGCAGTTCGCCGGTCAAAACAGGATAATATCAATACTTCCAGGATCCCGGGATTGGTAACGGCTTCCAATGGTGATTTAATTGCTGTTTATGATGCCCGGTACGAGTCAAGGCGTGATCTGCAGGGCGATATTGATATTGCAATCAGCAGGAGCACCGACCACGGCAATTCGTGGCTGCCGGTGCAAAGGGTCATTGACAGGGGTACATGGGGCGGCCTTCCCGAAAACTTTAATGGGGTATCAGACCCCTGCATATTAGTTGATAAAAAAACCGGTACCCTGTTTATTGCCGGATTATGGATGCATGGTGTTCTGGATGAAAAAGGACATTGGATAGAAGGGCTTACTGATTCCAGCAAACAGTGGAACCATCAGTGGAGGGATCATGGATCTCAGTCGGGATTTGATGTAAAGCAAACCTCCCAGTTCTTAATGGTGAAAAGTACGGATAACGGCAAAACCTGGTCGGAGCCCGTAAATCTTACACCCATGTGCAAGAAAAAGGAGTGGTGGCTGTGGGCGCCTGCACCGGGCAGAGGGTTTACGATGGATGACGGCACACTGGTACTTCCTACACAGGGCCGGGATGCCACGGGTAAGGCGTTCTCCGGTATTACCTATAGCAAAGACGGCGGTAAAACATGGAAGACCGGCAATGCGGCTGTTGCAACATCCACAACAGAATGCGCCGCGGTGCAATTAACAGATGGATCAATAATGCTGAACATGAGGACCAATGCAAATAAAGGTATAACAGGCGAAGGAAATGGTCGCTCTGTAGCAATAACAAAGGACCTGGGAAAAACGTGGACAGAGCATGCTACTTCCCGTAAAGCGCTGCCCGAACCGGTCTGCATGTTCAGTTTGTTTAAGCATGAATATACATCAGCAAACGAAAGCAGGAAAACGGTATTGCTTTTTTTAAACCCTAATTCAACAACTAAACGCCACAGGATGACGCTTAAGGTAAGTTATGATGACGGCAAAACCTGGCCTCCTGAAAAATATATCTTGCTGGATGAATTAAACGGAAGCGGGTACTCCTGTATTACATCTGTAGATAATAATACGATCGGGGTTATATATGAAGGAAGCCAGGCACAGCTGGTATTTCAAAAGATAAAATTAAAAGAGATAATTAACTAAAATGGATATACAAAAAACAGAGGGATTACTGGCCGCAACATTCAGCACTTTTGATGAAGAAAAAGAATTGAAGCTGGATCTGATACCTGTTATCGTAGACAGGCTGATTGCAGATGGTGTAAAAGGTGTTTTTGTTGGCGGTACAAATGGGGAAGGATTGAGCCTTACAACAGAGGAACGGATGGCGGTAACGGAGGAGTATATAAAGGCAGTAAATAAAAGAATGCGTGTATTTACCCCATGTAGGGCATAGTTCCATCAAAGAAGCAAAAAGACTGGCAGCACATGCGCAAAGTGCAGGCGCAGATGCTATTTCAGCAGTGGCTGCTTTTTACTTTAAGCCATCCTGCGCAGAAAACCTCGCAGACTGTATGGCGGAAATAGCTGCAGCAGCGCCGGATACGCCGTATTATTACTATCACATACCAACTGTAACGGGTGTTACGGTGAGCGTGATTGATTTTTTAAAATGTGCTGAGGAAAAAATACCCAACCTCGTTGGTGTGAAATACACAGCAAGCACCTTGCATGAGTACCAGGATTGCCTGCAATATAAGAATGGAAAGTTTGACGTTCTTTTTGGATATGATGAATTACTTTTACCTGCATTAAGTATAGGAGCTAAAGGAGCCATTGGCAGCACGTACTGTTTTGCCGCACCGATGTATTTAAATATCATGGATATTTTCAAACAAGGTAAACTGGAAGAAGCGGCCTCTGTTCAGTACGAGTGTATTAAAATGATAAAAGCCTTGAGTATGTTTGCTTCAATACCTGCGCAAAAGGAGATCATTAAGATGACGGGCCTGGATCTGGGCGGCTGCAGGTTGCCTTTAAATGCGCTCAGTAAAAGCCAGTGTTTGGCCTTACAGGAATATCTTGAAGCTATTGGATTTTTTGAAAAACTGGAAGACGCCCGTAAGCATTCCTGATGCCGGAGTATTCTGAACTTTCTTTGGAGCGAAAAAGCTTTTATTAATACTTCTGGTTTCTGCCTTTGTATTCATTCGTTCTGCACAAAATCGGAATCGGTCAGAGTTGAAACTATTTGTTTTTGTAAGAACGGGTACAATTATAAAAATGTACTCAACGGTATAAGCAACGTCTGTTGCCCGATGCAGGAAACGCCGTTAAAAAAACTATGTCTCCCCTGAGGGATCCGAAACAGCCAAAAAAACTGCGCGATCGCGGAAAACAGCAACCCGATTATGAAAGTTATCCGCCTATGCTGTGGAAGCGCTCTTTTGTGACGAAAACGGACTATTTTCTCTCTTCAGCTACCCGGAAAGATACTTTACAGATCGCACCGTATGAAATAATCTGTCCGTCCTTCACATGCACTTTCTGCCCCTTTGACACCTGGCGGTTTATCAAAGCGGCGCTTGCAAAAAATGCCACCAGCTTTAATTACCACATTGACGGGTTTAAGGTAACCGCCGTAACCCCCGATTTTTTTACAGTGGGATGCCACAAAATACCCATGAGCGAAGTAAACGAGATCGCTAAACGGCTGGACTGGTAGCTCCAGTCCGGCTTTTATATCCTTTTTCTTAAAAATTAAATGCTATAAAAATGAAACGTATCAAAATAATTATCGAGATCAGGGGCGGCAACCTCACCGCTGTGTTATCTAATGTTGATCTGCGCTATGTTTTAGTTGACTATGACAATATAGATAACGGCGCATCGCCTGTATCCGGGCCTTTTGAGCCGGACGGCGTCAGCGACAACCTGTACACTTTATATAATGATCCCGAACCCGCAGACCGGGAAATAAGAGAAACATTAAAGAAACTTGAATATTGAGCACTTTAAATTATTATCATCATGAAAAGAACATTTATAGAACAACTAAATGAAATTAAAGCAGCTGCACAGCATGCAATTGAACAGACAGTAATGCAAAAGCAAAGCGTTATACTTTTTTCAGCGACAGGCGATGAGGACGAAGAATGGACAGTAGACATTTATGATGACGTTCCCGATTTTCCTTTTTACAGCAAATATGGTTATGTTCAGTATGCAGCCGTAAAAGAAATTCATTTACGCGAGCATGACATCGAAATTACCGGCATCCTGAAAGGAGACGACTATCCCGATGAAGTGAAGGCGCTGCTTACAGAACTGGACGATTACAGCAGCATCTCCTTAGCGGATTATTTAGAGCAGGATGAAATCGTACCGGAGGTAACCGAAACTTTTTACGTGATCGAAAAATTCCCTTACCCGCAATTTGCACTTGACGAAGAGGGAAACGTAAAGTCTTTCAGCACGTATGAAGCAGCCGTTGAAGAAGCCGATGACTGCCAGGACGGATGTGTAATTAATTTATAAACCGGAAATATGGCACTTCGATGGCACTGGAAGCGCCCGACCTTTTTACCTTTCAATATGACTTTTTGGGAGCTTAACGATGATGATTCAAGAGGATATTATTACTCTGTATCTGGTAAAGCCGCCCGCAACAATGGCGGGCAGCTTATCTCTGGTTTATTGTATCTTATCGCCAGCCTGTTCAGACTGGCAGGAAGCCTGCTTATGGGCATAGCGGCATTACTCCTGGTACTGCTGCATTGGATATGGAAGCTGATAAAATAGCCTTTTCATTTTTCTTTGGCGGGCGGCTGCAAAATATGCAGCTTGCTGTTCATATCGGAAAGACCAGCCTTTTGCAATAGCTCAACGCTAATCTGCTGCAACGCTTCGCGGCTATCCGCTCCGGCCGCTTTTATCAACCCCTCCACCGCATCGCCCGGCTTGTTTTGCAACCCGTTCTCGATCACTTTCGCCAGCAGCAGCACATTTTTACGCGGGATGCGCAGATCAATTTTTACTGCATCGTTCATACCCGGCGTGCTTAACAATGTTTCAAACAACAACGACAATTCTTTTTCACTTAACATACTTTATTTTTTAATTTCACTAATCCTGTTCACTCTGTAAAAATACTTTTGCATCTTTATTTTACACCGAAACAACCCCTTTAAAATGTAAAGGGGTTGAGCAACTGAATGGCTACCTTTGTATAAAATTGCTACTATGCCTTTTTATCAATTTATTCAGGCCGGTACGCCTGCGGGAAAGCGCACATTGCAACGCCTGCTGGCACTGCGTCAAAAGCTGAAGGCCGAAGTACCCACCAAACAACTGGAAAGCAACCTGCTGCTGGCTACCTGGAATATCCGGGAATTTGATTCCCCCGCTTATGGCGAAAGGCTGCTGGAATCTTTTTATTATATCGCCGAGATCGTTTCCCATTTTGATATTATTGCTATACAGGAAGTAAGGGACGACCTGAAAGCGCTCAAAAAACTGATACAAATTTTAGGCAGTCATTGGCACTATGTAATTACCGATGTTACTGCGGGCAACCAGGGCAACAAAGAACGGCTGGCTTTTGTATTTGACACCCGCAAAGTAAAGTTCGGCGGGCTGGCCGGGGAGCTGGTGCTGCCCCCGTTTCAGAAAAAAGACCCCGACACAGGGCAGACGATCTACGAGCCGGTGCAACAGCTTGCCCGTACGCCTTACACCTGTGGCTTTACGGCTGGCTGGACCAACTTCCAGTTGACCACGGTGCATATTTTATATGGCGATGCCAAACCCAATAATGCCGACCGGATACGCGAAATTCAAACGATTGCCGAAACGCTTTCCAAAAGAGCGGATGGCAAAACCGAATGGTCTAATAACAATATCCTGTTAGGCGACTTCAATATTTATGATCCTGCGGATTCCACTTATGGTGCGATTGTCAATGCCGGGTTCATTATCCCGGAGGAATTACAGCACCTGCCATCCAATGCGCTGAAGAATAAATTTTACGACCAGATCGCTTTTAAAGTACGACCGGGGCGTTTTAATACTACCGGTAAAGCCGGGGTATTCGATTACTATGATGTAGTGTTCAGGGCAGAAGACGAAGCCGAATATATCAAGGATATGGGCGAAGCCTATAACACCACCGCGGCAGGAACGCCACGCACTAATAAAAGCGCCTATTACAAAACTTATTGGCGCACGCATCAAATGTCGGATCATTTACCCATGTGGGTAGAAATTTGTATTGATTATACCGATGATTACCTGAACGCGCGGCAACGCCCGCCGCAAGAGGAAGAAAACCCTTCTTAACTAATTATTGCGCTGTTACTTCTTTAAACCTCTTTAGTTTTTAAAGGGGTAATGGTTCGCGATGTTGTCATACATACCTTTGTTTTCGATAGTTGATTTGTGAAGTTTGAAAATAGTGTAGTATGAATATCGATGAAGCAAAAGTGCTGGATATGGTGCAGTACCTTTCCAGCTTAGGTCATGAACCGGCAAGGGTGTCCGGCAATAGTTACTGGTATCATTCCCCTTTACACGCAGATAAAACACCTTCTTTTAAAATAAACAGGCAGTTGAACCGCTGGTATGATTTTGCGGAGGGCAAAGGCGGCAACCTGGTTGATTTCGGTATCCTATACCACCAGTGTAGCATATCCGATCTTTTACAAAAGCTGTCCGGGCCATCCGTAAAACTGGATGCGCATCAGCGATTGCCGGACAAGCCGGGAAATAACAAAACGATTAAGATACTTTCCGCCCACCCGGTTAACTCGCTTAGCCTGGTGCGTTACCTGCATCACAGGCGTATTCCCCTTGCCATTGCAGAACAATATTTAAGCGAAGTACGGTACCAGTTGGGGGACAGAACCTACTACGCCCTGGGCTTTAAAAATGACAGCGGCGGCTATGAACTGCGTAATGAAAAATTTAAGGGCAGCAGTTCTCCCAAAGACATTACATTCATTGATAACGGGGCGAAAGAACTGGTCGTTTTTGAAGGCTCATTTAACTTCCTTTCTTACCTGACAATGTTTTACAAACAGGAGCAGCAGGAAAGCAATTTTTTGATCTTAGAGCCTGTTTAAAATTTATTCAATAAAAGTTTTATAGCGGACAGTTTGACCATTTCTTCCGATGATTCCATGAGTAGTTCATAGTTTCTACACAATCTGCGGTCATT